>JBILUW010000323.1:0-3911 GCA_044370795.1 Burkholderiaceae bacterium
AGTTCATGCTCGACGGGCGGCACACCGGCACCGGCGGGGGCAACCACTTCGTGCTCGGCGGCCAGACCCCGGCCGACTCGCCCTTCCTGCGCCGGCCCGATCTCCTCGCGAGCATGCTCGCCTACTGGCACAACCACCCCTCGCTGTCCTACCTGTTCTCGGGGCTGTTCATCGGCCCGACCAGCCAGGCGCCGCGCATCGACGAGGCCCGCAACGACTCGGTCTACGAGATCGAGATCGCGCTGCGCGAGCTCGACCGCCTGCAGGCCGGCGCGATGCCGGGGTCGCTGCCGCCCTGGACCATCGACCGCCTGCTGCGCAACCTGCTCACCGACGTCACCGGCAACACCCACCGGGCCGAGTTCTGCATCGACAAGCTGTACGCGCCGGGCGGCCCCTCGGGCCGGCTGGGTCTGCTCGAGATGCGCGCCTTCGAGATGCCCCCGCATGCCCGCATGAGTCTGGCGCAGCAGCTGCTGATGCGCGCGCTGGTCGCGCGCTTCTGGCGCGAGCCCTACCGGCCGGCGCGCCTGAAGCGCTGGGGCACCGAGCTGCACGACCGCTTCATGCTGCCGCACTTCGTGCAGGACGACTTCGCCGACGTCGTCGAGGAGCTCGGGCAGGCCGGGCTGCCGGTGCGCGCCGAGTGGTTCGGGCCGCACTTCGAGTTCCGCTTCCCCAAGCTCGGCGACTTCGCCGCGCGCGGCGTGCACGTCGAGCTGCGGCTGGCGCTCGAGCCCTGGCACGTGCTGGGCGAGGAGGGCGGCGCGGGCGGCACGGTGCGCTATGTCGACTCCTCGGTCGAGCGGCTGCAGGTGCTGGTCAGCGGTCTGGTCGACGACAGGCACGTGCTCGCCTGCAATGGCCGCGAGGTGCCGCTGCAGCCCACCGGCCGGGTCGGCGAGTTCGTCGCCGGCGTGCGTTATCGCGCCTGGCAGCCGCCCTCGTGCCTGCATCCCACGATCGGCGCGCACGCGCCGCTGGTCTTCGATCTGGCCGACACCTGGATGCAGCGGTCGATGGGCGGCGCGCAGTACCACGTCGCCCATCCGGGCGGGCGCAACTACGCGACCTTCCCGGTCAACGCCTACGAGGCCGAGGCCCGACGGCTCGCGCGCTTCTTCCGGCTCGGCCACACGCCCGGGCGGCTGGCGATCGAGCCCGCCGCGCGCAGCCCCGAGCTGCCCTTCACCCTCGATCTGCGCAGGACCGCTTGAGCGCATCGGCCGCCGATGCCAGGCTGCTTGCCGGCTACCCGCCGGCCGGCGCGCGTTTCGACGAACTGCTCGCATCGGCCGCTGGCGGGCCGCGCCCGCACATGCGCGCGCTCTTCGAGCTGCTCGCGCGCACGCCGGCCCAGCGCATCGGCGAGCGGCTCGAGTCGATCGAGCGGCAGATTCGCGATCACGGCGTCACGTACAACGTCTATGCCGATCCTCAGGGTCTCGACCGCCCCTGGGAGCTCGATGCGCTGCCCCATGTCATCGCGGCTGATGAATGGGCGGCGCTGAGCGCCGGCATCGCGCAGCGCGCCGAGCTCCTGAACCGCATCCTGGCCGACCTGTACGGGCCGCAACTGCTGCTGCGCGAGGGGCTGATCCCGCCCGAGCTGGTATTCGGCCATGGCGGCTTCCTGCGGGCGGCCCACGGCACGCGCGCGCCGGGCGGCGTGTTCCTGCACCTGTATGCGGCTGATCTGGCCCGATCGCCCGATGGCCGCTGGTGGGTACTCGCCGATCGCACGCAGGCGCCCTCGGGCGCCGGCTATGCGCTCGAGAACCGACTGATCGTCTCGCGGGTGTTTCCGGAGCTGTTCCGCGATCTGCGGGTCACGCGGCAGGCCGCCTTCTTTGCCGGCCTGCGCGACGCGCTGGCCGGTCTCGCCTCGCGCGACGACGGGCCGCCGCTTACCGTGCTGCTCACCCCGGGGCCCTACAACGAGACCTATTTCGAGCATGCGCTGCTGGCGCGCTACCTCGGTTTCCCGCTGGTCGAGGGTGCCGACCTGACCGTGCGGCAGGGCAAGGTCTGGCTCAAGACGCTCGAGGGCGGACGCCGGGTTCACGCGATCGTGCGCCGGCTCGACGAGGACTACTGCGACCCGCTCGAGCTGCGCGCCGACTCCGCGCTCGGGGTGCCTGGCCTGCTCGATTGCGCGCGCCGCGGCTCGGTGGTGCTTGCCAACGCGCTGGGCGCCGGCGTGCTCGAGTCGGGCGCGCTGCTCGGCTTTCTGCCGGCGATCGCCGAGCGGCTGCTGGGCGAGCCGCTGCGCGTGCCCTCGGTGGCTACCTGGTGGTGCGGTGAGCCGGCCGCCCTCGAGGACGCCTTCGCGCGCATGGGTTCGCTCGTCTTCAAGCCGGCCACGCCCGACCACCCCTTCGAGCCGGTCTTCGGCCACGATCTCGATGCCGCGGCGACCGCGCGCTTTCGCGAGCAGGTCCGCCGTCACCCCGAGCGCTACGTCGCGCAGGAGCTGGTCCAGGTGTCGCAGGCGCCGGTGCTCGAACGCGGCCAGCCCACGCGCCTGGGAGCGCGCGCGCTCGGCCTGCGGGTGTTCGCCGCGGCCGCGGGCGGCAGCTACACCGTGATGCCCGGGGGGCTCGCGCGGGTGGCCGGAGCGCCCGCGGCGCGCGTGGTCTCGATGCAGCGCGGCGGCGCCTCCAAGGACACCTGGGTGCTGTCGCAGGGGCCGGTCAACGCCTCGTTCACCCTGCTGCGTGCCACGGTCGGCCCGGCCGACCTGGTCGAGGCGTCGGCGGCGCTGCCCTCCCGGGTGGCCGAGAACCTGTACTGGTTCGGCCGCTACGCCGAGCGCAGCGAGGACGTGGCCCGCCTGCTGCGTCTGGGGCTCAATCACCTGCTCGACGGCGGCGACGAAGCCGCGGCCGAGGCATTGGCCACGCTTGCGCTCGCGCGTCGCATCGGTCTGATCGAGACCGACGAGGCGCCCGAGGACGGCTGGCTGCTGGCCGCCGCGCGAGCCGATCGCATCGGCGGGCTGGCCGGCAACCTGCGGCAGCTCTCGCGCGTGGCCCACGGCCTGCGCGATCGGCTCTCGGCCGACAACTGGCGCTCCCTCAACCGGCTGATCCAGGATGCCGAGGGCCAGCACCAGCCCTCCCTGCTCGATGCGCTGGGCTGGGCCGATCGTGCGATCACCGGTCTGGTGACGCTTTCGGGGTACGCGCTCGACGGCATGACCCGCGACACCGGCTGGCGTTTCCTGTCGATCGGCCGGCGCGTCGAGCGGCTGATCTTCGTCTGCCTGGCGCTCGAGACCGCGATGCGCGAGGGCCGCGATGCCGGCCTCGGATGGCTGCTCGAGCTCGCCGACTCCAGCATCACCTACCGCACCCGCTACCTCGGCTCGCCCGAATGGCTGCCCGTGCTCGACCTGCTGATCCGCGATCCCGGCAATCCGCGCTCGGTAGCCTTTCTCGCCGGGGGCGTGCTCGACTTCCTCACCCGGCTCGCCGCGCGCTTCGGCAGCTGCGGCGACGAGCTGCTCGCGCCCGCGCTCGAGCGGCTGCGCGCGGCCGCCGAGCCGGCGCGGCTGCATCCCGACGACGCGCCGCTGGCGGGGGCGCTCGCCGATTTGCGTGGCGCGGCGTGCTCGGTCAACGATCGCCTCACCGAACGCTTCTTCGGCCATGCGGCGGCGATGCAGCGCACGCCGCTGGCCGGCTGATCGCCATGAGTCGTCGATACCATCTGGTCCACGAGACCGAGTACCGCTACGAGTGGCCGGCCGACAGCGCCTGGCAGCTCGCCCACCTGCGTCCGCGTCCCTCCGTGCGCCAGGCGGTGCTCGGCCATGCGCTCGGCATCGATCCCGAGCCGGCCGAGATCGAGACCGACATCGACTACTTCGGCAACCCCGTCCAGCGCTTCGCGGTTACCGCGGCCCACGC
>JBILUW010000324.1:0-3890 GCA_044370795.1 Burkholderiaceae bacterium
CGCGCGTCGCGATGGCCGACTACGTCGACCGGCTGGCGCGCGCGCTGGCCGGCGTGATCAACCTCTTCGATCCGCACGCCATCGTGCTGGGCGGTGGCCTGTCGCAGGTGGGGCTGCTCTACGACGCGGTACCCGAGCGCTGGGTGCGCTACGTGTTCGCCGATTCGGTCAACACGCGGCTGCTGCCCAACCGCCTTGGCGACTCGGCTGGCGTGTTCGGCGCGGCCCGGCTGTGGCCGGCTCAGGCGGGAGCGAGCGACTCCAGCGGCCAGCGTGGCAGCACGCTGAAGCCTGACGGCGCGCCGGCATCGGCCCGTGCCAGGCCGGCCTGAAGACGCAGGGCGGCGGCAAACGCGATCATTGCGCCGTTGTCGGTGCATAGCGCCGGCTCGGGAAAGAAGACCTCGAGCCGGCCGCCGGCCGCCGCCGCCTCGAGGGCCTGCCGCAGCCGCCGATTGGCGCTGACCCCGCCGGCGATCACCAGGCGCGACAGGCCGGTGGCGCGCACGGCCGCGAGGCTCTTGGCCACCAGCACGTCGACGATGGCTGCCTGCAGTTCGGCGGCCAGGTCGGCGCGCGCCTGCGCATCGGGCAGGCCGCGGCCCACCGCGGTGAGCACGGCGGTCTTCAGGCCGCTGAAGCTGAAGTCGAGATCGCCCGAGTTCAGCATCGGCCGGGGCAGGGCGACGCGGCCCGGCTGGCCCGATGCGGCCAGCGCGGCGATTGCCGGACCGCCGGGATAGCCCAGGCCCAGCAGCTTGGCGCTCTTGTCGAAGGCCTCGCCGGCGGCGTCGTCGAGGGTGTCGCCCAGCAGCGCGTAGCGGCCCACGCCATCGACGCGCATCAGCTGCGTGTGACCGCCCGAGACCAGCAGCGCCACGAAGGGAAAACCGGGCGGGCGCGCCGACAGCAGCGGCGACAGCAGGTGCCCCTCGAGATGGTGGATGCCGATCAGCGGGCGCTCGAGCGCAACGGCCAGACCGGTGGCCACCGCCGTGCCCACCAGCAGCGCGCCGGCCAGCCCCGGGCCCTGCGTGCAGGCGATGGCGTCGAGGTCGGCCAGCGTGCAGTCGGCCTCGGCCAGCACCCGCCGTGTGAGCGGCAGCACCCGCCGGATGTGGTCGCGCGAGGCAAGCTCGGGCACCACGCCGCCGTAGCGCTCGTGCATGGCCACCTGCGTGTGCAGGCTCTGGGCGAGCAGGCCGCGCCGCGTGCAGTACAGGGCGACGCCAGTCTCGTCGCAGGAACTCTCGATGCCGAGCACGATCATGCCGTCATCGTAGCGCAGCGCCGGCGCGGCAGAAGTCCGATAGCCTGCTATACTCGTTGGCTTCGTCGGCGAACAACCCCTTGCGGGCCTGTTCATCCGGTGCCGGTTGCGCGGCGCCGGGGCTGCCGCGGTCTGATCCGCGGCCGAAAGCAACCGGCGAAAATCCGCGTGAAAGGGGGTGAATGGACATGCCGACCATCAGGGTCAAGGAGAACGAACCGTTTGACGTTGCGTTGCGCCGCTTCAAGCGCACCATCGAAAAAACCGGGATCATCACCGAGCTTCGCGCGCGCGAGTTTTACGAAAAACCGACCGCCGAGCGCAAGCGCAAGAAGGCGGCTGCCATCAAACGCCATTTCAAGCGCCTGCGCAGCCAGATGCTGCCCAAGAAGCTCTACTGACAGAGCCCAGGCAACGGCAAAGGCCCGCGAGCGCAAGCACCGCGGGCTTTTGTCTTTCTGGCACGGGCGCCCGCGCCGTGTATCGGCCCGGCGACCCGGGTGCCCCTGCCTTCTCGCGAGGAGTTCACAGCGATGACGCTCAAGGACCGTATCACCGAGGACATGAAGGCGGCGATGCGCGCGCGTCAGGCCGAGCGCCTGTCGGCGATCCGCATGCTGCTGGCAGCGATCAAGCAGCGCGAGGTCGATGAACGGGTTCAGGCCGACGATGTGCTCGTCACCGCCGTGGTCGAGAAGCTGATCAAGCAGCGGCGCGACTCGGTCGCGCAGTTCGAACAGGCCGGCCGGCTCGATCTGGCCACGCGCGAGCGCGACGAGATCGACACGCTGTCGGCCTATCTGCCGGCGCAGGCCGATGCGGCCGAGATCGAGGCGGCGGTCGCGGCCGCGATCGCCGAGACCGGCGCTGCCGGGCCCCAGGACATGGGCAAGGTCATGGGCCTGCTCAAGAACCGGCTGGCCGGGCGGACCGACCTCGGTGCGGTGTCGGCTGCGGTGCGCGCGCGCCTGAGCCGGCCCTGAGCCGCTGCAGGTGTCGCGCGGGCGCCGCGCCAGGCACTAGACTTCCGGGGTGATACCGCAGGCTTTCATCCAGGAGTTGCTGGCCCGCATCGACATCGTCGACGTGGTGGGCCAGCACGTGAAGCTGCGCAAGGCGGGGGCCAACCTGCTCGGCCTGTGCCCCTTCCACGGCGAGAAGAGCCCGTCGTTCACGGTCAGCCCCACCAAGCAGTTCTATCACTGCTTCGGCTGCGGCGCGCACGGATCGGCGGTCGGGTTCCTGATGGAGCACGCCGGGCTGTCGTATGTCGAGGCAATCAACGATCTAGCCCGCTCCGTCGGTCTCACGGTGCCCCAGGAGCGCGCCCCGGGCGGCGGCGCGCCAGCGGCCGAACCCGACCTGTTCCGCCTGCTGCAGGCGGCGACCGACTTCTACCGCGCACGGCTCAAGGAGTCGTCGCGGGCCATCGACTACCTCAAGGGGCGCGGCCTCTCGGGCCGGACGGCGGCGCGTTTCGCCATCGGCTATGCGCCGGAGGGCTGGCGCGGCCTGCAGGCGGCCGTGCCCGACTACGACGCGCCGGGTCTGCTCACCGCGGGTCTGGTGATCGACGCCCCGGCCGAGCCGGCTGGCGAGGGAGCACCGGCGCCGGCTGCGCGCCGTCGCTACGACCGCTTTCGCGAGCGCATCATGTTTCCGATTCGCAATCCGCGCGGCCAGGTCATCGGCTTTGGCGGGCGGGTGCTGGGCCAGGGCGAGCCCAAGTACCTGAACTCGCCCGAGACGCCGCTCTTCAGCAAGGGGCGCGAGCTCTACGGCCTGTTCGAGGGGCGCGACACGATCCGCAAGGCGGGCTTCGCCATCGTCGTCGAGGGCTACATGGACGTCGTGATGCTGGCCGAGCACGGCGTGGGCAATGCCGTGGCCACGCTGGGCACGGCCACCACCGGCGATCACGTGCGCAAGCTGCTGCGCACCGTCGACCGGGTGGTGTTCGCCTTCGATGGCGATGCTGCCGGACGCAAGGCGGCCTGGCGCGCGCTCGAGGCCTGTCTGCCGCACGCGCACGACAGCAAGCGGCTCGAGTTCCTGTTCCTGCCGCCCGAGCACGATCCCGACAGCTTCGTGCGCGAGCGCGGCGCGCAGGCATTCGAGGCGCAGATGGCCGCTGCCGTGCCACTGTCGGAGCTGCTGGTGAGCGAGCTTGGCGCGCAGGTCGATCTCGAGGAGCCCGAGGGGCGCGCCCGGCTGCTGGCGCTGGCCCGGCCGCTGCTGCTGGCCTTGCCGAGGGAGGCCTTGCGGTTGCAGCTGGTGCACCGCGTTGCCACGCTGGGCCGCATCAGCGCGCCCGAACTCGAAGGCTTTCTGGCCGCCGGCGAGACGGGGGCGCGCGGCGCGACCGGTCGCCCTGGCCGTCAGACCGGTGCATCGGGTGCCGACGGCGGCGATCGCTTCCAGCGCGGATCCGGCCCGGGCACGGCCGGCGGGCGCTCGACCGATGCCGCGCGGGGTCAGCGGGCAGGCGGGCGCGTTCCGTCCGGCCTGCGCGCGCAGGCCGCGCCGCCCGATCTCGAGCGGCGCGCCCATCTGCTGCTGGCGCTGTATCCCGGTCTGGCCGCCGAGGTGGGCGACCACGCGTTCCTGCCGCCGGCGCTGT
>JBILUW010000325.1:0-3871 GCA_044370795.1 Burkholderiaceae bacterium
GAGGAAGCCTGCGGGAGCGAGCAACACGCCGTTCGGGGCATAGACCGGCCACGGCAGGGGCTTGCCGATCTCGATCTCCCCCGGCTGGACTTCCACGCGGGGAACGGGCTTGGGGGCGGTGCTCATGGTGGTGCTCGGGCGTCGATCCTGTCGGAATCAAGGCGTCGCGCGGCGGCCTTCCGGCGTCTCGCGATCGAGGAAGAAGATTAGCCCCCGTATTCGCGGGCGTGATCGAGCGAGACGGCAGGCGAGCGACCCAGGCCGACGGATGGCGCGCATCGCTCCGGATGAGGGCCAAAAAAAAGCGCCGGGAGTTCCCGGCGCTTTTCCTGAGACTGCTGGCTTACGCCAGCGGTGCATCAGAAGGCGTGACGCAGGCCCAGGTAGAGCGAGCGGGTGTCCTGGCCGAGGGCGTTGCTCGGGATGTTCGAGAGGGCTGCGCCCGTGAACATCTGGTAGGCAGCGGCCGACTCGTTGTTGATGTTGGCGTACGACACGCCGACGGACGTGCGCTTGGACAGCGGGTAGTCGTAGCCGATGACCATCATCTTGGCGCCGGTGTTGGCGGCGGTGGTGCCGGCAACCTTGACATCCTGAGCCACGGTGTACGTGAACAGCAGGGTGCCGGGGCCCACGCTGGCGCGGACCGGGATCGACCAGGCGTTACGCTTGTTCTCGACCTTGGTGGGCTGGAGAACGTTGGCGGCAGCTTGGTCGTAGGTCAGGCCGACGTTGATCGTGCCGAAGGTGTAGCCACCCCAGGCGCGCAGACCCTTCTGGCCGTTGACCTTGGGCTCGTCCTTGGCATCCCAGTAGCTCAGACCGGCGGTCAGGGGGCCCTTGGCGTAGCCGATGTTGGCGGCGATGGCCGAGCCCTTGGACGCAGCACCCGGGCCACCTTCGCCCGTGCCCTGGAAGGCGGTGGAGTAGCCCAGACCGGCGGTGAAGCCGTTCATGTTGACCGAATCCCAGCGGACCAGGTTGGCGGTACGGCTGGCGTTGGCGATAGCCGCGGCGTTGACCGAGTTGCCGACGTAGGACAGCAGCGAGATGGACGAGTGCTGCAGCGCGGTGGCGCGGACGCCGTGCTCGTCGACGCCGTGGCCGTAGTGCTGGTCGAGGCGACCGAGGCGCAGCTGGCCGAAGCCGCCGGCCAGACCGACCCAGCTGTTGCCCGAGCCGAGCTGGCTGGTGCCATGGGAGTCATCGGGACGCAGACGGGTATCCCACTGGAACGTGGCGCGCAGACCGCCGCCGAGATCCTCGGAGCCGGCGATGACGAAGCGCGACGAGCCGTCGCCCATCACCAGGCCCGAGCCATTGCTGGCTGCGACGGCACCGTTGCTGAGCTTGTAGCTGTTCAGACCGACCTTGACGTTGCCCGACAGGGTGACGGAGGACTGGGCCTGGGCCAGCGCCGGAACCGCGGCGGCGACGGCGATGGCGATCAGGGTTTTCTTCATGGATGAATCTCCTAGGTGTGGATCAATGGGCGGCCCTCAAACCGCCGCAACTCCCCGAAGCAAGCCCTTGCGGGCGCTGTCCCTCGGATAGAAGTCCCGGCCATTGTCACCAAAATCAACCGGGCTTCAAAGCATCGGGACCTCGCGAAGTGGCTTTTGCCGTGCAGGTGTGGCGGGCAGGCAACAGCCCCGCGGCGCACGGTCGTTGCCCACCGCGTCGAGCTGCGCCCGGCGTACTGATACGATCACGCCATGGCTATCCATGCTTTCGACCCGCCCGGGCCTGCTCCGGCCGTTCCCGCTTTGCGACCCCTCGACCGCGTTCTGGGCGCGGTCGGCAGGGGGCTGGCCACGCTGGCGTCCGCGTTACCCGCTGCCCGCCCGAGCCCCGCGCTTGGCTTGCCCGACGAGGATCTCGGCGCCGACGAACGCCGGCTGGCGGCCGCCCTCATGCGAGTCAATCACGTCGGTGAGGTGTGCGCCCAGGCTCTGTACGACGGGCAGGCAGCGGTCACCGCCGACCAGGCCCTGAGGGCTCGCCTGCGCGAGGCGGCCAGCGAAGAAGGCGACCACCTCGCCTGGACGCGCGAGCGCATCGCCGAACTCGGCGGGCGCCCGTCGCTGCTCAACCCGGTGTGGTATGCCGGTGCTTTCGCCATCGGCGTGCTCGCCGGCCGTGCTGGCGACCGAACCAGTCTCGGCTTCATGGCCGAGACCGAGCGGCAGGTCGAGGCCCACCTCGACGGTCATCTCGACCGGCTGCCGCCCGGCGATGTCCGCTCGCGAGCGATCGTGGCGCAGATGAAGATCGACGAAGCCGCCCATGCGCAGGCTGCGATCGAACTGGGAGGCGAGCCGTTGCCCCCGCCGGTGCGGGCCGCGATGCGGCTGGCCGCCCGGCTCATGACCACGACCGCGCACCGGGTCTGAGCCCGCAGGGCAGCGGCCGCTGCCTGTGGGCCGCCTCGCCGGGTTGCGCGCGACGCTCGCGGAGGGTCAGTCCTCGACGATCTCCCAGTCGATCGTCAGCTTGGCCGTGTGGGCGAGCATCGCCGATGCAGAACAGTACTTGTCGTGGGACAGCTTGATCGCGCGCTCGACCAGATTGGGCTTGAGCCCACGCCCGCGCACGACGAAGTGGAAGTGGATGGCGGTGAACACCTTGGGGTCGGCTTCGGCTCGATCGGCGCGCAACTGCACCTCGCAGCCACGCACGTCCTGGCCGCTGCGGCGCAGGATCAGCACCACGTCGTAGGCCGTGCAGCCGCCGGTGCCGGCAAGCACCAGTTCCATGGGCCGGGGCGCGAGATTGTTGCCTCCGCCCTCGACCGCGCCGTCCATCACGGCGACATGGCCGCTGCCGGTTCGGGCCAGAAAGCTCATGCCGGCGGGGCCGGCCCAGCTGACGGTGCATTCCATGGGTGTCTTGCTCCTGCGCGGGCGAGCCCTGCGCGGAGCCCGCGTGATGTTGCGTTGCGAAAGGCGACATGGCGCCTGCCTGGCGGCCAGCTTCCGGATGCACCCTGCGGAGAGGTTGCTGCGATGCGGCAAGAAAGTTCTTGCAGTGCAGCAAAGCTGGCGTTAGGATTGATCCATCGGTTGTCTCGGACAACCCCCCGCGTCTCCTCCACCCTCCTCCAAAGGTGGTTCAGCCCGTTCCCCCGGAACGGGCTTTTTTTTGGCCGCAGGGGCGCGTTTGCCGGAGGTTTTGACTTCCGGCTTGGTGCCCGGCTAGAATAACAGGCTTTCCGTCTTGGCCGTGCGGGGTTGCGCATGGGCTATCTTGGCGGACCATCCACAGGACATCCCATGAAGACCTTTTCCGCCAAGCCCGCCGAGGTGAAGCGCGAGTGGTACGTGGTCGACGGCGCCGGCAAGGTGCTCGGACGGCTCGCGGCCGAGATCGCGCTGCGGTTGCGTGGCAAGCACAAGCCCGAGTTCACGCCCCACGTCGACACCGGCGATTTCATTGTCGTGGTCAATGCCGGCCAGATCCGCGTCACGGGCAACAAGGCGCTGGGCAAGAAGTACTACCGGCACAGCGGCTACCCCGGCGGCATCACCGAAACCGATTTCGGCAAGATGCAGAGCCGTTTCCCGGGGCGGGCGCTCGAACATGCCGTGCGCGGCATGCTGCCCAAGGGGCCTCTGGGCTACGCGATGCTCAAGAAGCTCAAGGTCTACGCCGAACCCACCCACCCGCACACCGCGCAGCAGCCCAAGGCTCTGGAGATCTGACCATGATCGGCGAGTACTACTACGGCACCGGCCGCCGCAAGACCTCGGTCGCGCGCGTGTTCCTCAAGAAGGGCAGCGGACGCGTGGTCGTCAATGGCAAGCCCCTCGACAGCTACTTCGCCCGCGAGACCGGACGAATGGTCGTGCGCCAGCCGCTCGAACTCACGCAG
>JBILUW010000326.1:0-3868 GCA_044370795.1 Burkholderiaceae bacterium
CCCACCACCGCGGCATAGTCGCCGCTGGCGAGCACTCGGTTGAGCAGCGACTCACCGAGGCGGCCGCCGGCGCCGGCGACCAGCGCGATGGCAGGCACCTGGGTCGAGGCCCGTGTCGGCTCAGGTGGCCAGCTCGATGAGCGCCGGGCCTGGTGTGGCGAGCGAGCGGCCGAACTGCTCGGCGAAGGCGCCGAGGTCTTCGGCGCGGCTCGCCGGCACGCCCATGCCGCGGGCCAGCGACATCCAGTCGAGGGCCGGATGATCGAGCGAGAGCATCTGCGAGGCGCGCGGGCCGGGCTCGCCGGCGCCCACGCCGAGGAACTCGCCTTTCAGGATCTGGTAGGACCGGTTGGCGAACACCACCACGGTGGCGTTCAGGCCCTCGCGGGCCATGGTCCAGAGCGCCTGCAGCGTGTACATGCCGCTGCCGTCACCCTCGAGCACCACCACCCGGCGATCGGGCGCGGCGATCGCAGCGCCGACCGCCACCGGCATCGCAAAGCCGATCGAGCCCCCGGTTCCGGTCAGCCAGTCGTGCGGCGGCGCGCCGGCCGTGGCCGCGCTGAAGGCCCGCCCGAAGGTGACCGATTCATCGACCACGATGGCGTTCTCGGGCAGCAGGCTCGACAGGATGGCGGCCACGCCCTCGGAGGTCACCTTGCCGGCGGGCAGGGCAGCGCGCGCGATGCGCTGCGACTGCGCCACGCCGGCCGGCGCGAGCGCGCTGGCGCCCAGGCGCTCGGCAAGCGCGGCCAGCGCGCCGTCGAGGTCTTCGTCGACCTCGGCCAGGGTGATGAACTCGCAGCCTGCCGGGGCAAGGAAGCTGGGCTTGTCGGGGTAGGCGAAGAAGGCGACCGGCGGGGTGGCGCCGACCAGCACGATGCGCCGGAAGCGCGCGAGCGCCGCCTGCGCCGCCTCGACCACGTAAGGCACACGCAGCGCCGATACCCGCCCGGCGCCACGCTGCACGCGCGCGGCGGCGAACTCGGACATCACGGCGCAACCGGTGCGGGCCGCCACACGCCCGGCGCGAGCCATCGGCGATTCACGCAGCGCGTGGCCACCGAGCAGCAGCAGGGTGTCGGGACCGGTCAGGGCCAGGGCGGCGGCTTCGATGCGGGCCGCATCGACCGGCCGGCGTGCCGGCGCATGCACGCGCCCCCGGGGGGTTGGAGCGCCGGCGCCAACCTCGCCCCAGGCAGTGTCGGCGGGCAGCACCAGGGTGGCAATCCGCCCGGGCGGCGCCACCGCCTGCTCGACGGCGGCGCGCCCGTCGGCGGCGATGTCGCTGGCGTGGCGGCTGGTGTGGACCCAGTGCGACATCGGTCGGGCAACGCCCTCGATGTCGCTGGTGAGCGGCGCATTCAGCGGGACATGGTAGGTGGCATGCTCGCCCACCACGTTGACGATCCCCGAGCGGGCCTTCTTGGCGTTGTGCAGGTTGGCCAGACCGTTGCCCAGGCCGGGGCCCAGGTGCAGCAGCGTGCTGGCCGGTCGCTCGGCGATGCGCCAGTAGCCGTCGGCGGCGCCGGTGACCACGCCCTCGAAGAGGCCGAGCACGCAGCGCATGCCCGAGATGCGGTCGAGGGCCGACACGAAGTGCATCTCGGAGGTGCCCGGATTGGTGAAACAGACGTCGACCCCGGCATCGAGCAGGGTGTGGACGAGACTTTCGGCGCCGTTCATGGCATCGGTCTCCCGGAGTTGGCATCCAGGCAGCCGCAACGGCCGACGGATCCGGGCGATGCTACCCCGGTTGGCGCCGGGCCCTGGCCGGCGCGGGTCATGAACGGAAACGCCCGATCCGGGACGACCGGAGCGGGCGGACTTCAGGCGGCCTTGCGTCCGGCGGGTTTGGTTGCCGGCGAAACCGCGGCCTGGACCTGGTCGGCCACCTGGCGACCGGCCTTGATGGCCTGCTCGCAGGCGGACGACGCGGCGTTCATCGAGGTGCGCAGCATCTGGACCGCGCTCTCGGAACCAGCAGGTGCGTTCTTCGCCAGCAGCTCGACGGCGGTGGCCAGCTGCTTCTGGCCGTCGGCCATCTGCTTTTCGGCCAGACCGACGAGTTCGGTGGCCGTCTGGCTCGAGAGCTGATAGAACTCGCGGGCCCACACGGTGAGAGCTTCGGTCGAGGGCTTGGCCATGTCGGTGAGCACCTGCGCGGCCGATTGCGGGTCGCGGGCGCCAACCAGCGCCTTGAGCTGCTCGTTGTGCAGCGCCAGGCTCTCGCCAGCGGCCCGCAGGTTGAGGCTGGCCAGCTTCTCGAAGCCCTCGAGGGTCTTGGCAACGGCGGCCTGATGCGCGGAGTAGGCCTCGGCTTGCAGTTTGAGCAGGTCTTCGGGGGTCTTGATCATGGCAGCCTCTGTGTTCTGGATTGGCGTGGGGTTGGCGGATCGATCCGCAGCCGCCGCATCGGTTATGTTGCAGCGCACAAATCGTATTCTCCGGGTTGTCGGCGGGCTGTCAACAGGAATTTGTGCGATGCAGCATCCGCGGTTACCATCGGCCGAGGAACGGCGGTTGGCAGTCACGACGCGGCCGGCCGGGCACGGCGCGCGCCCCGATCGCGCGTTGCCGGGCGCGGCCGGTCGGCATTCGATCCAACTCGGGGCACAATAGCGCCCCGGCTCTCCAGGACCCAGCGATGGCCCACACGCAGACCCCGGCCGGCACCCGCGAGCGAGCGCCTCGCGAAGGACGGGGCAACGGCAAGACCGAGTACTCGGCCTACACCGAGTTCTCGCGCGACGACTGGTCGCGGCTGCGCTCGAACACGCCGCTGACGCTGTCGCAGGATGATCTCCACGCCCTGCGCGGCGTCACCGAGCAGGTGTCGATGCAGGACGTGGTCGACGTCTACCTGCCGCTGTCGCGGCTGCTCAACCTGCACTTCCGCTCGGCACGCAGCCTCAGCGGCGTGAAGGACGAGTTCCTCGGCCGGCTGGTGGGCAACCGGCCCTATGTCATCGGGATTGCCGGCAGCGTGGCGGTGGGCAAGAGCACGTTCGCGCGGGTGCTGCAGGCGCTGCTTGCGCGCTGGCCCGACCACCCCAGGGTGGCGCTGATCACCACCGACGGCTTCCTGCATCCGAACCGGGTGCTGATCGAGCGCGACCTGATGAAGCGCAAGGGCTTCCCCGAGAGCTACGACCGCCGGCGGATGGTTGAATTCCTGGCCGACACCAAGGCGGGCGAGCTGCTCATGAAGGCGCCGGTGTACTCGCACCGCAGCTACGACATCGTCGAGGGTGAAGAGCAGACGATCGAGCGGCCCGACATCCTGATCTTCGAGGGCCTGAACGTGCTGCAGACGGCCACGGTCGATCCGACCCGCAGCCGCACGCCCAGCGTGATCGTCTCCGACTTCTTCGACTTCTCCATCTACGTCGACGCCGATGAGGCGCACATCGAACGCTGGTACATCGACCGCTTCCTGCTGCTGCAGCGCACGGTGTTCAGCAACCCGGCGTCGTACTTCCACCACTACCGCAACCTCCCCACCGAGGAAGCGACCGAGGTCGCCCGCGGCATCTGGCGCGACATCAATCTGCTCAACCTGCGCGAGAACATCCTGCCCACCCGCGAGCGCGCCCACGTGGTGCTGCGCAAGCGCGCCGACCACTCGGTGGGCGAGGTGTGGCTGCGCGAGATCTGAACCCCGGAGGGTTAGTCCGATGCTGCACAGCCTCAGCTGCCTTGGCGGCATGGTCACCGCACCCCATCATCTTGCGGCCCAGGCCGGCGCGGCCGTGCTGCGCGATGGCGGCAACGCCGTCGAAGCCATGGTGGCCGCTGCGGCCGCCATCGCGGTGGTCTATCCGCACATGAACAGCATCGGCGGCGACGGGTTCTGGCTGATCGCCGA
>JBILUW010000327.1:0-3851 GCA_044370795.1 Burkholderiaceae bacterium
CTCCCGCCCGGCGGCAGCAGCGCGCATCCCCAGCGACAGCGGCCCCCTGCCGGCGGCCGACCTGACCCCGGAACTCGTGTTCCAGCTGCTGGCCTCCGAGATCGCCGCCCAACGCGGTCAGACCGGCAGCGCCACAGCCACCTACCTGTCGCTCGCGCGCAAGATCCGCGATCCACGGCTGGCCCGCCGCGCCACCGAACTGGCGCTCGCCGAACGCTCCCTCGACCGCGCGCTGCAGGCGGCCCGCCTGTGGCACGAGCTGGCGCCCGCCGTGGCCGACGCCAGCCAGACCCTCGAGACCCTGCTGCTGTCCACCGGCCGCCTCGAAGAGGCGCGGCCCCTGATCGCGCGGCGCCTGGCGGCGGCCCGCGCAGCCGGCACCCTCGACGACGCCTACGCCCAGCTGCAGCGCGCGCTTGGCCGCAGCCCCGACAAGAGCGCCGCCTTCGGGTTTCTCGAAGACCTTGCCGCGCCCGACGCCGGCACGGTGGCCGCCCGGCTGGCGCTGGCCAGTCAGGCCCAGGCGGCCGGGATGGCCGAACGCTCGGCCGTCGAGGCCGGCAGGGCGCTGGCCCTGAGGCCCGACGACGAACAGCTCGCGCTGGTCACCGCGCAGCTGGTCCAGGCCACCCCCGCCGGCATCCCGGGAGCGCTGCGGGTCCTCGAGGCCTTCCTCGGCGCGCATCCGCGCGCCGTCGAGGTGCGCTTCCACTACGCGCGGCTGCTGGCCGCGAGCGGGCGCGCCGACGACGCCCGTCGCGAAATGGAGTCGGCGCTGCGCCTGCAGCCCGACAGCCCGGCGGTGCTGTTCGCGCTGGCCCAGCTGGCCTACCAGACCGGTCAGGCCGATGCCGCAGTCGGCTACCTCGAACGCGTCGTCGGCCTGTCGCCCGAGATCCCGCGCGACAACGCCACGGCCTACATGCTGCTCTCGCAGATCGCCGAGGAGCGCCGGCAGCTGCCGCAGGCCATCGCCTGGCTGGAGCGCATCACCGACGGCGACCAGGCGCTGCCGGCCCTGATGCGTCGCGCCTTGCTGATCGCCCGCAGCGGCTCGCTCGATGCCGCCCGCCAGCTGCTGCGCGGAACCAACGCCGGCTCGGCACGCCAGGAGGCCCAGCTCGTGGGCACCGAGGCACAGATGCTGCGCGAGGCGGGGCGCACCGCCGAGGCCTTCGCGCTGCTCGACCAGGCCCTGGCGCGTCAGCCCGACAACACCGAGCTGCTCTACGATCACGCGATGGCTGCCGAGCGTCTCGACCGCATCGACACCATGGAGGACAGCCTGCGCCGGCTGATCCGCGCCCGCCCCGATCACGCGCACGCCCACAACGCGCTGGGCTACAGCCTGGCCGACCGCGGCCTGCGGCTCGAGGAGGCGCAGGCCCTGATCGAGCGCGCACTGCAGCTGCAGCCCGACGATCCGCACATCCTCGACAGCATGGGCTGGGTGCTCTACAAGCGCGGCCAGCCCGAGCAGGCGCTCGAGTACCTGCGCCGCGCCTACAACCTGCTGCCCGATGCCGAGATCGCCACCCACCTCGGCGAGGTCCTCTGGAAGCTCGGCCGGCTCGACGAGGCCCGCAAGCTGTGGGCCGAGGCCCGATCGCGCGAGCCCGACAACCAGACGCTGCGGGACACCCTCGCCCGCCTCAATGTGGCGCTCTAGCCTGGCTGCGGCCGCGCTGCTCCTGAGCGGCTGCGCGGCAACCGCGCCGGCTGCGCCGACGCCGCCCGGCCTGCACTACGCCGGCCGGTTCTCGGTCAGCTGGCGCGAACCGGCCGCCGACGAGGCGCCGCAGCGCGCCAGCGGCCGATTCGCCCTGCGGGTCGCGGACCAGCGCAGCGATCTCGAGGTGTCGTCGCCGCTGGGCCAGACCCTGGCGGTGGCCACCGTGACGCCCGAGTCGGCCTCGCTGAGCACGGCCGACGGGCGCAGCATCCGCGCCGAGCGGGCCGAAGCCCTGACCGAGCGCGCCTTCGGCTGGCCGGCGCCTCTGTCCCATCTGCCGCGATGGCTGGCCGCCCCCGCCGCTGGCCCCAGGCCGGCGTCGTTCGAGGACTCCGGCTGGCTGGTGGCCGTCGAGACGTGGCAGGACGGCCTGCCCAGGCGCCTGACCCTGCGCTGGCCGGCGACCCCCGCGGCCGCGCCCGGCCGGGAGGTCGAGTTGCGGCTGCTGGTCGACGAAGTCGTGGCCGCGCCGCCCGTGGTGGCGCCGGTCACGCCGCGCTGACCCCTCCCGCCCCGGGGCCTCCACAGCCGCCCTGCCCGTCAGCAGCCATGCCTGCCCGTCCTCCGCTCGTCGAACTGCGCGCCCTGCCGGCGCCGGCCAAGCTCAACCTCTTCCTGCACGTCACCGGACGACGGGCCGACGGCTACCACCTGCTCGAGACCGTCTTCCAGCTCATCGACTTCGCCGACGAACTCGATCTCGCTCGACGCGTCGACGGCCGCATCGAAATGGCAACGCCAACGCCCGGGGTGCCCCCCGAGCACGATCTCACGGTGCGCGCCGCGCGGCTGCTTGCGCGCGAGAGCGGCACCGCGCTGGGCGTGCGCATCTGCCTGCGCAAGCGCATCCCGATGGGCGCCGGGCTGGGCGGCGGCAGCTCCGACGCGGCCACCGTGCTGCTCGGCCTGAACCGCCTGTGGGAGCTGGACTGGCCGCTCGAACGGCTGGCGCAACTGGGCCTGGCGCTGGGTGCCGACGTACCGGTGTTCGTGCGCGGCAACAATGCCTGGGCGACCGGGGTGGGCGAGCGGCTCACGCCGCTCGAACTGCCGGCGCGCAGCTACCTGCTGGCCGCTCCCGCCCAGGCGGTGCCCACGGCGGCAGTCTTTTCGGCCCCCGAATTGACTCGGAATACCCCGCCCCTTAAAATCGACAGTCTTTCGCAGGCGTGGCCGGATGCTTCGGTGCGCAACGATCTGCAGGCTGTCGTGGAGCGGCGCTACCCCCGGGTGGCGCAGGCGCTCGCGGTTCTGAAGCAGGCAAGCGGCGAGGCCGGGATCGACCCGTCCCTCGTCCGGATGAGCGGGTCGGGCTCCAGCCTTTTCGTGCCCCTTCCGGAGCACGCTGCCGGTGCTGCGGTGCTCGCCAGACTGCCTAGGGGTCGCGCGCGGGCGGGCATGCGGGTTCGGGTGGTCAGGTCGTTGCCTGGTCATCCGCTTCGCGACTGGGCGTCGGGCCGTCTGGACGGCACGCCGCCGGTAACAGGCAATACGGACAGCGCGGCTGGTTCCCGCGCGGGCTGACGGCACCGGGCAACCGGAGTCGTCGGCTCCAAAGAACCGCTGGGGAGTCGCCAAGTTGGTTAAGGCACCGGATTTTGATTCCGGCATTCGAGGGTTCGAATCCTTCCTCCCCAGCCAATCCCTTCCGTCCCAAAGTCGCGCTCAACGTCCCGCGGATATGCTCATGTCGCTGGCTGCTCGCCGCAGTGCCGATGGCTTGTCGCCCGAAGGCCTCATGGTCTTCACCGGCAACGCCAACCCCAAGCTCGCCGCCGAGGTGGCCTCGCACCTGCACATGCCGCTGGGCAAGGCCGTGGTGGGACGGTTCTCCGACGGCGAGGTGATGGTCGAGATCCTCGAGAACGTCCGCGGCAAGGACGTCTTCGTCCTGCAATCCACCTGCGCGCCCACCAACGATCACCTCATGGAGGTGATGCTGATGGTCGACGCGCTCAAGCGCGCCTCGGCCGGCCGCATCACCGCGGCGCTGCCCTACTTCGGCTACGCCCGCCAGGACCGCCGCGTGCGCTCCTCGCGCGTGGCGATCAGCGCCAAGGTGGTCGCCAACATGCTGCAGATCGCCGGCGTCGAGCGGGTGCTCACGATGGACCTGCAC
>JBILUW010000329.1:0-3847 GCA_044370795.1 Burkholderiaceae bacterium
AGCACCCCACCTTCGAGCGCACCGACCTCTCGGCCATGCAGGCTTTCTGCTCCGGCGGCTCGACGGTGCCGGCCGAGCTGGTGCGCCAGCTCGAGCAGCGCATCGGCGCGAAGTTCACCATCGTGTTCGGCCAGACCGAGTGCTCGCCGGTGGCGTCCATGACCTGGCCCGACGACACCATCGACGACAAGGCCCTCACCATCGGCCCGCCGATGCCGCACACAGAAACCAAGATCATCGATCCGGCCACCGGCGCGATCGTGCCGGTGGGCACCGTGGGGGAGTACTGCACCCGCGGCTACCACGTGATGCTCGGCTACTTCGAGATGCCCGAAGCCACGCGCGCGGCCATCGACGCCGACGGCTGGCTGCACACCGGCGATCTGTGCGCGATGGATGCGCGCGGCTACTGCACGGTGGAGGGGCGGCTGAAGGACATGATCATCCGCGGCGGCGAGAACATCTATCCGCGCGAGCTCGAGGAGCTGCTCTTTCGCCACCCCTCGGTGGGGGAGGTGGCCGTGGTCGGCCTGCCCGACCCCCGCTGGGGCGAGGAGGTTGCCGCCTTCGTGCGGCCCGCGCCCGGCGCCACGATCAGCCGCGAGGTGCTCTTCGACTACATGCGCGAGCACCTGGCACCTCACAAGACCCCCAGGCGCTGGTTCCTGATGGACACCTTTCCGCTGACCGGCTCGGGCAAGATTCAGAAATTCAAGCTGCGCGAGATGTGGCAGGCCGGGCAGCTGGTAGAACTCTGAGGCTCGCCGCAGCGCCTGCGTTCCCCTCTCCACCGTCGTCCCTGGAAACCCTCCGATGGCCGAATCCGCAACCGCCTCCGCCCCCGTCGTCGACATCGCCACCGCCACCCCCATCGAGCGGCTCGACGCCCTGATCATCGGCGCCGGTTTTTCCGGCATGTATCAGCTGCACTGCCTGCGCGATCGCCTGGGCATCTCGGCGCGCGTGCTCGAGGCGGCCGACGGCGTGGGCGGCACCTGGTACTGGAACCGCTACCCCGGCGCGCGCTGCGACTCCGAGAGCCACTCCTACATGTACTACTTCTCGAAGGAGCTGCTGCAGGAGTGGGAGTGGTCCGAGCGCTACCCCGGCCAGGCCGAGATCCTGCGCTACCTCAACCACGTGGCCGATCGCTTCGATCTGCGCCGCGACATCCGCTTCGGCACCCGGGTGGTGGCCTGCCGCTACGACGAGGCCACCAACCGCTGGCGCGCCCTCACCGCGGCCGGCGAGGTCTACGAGGCGCAGTACCTCATCACCGCCGTGGGCTGCCTGTCGTCGGCCAACATTCCCAACATCCCGGGGCGCGACAGCTTCGCTGGCCGCTGGTACCACACCGGACAGTGGCCGCACGAGGGGGTCGATTTCACCGGCAAGCGCGTGGGCCTGGTGGGCACCGGCTCCACCGGCATCCAGGCCACACCCGTGATCGCCGAGCAGGCCGCGCACCTCACGGTGTTCCAGCGCACCGCCAACTACAGCGTGCCGGCGCACAACGCGCCACTCACTCCCACCTTCCGCAAGTACGTCAAGGACAACGCCGACAGCATCCGCAAGGTGATGCACTCGACCCCCAACGGGCATCCCTTCATCATCTCCCAGCGCTCGGCCCACGATGTCGATGCCGGCGAGCGGCGCATGATGTACGAGAGCGCGTGGGCGATCGGCGGGCTGCGCTTTCGCGGCATCTTCCAGGACATCCTGGTCGATCAGGCGGCCAACGACACCGCCTCCGAGTTCCTCAAGAACAAGATCCGCGAGATCGTCAAGGATCCGGCCACCGCGGCGCTGCTGGCCGACATCGACCACCCCTTCGCCGGCAAGCGCCCGCCAATCGACACCGGGTACTTCGCGACCTTCAATCGGCCCAACGTCTCGCTGGTCGACGTTCGTTCCGACCCCATCGAACGCATCACGCCGCGCGGCATCCGCACCGGCAGGGCCGAGTACGACCTCGACATCATCGTCTTCGCCACCGGCTTCGACGCGCTCACCGGCCCGCTGCAGAAGCTCAACATCGCGGGTCGCGGCGGCGCGGCCCTGAACGACGTGTGGGCTGCCGGCCCCCGGACCTACCTGGGCCTGCAGGTCGAGGGCTTCCCGAACCTGTTCACCCTCACCGGGCCGGGCAGCCCCTCGGTCCTGTGCAACATGCCGGTGGCGATCGAGCAGCACGTCGACTTCGTCACCGACTGCATCGCCCACATGCGCCGCGAGGGCCTCACGCGGGTCGAGCCGCAGGCCGACACCTCCGACGCCTGGCAGCACAAGGTGCAGGCGGCCGCCGACGCCACGCTTCTCTCGAAGGTGCCGCACTCGTGGTACATGGGCGCCCACGTGCCCGGCAAGCCGCGGGTGTTCATGCCCTACGCCGGCGGCATGCCCGCCTACCGCAAGATCTGCGAGGACGTGGTCGCGCGCGGCTACGAAGGCTTCGCGTTCAGCCGCTGACCCCAACCGAGAGCCCGACATGATCGACGCCCTGATCTGCGAACCCCTGCGCACCCCGGTCGGCCGCTACGGCGGCATCCTGAAAGACGTCACGCCGGTGGCGCTGGCCGAGCTCGTGCTGCGCGAGATGGTCCGGCGCACCGGTCTGCGCGGCGAGGACATCGACGACGTCATCTTCGCCCAGTGTTACCCCAACGGCGAGGCGCCGGCGATCGGCCGGGTGGCGGCCCTCGATGCGGGCCTGGGCGTCAGCGTGCCGGGCCTGCAGCTCGACCGGCGCTGCGGCTCGGGCCTGCAGGCGGTGGCCGACGCCGCCATGCGCGTGCAGACCGGCGTGGCCGATCTGGTCATCGCCGGCGGCGCCGAGAGCATGAGTCAGGCCGAGCATTACGTCGTTGGCGCGCGCTTCGGCCTGAAGGGCGATGCGCCGCCGATGTGGGATCGGATCGCGCGCGGCCGCATCACCGCTGGCGGGCGTTTCCATCCGGTGCCGGGCGGCATGCTCGAAACCGCCGAGAACCTGCGTCGCGACTACTCGGTCTCGCGCGAGGAACAGGACGCCTTCGCGCTGCGCTCGCACCAGAACGCGGTGGCGGCGCAGAGGGAAGGGCGCTTCGCCGACGAGATCGTGCCGGTGCCGATCAAGGGGCGCCGCGGGCCCGAACTCGTCAGCACCGACGAGCATCCGCGCGCCGACGTCTCGCTCGAGGGGCTGGCCGCGCTCAAGGCGGTGCGCCTGGGCGCCGATCCGCAGGCCACGGTCACCGCGGGCAACGCCAGCGGCCAGAACGATGGCGCGTCGGCCTGCATCGTGGCCTCGCCGAAGAAGGCGGCCGAACTCGGCCTGCGTCCGATCGCGCGGCTGGTGAGCTGGGCGGTGGCGGGTGTCGAGCCCGAGCGCATGGGCATCGGGCCGGTGCCGGCTTCCGAGCGGGCGCTGTCGCGCGCCGGGCTCGCGCTCAAGGACATGGATCTCATCGAGCTCAACGAAGCCTTCGCCGCCCAGGTGCTGGCCTGCACCAAGGCCATGGGTTTCCAGGGCGCCGACTACGATCGCCTGAACGTCAGCGGCTCGGGCATCTCGCTGGGCCATCCGGTGGGCGCTACCGGCGGGCGCATCCTGGCCACTATGCTGCGCGAACTCGAGCGCCGCGACGGCCGGTATGCGCTCGAGACCATGTGCATCGGTGGCGGGCAGGGGATTGCGGCGGTGTTCGAGCGGGTGCGCTGACGCTCTATGGTTGCCTGGCGGCGCGAAGGCCGCGGTTCCGAGGGGGACCGCGGCCATTTTTCCGTCTGCCTGGGTGCACACAGAAGTTCACATAATACACATTATGCGTTATCAGGGATGGGCGCCCGGCCTAGGGCGCTGCCGGCC
>JBILUW010000330.1:0-3836 GCA_044370795.1 Burkholderiaceae bacterium
GCCGCTGGTCATCTTCGTGACGGCCTTCGAGGAGTTCGCCGTCGACGCCTTCGAGGTCCGCGCGATCGACTACCTGCTCAAGCCCGTCAGGGCGCAGCGTCTGCTCGAGGCGCTCAAGCGGGCGCTGACCCGTCTTCCGGCCGACCAGATACAGGCCATCGACCAGCTCGCGCGCGCGACCAACACCCGTCGCCGTCATCTCAGCGTCCATGAGCGCGGGCGCGTGATCCTCGTGCCGCTCGATCAGGTGGTCTACCTGAAGGCCGAGCTGAAGTACATCACGGTGCGCACCCGCGAGCGCGAGTTCCTCATCGAGGAGTCCCTGACGTCGCTCGAGGAGGAATTCATCGATCGTTTCGTGCGCATCCATCGCAATGCGCTGGTCGCCCGGCCCGCCATCTCAGGCTTCGAGCGCGTCACCCCGACCGGCGACGAGGAGGGCGGAGACCCCTACTGGCAGGTCGTGCTGCGCGACATTCCCGAGCGCCTGCCGGTCAGCCGCCGCCAGTGGTCTACCGTCAAGAACCTCGTCACCTGACCCCGCCGATCGCCACCCTCGCCGCTCGATGACCGACAGCCGCGCTCCAGAGCCATCCGCCGCGCCGCAGCGGCTCGTGATCGCCACCCGCGAGAGCCGCCTGGCTCTCTGGCAGGCGCGCCATGTGCAGGCGCTGCTGCGCGAGCGTTATCCGCAGTCGAGTGTCGAGCTGCTCGGCATGACCACCGAGGGTGATCGCGTCCTCGATCGCGCACTCTCCGAGATCGGCGGCAAGGGCCTCTTCACCAAGGAGCTCGAGGTCGCGCTCGCCGACGGGCGCGCCGATCTGGCGGTGCACTCCCTCAAGGACGTGCCGATGGTGCTGCCCGACGGTTTCGCGCTGGCGGCGGTGCTGCCCCGCGAGGATCCCCGCGATGCCTTCGTCTCGACGCAGTACGCGGGGCTCGAGGCGATGCCCGTGGGCGCCCGGGTCGGCACGTCGAGCCTGCGGCGCGCCGCGCTCATCCGCCGGCGCTTTCCGCACCTCGACGTGCAGCCGCTGCGCGGCAACCTCGACACGCGCCTGGCCAAGCTCGACCGCGGCGAATACGGCGCCATCGTCCTGGCGGCCGCCGGCCTGAAGCGTCTGGGCCTGGCCGAACGCATCCGCGCGGTGGTTCCCGAATCGTTCAGCCTGCCCGCCGCCGGTCAGGGGGCGCTGGGCATCGAGTGCCTGGCTGCGCGCACCGATGTCATGGCCTGGGTGGGCGCCCTTGCCGATCCGGCCTCCTGGACGCAGGTCAGTGCCGAGCGCACGGTATCGCGGCTGCTCGGCGGCAGCTGCCGAGTGCCGCTGGCGGCCTACTGCGTCGCCGATGTCACCGGCGGCCTGCGCCTGCGCGCCTGCGTGGCGAGCGTCGACGGCAGCCGTCTGGTCGAGGCCGACGAGCGCGCTCAGGGCACCGACATCGCCACTGCCGAAGCCCTCGGCGAGCGCGTGGCCCGGCTGCTGCTCGATCAGGGCGCCGCCGAGCTGCTGCCGGCGCCGGGCTGAACGCCGCGCCTGCCGTGCATCGGATCCGACCTGTGGTCGTCCGTGCGGCGCGGCTGCGGTCTGGTGCTCCGATTCCGCTCACGCGCCCGGCCGGGCGATGCGCGTCGTCCTGACCCATCCTGAGCCGCGCGTCGTGGCGCTCGCAGCCGCGCTGCGCGGCCGCGGCCATGCGGTGCTCGAGCTGCCGCTGCGCCGTCTCACGTCGCTGCTCGACGCCCCCGACGTGCGCGCGCAGCTGCGGATGGCCGCCGACTACGACTGGCTCGCCTTCGTCAGCCCCGGTGCGGTCGAGGCCGCCTTGCCGGCGCTGCTGGGGGCAGGGCGCTGGCAGCCGCGTCGCGGCATTGCCCTCATCGGCCCGGGAACCGAAGCGGCCTTGCGGGCGCGCGGGCTGGCCCCGGCACCGGCCTGCCGCTGGGTGCGTCCGGCCCGTCCGCCCTTCGACGCCGACGCGCTGCTGCGTGAGCCGGCCTTCGACATCGGCGCTGGTGGCTCGCTGCTCGTGGTGCGCGGCGAGACCGGGCGCGACGACTGGCTCGAGGCCTTGCGCGCGCGGGGCGCGCTCGTCGACATCGCCGCTGTGCTCCGATCGGCACCGATCGAGCCCGGGCAGACGGCGCTCGGGCAGGCCGGCCGGTGGCTGCGCGAGGCGGCCGCTGAGCCCGTGGCTTTCGTGTTCACCAACGTCGACGCGATCGATCGGCTCGACCGCGCGTTGGCGCATGACGAGCGCGGCGCGGCGTGCGCCCTTGCCGTGCACCCGCGGCAGGTGGCCAGGCTGCGCGCGCTGGGCTGGGCGCGTGCCGAACTGCTCGAACCGGGCGAGGCCGGATTGCTGGCCGGGATAGAATCCACCGGGTCTGCGCGTCGCGCGCGCTCGGCCTCGGGCTGAGCGGCGGCCGCTGAAGGTCAGCCGTGTCCGAATCCCCCAAACCTGTTCCTGCTGCCGACGTGCCGCCCGGCGAGCCACCGGCGGCTGCGCCGGAGGCCGCCGCGCTGCGAGGATCGTCCGCCGAGCCGGCGCAGGCCGCGCCCGATGCCTTGCCGCCCCTGCGTGGCCCGTCGTTCGGTCCTCGCGCCCTTGCCGTGCTGCGCGCGCGGCTCGATGTGCTGGCGCTGGGCGTCGGTGTGGCCGGGCTGCTTGCGGCCCTCTTGCTTTGGCAGCGGGCCGAGGGCATCGGCGAGCAGGCGGCCCGCCGGCTGCAGGAGGCCGACCTGAGAGCGGCGCAGCTCGAGGGCCAGGTCCGGCAGTCGCAGGATCTCGCGCGCGATCTGCAATCGCGCGCCGGTGTTCTCGAGGGCAAGCTCACCGAGGCGCTCGGCAGGCAGGCCCAGCTCGAGACCCTGTACCGCACGATGTCCCAGGACGCACTCGATTCGGTGCTCGCCGAGGTCGAGAACGCCCTGGCGATCGCTTCCCAGCAGCTTGTCGTGAGCGGCAACGTGCAGGGCGCGCTGGTGGCGCTGGCCGATGCCGACGGGCGTCTGGCGCGCATCCGCCAGCCCCAGGCGATCGGGCTGCGCCGCCTCATCCAGCGCGACATGGAGCGCCTGAAGGGCGTTCCGGCGGTCGACATCGTCGGGCTGGCGATACGCCTCGACGCGGTTGCCGGCACCGTCGATCAGTTGCCGCTGCTCGCGTCGGCAGCCACGCCTGCCGGGCAGGGCGCCGCCGAGCCTGCCCCGCGGGCAGGCGGCTTCAGCCTGCAAAGTCTCGCCTCGAGCGGCCGACGCGGGCTCGATGCCCTGTTCGCCGAACTGTCGCAGCTGTTCCGGGTCAACCGCGTCGACACGCCCGACGCGCTGCTGCTCGCCCCCGAGCAGCAGTACTTCGTGCGGCAGAACCTGCGCATGACGCTGCTGGCGGCGAGGCTGTCGCTGCTCGCGCGGCTCGAGCCGGTGTTTCGCGCCGACCTCGAGCGCGCGGTCGGCCTGCTGGGCTCGCACTACGACCGCGAGCAGCGGTCGGTGGCCGGTGCCGTCGCGGCACTGCGTCAGCTCCAGACCGCGCGGATCGCGCCCGAGCTGCCCTCGCTCGGCGACGCGCTGGTGGCGGTGCGCGCCGCGCGCAGCGCGCTCGAGAACAACCCCTGACGGCCCCGCAGGAAGAGCGGCGTGCGCGCGATCATCTGGTCCCTCCTGCTGGTGGCGGCAGCCGTGGGTCTGGCGCTGCTGATGCGGATCAACCATGGCAACGTCGCGATCTTCTGGCCGCCCTACCGCATCGATGTCTCGGTGAATCTGGCGCTGGTCGCGCTCGCCGGCGGTTTCGTGCTCTTCCATCTGCTGGTCGTTGGCGTGGGC
>JBILUW010000331.1:0-3818 GCA_044370795.1 Burkholderiaceae bacterium
GCCTCGGCCTTGGCCTGGGACTGTCGGTCAAGGGTGAGGGCTGCCGGCAGATCCGAGGCCGCGATCCGGAGAAGGATGGACTCTCGATCGGTGAGCGCCCTCAGCCCGCCCCCACCATCGCCTCGAGCGTTTCGATGGGCGTGCGCCCGAAGCACCACCAGCCGTCGGCTGGGCGCCGGGCGTTGAAGGCGGCCACCCAGGCGTCGAGCTCGGCCTGGAGGTGGGCCAGCGAAGCCCAGGCGCGCTGGCGCATGACCGCACGCCAGAACTCGTGGAGCATGAGGCGCTGCAGGCGCTCGAGGCGGACGGCGGCGGCGGGGTCGGCCCGCGTGGCCATGGCGTGGCCGATGCCACGCGCGGCGAGCAGACCGCGCCAGGGGTGGGTTTCGGGGCGGCCGGTGTATTGCGGGCTGCGGTCGGTGACGACATGGCGCAACGCCAGGCCGCGGCCATCGAAGAAGGGCAGCACGCGCTCGGCAAGCAGCACCACGGCAGCCTCGGGGCCGCGGCCGTTGGCCACGGTGGCAAAGAGCAGGCCCGAGGCGGTGTCGAGGAAGCTGTGCTGCCAGAGCTCGCCCAGGGCGCCAGCGGCGCCCAGCGAGAGGGTGTCTTGCACGCCCAGCTGCCCGGGCTGGCGCGGAGACGCAAGCGCGCGCCGGCGCAGCTGGCGCGTTTGGAGGCCATGGCGCAGCAGGATACCGCGGGCGCCGGCCGGCGAGACCTCGATGCCGCGGGCGGCCAGGGCCTGGGCGATGCGCGCCTGCCCGTGGGTGGGGTTGGCCAGGGCGTGATCGATGACCGCGCGCTCGGTGGCCGGCGCCACCCGGTTGGGCAGCAAGGGGCGCTCGCGCGAGATGGGCGCGAGCGCGGCCTCGCCGCCGTTGGCGTGCTGGCGCCGCAGGCGGTAGTAGGTGTCTCGGGAGACGCCCATGATCTGGCAGGCGCGGGCAACGTTGCCCAGCACGCGGGCAAGCTCCAGCAGCTCTACCCGGGCGCGCACGGCATCGTCGGAAGACGGTGCGGGGCGGGCGGCGCGGGGCGCAGGCAACGGTGGGACTACGGGCTTTTGCAACGGCAACTTCCGACGGCTAGCTGTCAGAGAGTACCGAAGCTCAGGCTCACCAGGTGATCCTGTTGCGGTGAAGTGGACGGCTTAGGCCATCAGGCCTAGGCCGCTGGGCCTGGCCCAGCCGGTTCAGGCCGGTTGCCCGCGGCCGCCCCCTCCGACTACCTCGCCCGGATCGGCAAGGGCGCGGGCGATGGCCGCGGCATCGAAGGCGGCAGGGTCGAAAGCGCCCCCCACCCAGTCGAGCATGGCGCGGTGCTCCGGGTGGACGGGGCTGGCGATGGCCGCCAGAAAGCCGGCATAGCCGGCCGGCCCGCCCACGTCTTCGGGTGGGCAGGCGCCGCCGCCGTCGATCAATTGCACCCCCGCTTCCTCACCCTCGGCCAGGAGGTCGATGGACTCGACCACCACCAGGTGCTGCCAGCCGTCGCCGAAGTCGTACAGGTAGTCGAAGGAGCGGCTGGCACCGAGCGCGCCCCACAGCGGCCGGCCCCGCTCGGGCAGCACCCGCACGCCAGCCTCGCGCCCCGGCGAGGGGCGGCTGTCGTAGCGCGTGCCGTGGATGACGAACTCGTGTTCGTGACTGTCCGACCAACCCATGGCCCGCTGGAAGACCGCGTGCAGCTGGTCGAGGGCGATGGCCTCGGGCACCCGCAGGCGCCGCCACACGCGCGGCGTGACATCGAGCAAGGCAAGGCGCAGAACGATGGCCCGCTGAGTCATGGGAGGCTGAGGAGGCGGGAGGAGCTGCACGAGAAGTTGCGTAGGACGGAACGGACAGGACGCCAGACACCTGGACAGACACCCAGAGCCATGACTTTGCCTGACATTTTATCCTTGACTGGATAGTCAAGATGAATTCAATAACATTGTTACAAGAAAGACCGGGCCTGTCGACCCCAAGCCACAGCACCTCGCTGCGCGCCGGTCGGCGCCGGTCGGCTTCGCTTTGCGCCGCTCCCGTGTGGCCGGTCAGCCCTCGCCGCCGGCGGCCGGCGCGTTGCCCCCGCCCGCCCCCTGCGGCCGGCGTACCGCGCGCTCGACCACGTTGGCCGCATCGACCAGCGCGGCCGGCGAGAGGTGGGCATAGCGCATCGTGACCTTGGGGTCATGGTGGCCGAGCAGGGCCTGCACCTCGTAGAGCGAGCGCCCGGAGTTGACGAGAAAGCTGGCGAAGGTGTGGCGCAGGTCGTGCAGGCGCACCTCCGACAGGCCCACGCGCTTGCGGATGGTGTCCCAGGCGTAGAAGACCGACACCGGCGGCTTGCCGGTGCGCGGGTTCCAGAAGACCCAGGGGATGGAGGGGTCGCGCGGCAGCGAGAGCAGCAGCGCCACCGCGGCATCCGAAAGCGGGATGTGCCGCGGCCGGCCCGACTTCGACAGCGGCACCAGGAGCGAGCGCCGCTCGAGGTCGATGTGCTCCCAGCGGGCGTCGAGCACCTCGCGCTTGCGCGCGCCGGTGTAGAGCAGCAGCCGGATCACCTGCCCCACCTGCACGTTGCGGTTGCGGTCGAGCTCGTCGAACAGGCGCTGCACCTCGGTGGCCGAGAGGTAGCGCTCGCGCGCGCCGTTGTCGCGCACCGGCTCCACGCCCACGCAGGGGTTCATGTCGGCGGGCAGCACCTCCCAGCGGATGGCGCAGTTGTAGACGAACTTGAGCAGGATCAGCAGGCGGTTGCAGGTGCCGGGGGCGTAGCCCTTGCGGATGGCCTCGAGGTGGAAGGCGGTGACGTCGGCGCGGCGCACGTGATTCATGCGCACGCTGCCGAAGGCCGGCAGCAGGTGCCGGCGCAGCAGCACCTCGTCGGTGGTCCAGCTGCGCTTGCGGGTGCGGGCGTAGGGCAGGTACTTGTCGCGCACGAACTCCTCGAGGGTGGGCGCGCGGGCAAAGCGCTGGGCGTTGAGCTTGGGGTCGCCACCGGCGTCGAGCTCCTGGCGCATCTGCCAGGCCTTGGTGCGGGCCTCGCCCGGAGCCACCTCCGGGCAGCGGCCGATGCGGCACATGCGGATGCGCCCGCCCGCGTCGCGGTAGCGGAAGTACCAGGTGGCCGCGCCGCTGACCCGCTGCTCGAGCATGAAGCCGGCGATCTCGGTGTCGAACCAGCTGGTGTTGCGCGAGGGCGGACCCTGCCCGCGCAGGCCATCGACGAAGGCGACGGAGAGCAGCTGCGACGGCACGGTCAGCCCTCCCCCGCCCTGGGCGCGACGGCGCCGAACGGGGCGTCCGGTAGGAGGTCGGGTGGGAAGACGAGCCCGATCATTACTGGCAATACGCTTCTGTAAAAATCATGCATTTCAATTGCTTGCCTCAATCCTTATGTCCGATTTGATCACAGCTTTTATAGGAAACTGGTGGGATGCGCCGGCCAGCGGGCTCCCAATCGCTCCTTACGTTCTGATTTGACTCGATCTGACACATACCCGACTTTCACGCTCACGACGGGCGCTGACAACCTGACGGGCACCTCCGGCAACGACGCCTTCGTCGGCGTGATCGGCACGAACGGCCTGACCGCCAACGGCACCACGTTCAACCCGGGCGACAACCTCAACGGCGGCGCCGGTACGGACACCCTGAGCATCAGCGTGTCGGGCACCCACACGGGCGCTAGCCTGACCCGCGCCTCGATCACGCTGAACGCGATCGAGAAGGTCCTGTACTCGAACTTCCAGACCGACGACGGCTTAGACGACATCCTCGACATGTCGACGGCGACGGGCGTGACCACGGTCGGCACGGCGGCCAGCTCGG
>JBILUW010000332.1:0-3788 GCA_044370795.1 Burkholderiaceae bacterium
ACGACGCCAAGCACGACCCCCTCGACTTCGTCCTCTGGAAGGCTGCGCGCGAGGAAGAGCCCGCCGACGTCAAGTGGCCCTCGGCCTACGGCACCGGGCGGCCGGGCTGGCATATCGAGTGCTCGGCCATGTCCACCGCGCTGCTGGGCAACAGCCTCGACATCCACGGCGGCGGCGCCGATCTGCAGTTCCCGCACCACGAGAACGAGATCGCCCAGACCGAAGGCGCGCACGGCGGCACCTTCGCGCGCTACTGGATCCACAACGGCTTCGTGCGGGTCGACGACGAGAAGATGTCGAAGTCGCTGGGCAACTTCTTCACGATCCGCGACGTGCTGCAGCGCTTCGACGCCGAGGTGGTGAGGCTGTTCATCGTGCGCGCGCACTACCGCAGCCCCATCAACTACTCGGATGCCCATCTCGAGGACGCCCGGGCCTCGCTGCTGCGGCTCTACAACGCGCTCTCCGACGAAACCGCCGGGCCGCAGCCGGCCGAGCTCATCGACTGGTCACTGCCCTGGGCCGCGCGCTTTCGCGAGGCGATGGACGACGACTTCAACACCGCCGAGGCGATGGCCGCCGTCTTCGACCTGGCTGCCGAGGTCAACCGCACCCGCAGCGCGGCGCTCGAGACGCAGTTGCGCGCGCTGGCCGGCGTGCTCGGGCTGCTGCAGCGCCCGCTCGCCGACGTGCGCCGGGGCGGGCTGCGCGGCCGCGCCGAACTCGCGCAGGCGCAGGCCGTGCTCGACGATGCCGCGATCGCCTTGCGCATCGCCGAGCGCGCTGCCGCCAAGAAGGCCCGCGATTTCGCCACCGCCGACCGCGTTCGTGCCGAACTGCTCGCGCAGGGCGTGGTGCTCGAGGACGGGCCTGCGGGCACGTCCTGGCGGCGGGCCTGAGCCCTTGGTCGCGGCGGCTTCAGCCCCCGCGTTCTGGCCACAGGCCCGGCGCAGCCTGATGCGGCGCGATCCGGTGCTCGGTGGCGTCATTCGTGCCTGCGGTCCCGGCGCCCTCGCGCCCCGCGACAACGCGTTCCTCACGCTCGCACGCTCCGTGGTCGGTCAGCAGATCTCGGTGGCCGCGGCCCAGACCATCTGGCGGCGATTCGAGACCGCCTGCGGCCGCGTCGAGCCGGCCCGCGTGCGGCGCATGCGCGCGGCCACGCTGGCCCGCTGCGGGCTGTCGGGTCGCAAGATCGATTACCTGCGCGAGCTCGCCGCGGGTTTTGACCGGGGCGAACTCGACCCGGCGCGCTGGCAGGCGATGGACGACGACGCGGTGATCACCGATCTCACCCGGGTGCGCGGGATCGGCCGCTGGACAGCCGAGATGTTTCTGATCTTTAATTTGCAGCGCCCCGACGTCCTGCCCCTGGACGACATCGGGTTGCTGCGCGCGGTGGCCCTGCACTATCCGCCCGAGGGCCCGGCGGCAGGCGTCGACGAGGCCGCGCAGGCCCCGGCGGCAGCCCGCCACCGTCTTGCCCGGGCGAAGGTCCAGATCCTCGCCGAGCGCTGGCGTCCCTGGCGTTCGGTGGCCACCTGGTACCTTTGGCGCAGTCTCGACCCGCTGCCGGTCGACTACTAGGAAACGTTCCTGCATGAAGACCACTTTCCTCGATTTCGAACAGCCCATCGCTGACCTCGAGCAGAAGATCGACTCCCTGCGCTTCGTGCGCGACGACTCCGCCGTCGATATCGCCGAGGAGATCGACCGGCTCCAGAAGAAGAGCCAGGGCCTCGTCAAGGAAACCTACAGCAAGCTCACCCCTTGGCAGGTCGCGCAGGTGGCCCGTCATCCGCAGCGCCCCTACACCCTCGACTACATCGGGGCCCTGTTCACCGACTGGCACGAACTGCACGGCGATCGCCACTACGCCGACGACCCGGCCATCGTCGGCGGCATGGCGCGCTTCAACGGCCAGGCGGTGATGGTCATCGGCCACCAGAAGGGCCGCGACACCAAGGAGCGCGGCTACCGCAACTTCGGCATGCCGCGGCCCGAGGGCTATCGCAAGGCGCTGCGCCTCATGAAGCTCGCCGAGAAGTTCGGCATGCCGGTGTTCACCTTCGTGGATACCCCGGGCGCCTTCCCTGGCGTGGGCGCCGAGGAGCGCGGGCAGTCGGAGGCCATCGGCCGCAATCTCATCGAGATGGCCGCGCTGCGGGTGCCCATCGTCACCACCGTGATCGGGGAGGGCGGCTCGGGCGGCGCGCTGGCCATCGCGGTCGGCGACGTGGTCATGATGCTGCAGTACTCGGTCTATTCCGTGATCTCGCCCGAAGGCGGGGCGGCCATCCTCTGGAAGAGTGCGTCGAAGGCGCCCGAGGCCGCCGAGATCCTCGGCATCACCGCGCATCGCCTGAAGGCGCTGGGCCTGATCGATCGCATCATCAACGAGCCGGTGGGCGGCGCGCACCGCGACCCGGCCCAGATGGCCCAGATGCTGCGCCGAGCTCTGGCCGATGCGCTGCGTCAGTTCCAGGACCTCAAGCCCGCCGAGCTGGTGCGTCAGCGCCAGGCGCGGCTGCTTGCCTTCGGCAAGTTCAAGGAGATCGGCGACGCCCGCTGAACGCGCGGCAGGCGCTGGCGCCGTGTTCGGCGCGGTGCTCAATGCGCTGCGCGCGGACCGCGGGCCGGTGCTGGTCGCCTGGAGCGGCGGTCTCGATTCCACCGTGCTGCTGCACGCCACCGTGGCCGCGGGCCGCGAGCTCGGCGTGCCGGTGAGCGCCATCCACATCGCGCATGGCCTGCAGGCGGCCGCCGAGGCGTGGCCAGCCCACTGTCGGCAGCTGGCCGATGCGCTGGGCGTGCCGCTGGCGGTCGTGGCGTTGCCGCCCGCGCAGCCCGTCGGGCAGGGCCTGGAGGCCTGGGCGCGGCGCGAGCGCTATGCCGCTATTGCCGCCGAGGCCGCGAGGCTGGGGGCACAGCGCGTCCTGGTGGCCCATCATGCCGACGATCAGGCCGAGACCGTGCTGCTGCGGCTTGCCCGTGGCGCCGGCCTGCGCGGGCTGGCCGCGATGGCGTCCGAGAGGCCACTTGGCAGTGCGCGGCTGCTGCGACCGCTGCTGGGCCTGCCGCGCAGCACGCTGGCCGCCTACGCTCGGGCGCACGCCCTGGCCTGGATCGACGACCCGTCCAATGCCGATGCCCGCCACGCGCGCAACCGGGTGCGCCTGGAGGTGCTGCCGGCGCTGGCGCGCGCGGTACCCGGTGCGCCGGCCAACATCGCGCGGGCGGCTGCTCTGGCTGCCGATGCGCAGGCCGTGCTCGACGAGGTGGCCGCGGCCGACCTCGCGCAGGCGCGCTCGCTCGCGGGGGCCAGCCTGGCCACGGCGCCTGCCGGCATCGTCGCGGTGCTGGCCGGCGTGACTCCCGGGCTTGCGTTGCATCGGGGCGCGCTGACGCCGCTGAGCGCCGCCCGCCAGCGGCTGGCGCTGCGGGCGTGGATCGATGCCGCAGGCGGCGCGATGCCCGCGCTGGCCGTCATCGAGGAAGCGCGCCGGCAGCTGCTGGCGGCGCGTGCCGCGCAGGGCAGGGTTGAGCTCGACGAGCTGGCGCTTTGCCGATACCGCGACTGGCTGTGGATCGAGCCGCTGCGCCCCGCGCCTGCGCTGCAGGCGGCGCAGCTGCGCTGGTCGGGCGAGGCGCAGCTGCCGGCCGCAGGCGGTTGGCTGATCGTGGCGCCGGCGGCGCCGGGCCATCCGGGCGCTATCGCCGATGCGGCTCTGCGCGCGGGCGTGCTGCGGGTGGAGGGGCTGCCGTCGTCGCTGCGGGTGCGCCTGCGG
>JBILUW010000083.1:0-13517 GCA_044370795.1 Burkholderiaceae bacterium
GCGCGCGCCAGGTCGAACTTGGCGGGGTTGGTGTCGATCGCGATGATGCGGCCGGCCCCCGCGAGCTGCGCGCCGTGCACCACCGCCAGGCCGATGCCGCCGAGCCCGAAGACCGCCACGCTGTCGCCGGGCTGCACCTTCGCGGTGTTCTTCACCGCGCCCAGCCCGGTGGTCACGCCGCAACCGAGCAGGCACACCTGCTCGGGGTTGGCGGTGGGGTCGATCTTCGCGAGCGACACCTCGGCCACCACCGTGTATTCGCTGAAGGTGGAGCAGCCCATGTAGTGGTAGAGCGGCTTGCCATCGAGCGAAAAGCGCGAGGTGCCATCGGGCATCACGCCCTTGCCCTGGGTGGCGCGCACCGACACGCACAGGTTGGTCTTGCCGCTCCTGCAGAACAGGCACTCGCGGCATTCGGCTGTGTAGAGCGGAATCACATGGTCGCCCGGCCGCACGCTGGTGACGCCTTCGCCCACCTCCACCACCACGCCCGCGCCCTCGTGGCCCAGCACCACCGGGAACAGGCCCTCGGGGTCGTCGCCGCTGAGTGTGAAGGCGTCGGTGTGGCACACCCCGGTATGGGTGATGCGCACCAGGACCTCGCCCTTGCGGGGCGGTGCCACATCGATCTCGAGGATCTGCAAGGGCTGGCCGGCGGCCATGGCGACGGCGGCGCGTGATTTCATGGATGGGGCTCCTGGGCAACGATGGTTCGGGCGGGCAGGGCGGGGTGCGGGCCGGCCTTGCGCCGTGCGAGTTTGCGCCGACTTCGCCGCAGCGTCACGGCCCGGGACGCTCGCGGCGCTGCATGCCGAGCCTTGTCCGAGATTCGCGGAGTGTCTGCAATGTAGATACATACCGGGAGCTGCTACGCATGGAAGCCATCATCCGCAAATGGGGCAATAGCCCCGCTCTGCGCCTGCCTACTGCTTTGCTGAAGGAGGCGGGGTATCGCCTCGAGCAGAAGGTGGAGCTGGTCGTCTCGCGCGGCCTGTCGGCAAAGAGTCGCTCTGATGGGCCCGCGCCCCTTCGTGCCCGACGCCGGCGATGTCGTGTGGCTCGCGTTCGATCCGCAGGCGGGGCACGAACAGGCGCGCCACAGGCCCGCGCTGGTGATCAGCCCGGCAAGCTACAACGGCAAGGCGGGCCTGATGGTCTGCTGCCCGATGACCACCAGCATCAAGGGGCACCCTTTCGAGGTCATGACCCGCGTCGACGGTGTCGATTGCGCGATTCTTTCGGACCAGGTCAAGTCGCTCGACTGGAAAGTGCGCCGGGCGAAGAAGAAGGCCGACGTCAGCGATGACGTCATGCTGCACGTCAGAGCCAAGCTGAAGGCGCTGCTGCAGATTTCATGACAGAGGGCTGGGCAGCAGAAGCAAAGCGCAGGCCGCGGGATGCCGGACCACAGGCTCCCGCACAGGGCCCCGGGTCAGCGCTTCAGGCGCGTAAAACCATCGGGCGGCATCGGGACCGTCGGTCTCGAATCGCCGCCGCGCTCAGAGGCTGCGCCCGCGCAAGAGCCTGAAGACGATCACCAGGAGCGCGATCACCAGCAGGATGTGGATCAGGCCACCCATCGTGTAGGACGACACCAGGCCCAGGAGCCACAGGATGACCAGAATGACCGCGATTGTTTCGAGCATGGATGAACTCCCTGGCGGGCGCCATTCGGTCAGTGGATTACCGGGGCTTGACGCGCATGTCGTTCTTCACGTCCTTGACGCCCTTGACCTCACGCGCCACCGAGACCGCCTTGAGGATGTCCTGCTGTGAGCTCACGAACCCACTGAGCTGGACCTGCCCGCGGAAGGTCTCCACGTTGATCTCGGCGGACTTCAGATCGGGCTCATTGAACATCGCGGCTTTCACCCGGGCCGTTATCCAGCTGTCATCGAGGTATTCGCCGGTTCCCTCTTGCGTGCGTGTGGAGGCGCAGCCAACGAGGGCCACCATGACCAGCGCCATCGCGGCATGGACCAAAGATTTGAAGTTGCGCATGGGACTTTCTCCAGATTGAGGCCTTGAGGCCATCCGACGCGACTCGATCCGGACATTGTCTCCAGCGCGATTCGTACACCGGGCCCCAGCAGCCAGCGAGGCGTGCTGCTTCGCCAGCAAGGCTGACGAAGGACATGGTCGCCGACGATCGACAGCGGGCGATTGAGCGCCGTTATTGAGCACCGGCATTGCGGAAAGCGGCTCGTAGGGCGCAATGACGATCGACGTCGACCCGATGAGGCCGCCCGTTTCGACCTGCTCCCGACGACCCCGATGAAGACCCCTGGCGAGAGTTCCCCCAACGAGGTGGAGCACCGGTCCCTGCTGCTGCTCTGGGCGGCAGTCTCCCTGGCGCTCGTCTGGATCCTGCTGCCCTTCTACGGCACGCTGATGTGGAGCGGGATCATTGCGCTGCTCTTCGCGCCGCTGAACCGCCGATTGCTGCAGCGGCTGCGGCACCGTCGCACGCTGGCGTCTGTGCTGACGATCCTGGTCGCCGTGGTGATCGTGGTCGTTCCCTTCGCAGTGCTGAGTGTGATGCTGGCCCACGAGGCGGCGGTTCTTCTCGCGCGTCTGCAGTCGGGCGAGCTCAATCCGGCCGCCTACCTGCGCGGCGTCTTCGACGCGCTGCCAGCCTGGGCGGTCACGTTGCTCGAGCACTTCGGGCTGCAGGAGTTCGACAGCCTGCAGCGTCGCCTGGGCGCCATGCTCGAGCAGTTCGGTGGATTCGTCGCGACGAAGGTGCTCAGCCTGGGGCAGGGCACCTTCGAGTTCGCGGCCAGCCTGCTCATCACGCCCTACCTGTCGTTCTTCCTGATCCGCGATGGCGACCGCATCGTGCATGCCATGCGGCAAGCCATTCCGCTGAAACCGGCGCACAAGCAGGAGCTGCTGCGCACCTTTGGCCTCGTGATCCGTGCCACGGTCAGGGGCAGCCTGGTCGTGGCCGCCATCCAGGGCGCGCTCGGCGGCCTCGCGTTCTGGTTCCTCGGGGTTCGCGGTGCCCTGCTGTGGGCCGTCGTGATGGCCTTCCTGTCGCTCCTGCCGGCGGTGGGCGCCGCGCTGGTGTGGCTGCCCCTGGTGATCTGGTTCCTGCTCACGGGGGCAATCTGGCAGGGCCTGGCGCTGGCAACCTGGGGCCTGCTCGTGATCGGCCTGGTGGACAACCTTTTGCGGCCCATGCTCGTGGGCAAGGCCACCTTCATGCCGGACTACGTGGTCATGATCATCACGCTCGGCGGCATGGTGGTGTTCGGCGTCAACGGCTTTGTCATCGGCCCGGCGATCGCGGCGATGTTCTTCGCGGTGTGGCACCTCTACCTGTCGACAAGGCCGACCGAGGTGCCGGTGACATCGGGCAAGGCACCCCAGGCCCCCGATTGATCGCCCTCACAAGAGGGCCATGGCCGCGGGTTCATGCTCGAGCCTGTGTCAGGTGGGGGTGTTAACAGGTGCCTCGAACGTCGATGGTCGCGCAGAGGCGGCTCCCGATGGTTGATCCGATGATGCGAGTGCTCCGATGGCTTGCGGCCCTTCCGGTCGGTATCGTGCTGATGACCGGGTCTGCAGGATTCGAGCGCGTGCCGCAACCCGCCCCTCCTGTCGCGCAGCCGACGCCCACGCCGCTGGACCTCAGGGCACTCGAGATCCGGTTGCGCGAAACGGATGCGATCGGCGTGTTCAGCAAGCTCGCACTCAAGAACCAGATCGAGGATCTGCTCGAGCGACTTCGGGCCTTTTTCGAAGGGCGGATCGAGACCTCGCTGGCCGAGCTGAGGCTGTCTTATGACCTGCTGCTGATGAAGACGCTCGCCCTGCTGCAGGACACCGACCCTGCGCTGGCAGATGCCATTGCCTCCTCGCGCGAGTCGATCTGGAGCGTGCTCTCGGATCGGGCGAAGCTCGAGTCGCTGTAGCGAGCCTTGCGGTGATGCCCATGGAGCGTCGTGCCGAACATCGGACCCGGGCCGCCTGGTGTCTGCTTTTGTGGACGGCGCTCCGGGCCATGCTCTGGGCGGCACCCGCCGCGGCTGCGGACGACCCTGCGAAGCGACGATCACATCGCGATCTGCCAGAACGGGAACCGCTACCGCGTGTTCGTCAACGCCGAAGGACGGGTCGTTGCGGCGTTGCTGAAGCCGTAGTCGGTGACATCGGTCCGGGCTCGTGACCGGCCGGGCCGGGTGCGGCTTGCAGAGTTCCCGCAACTCAAAGGCCTGTCGCGAAGCATGGACAGGGTGGCGTGGTCCAAGGCTGCGCCGCGCGCAGCCTGTCCACCGCAGCCACGGGGAGTGTGGCAGGATCGTGCCGGTCGCCCCGAGCGGCAGCGGAGAACCCCTCCAGGAGAGCCTGGCCATGAATCGCATCGGCGTCGACGTCGGCGGCACGTTCACCGACCTGGTGGTGGATCAGGGGGGCGGCGCGATCTCCGTCTTCAAGGTTCCGTCCGTGCCGGCCGATCCGAGCCGCGGCGTGCTCGATGCGGTCGCTGCCGCGGCCAGAGGCCTTGGCGTTTCCGCCGCGCAACTGCTCGGCGAGTGCGGCTGGTTCGTGCACGGCTCGACCATCGCCACCAACACCGTCCTCGAGCGCAAGGGCGCTCGCGTCGGCATGCTCACGACGGACGGCTTTCGTGACAGTCTCGAGATTCGCCGCGGCATCCGCCCGAATCCCTGGGACCACCGCACGCCCTTCGCCGAGCCGCTGGTGCCGCGCTATCTGCGCAAGGGTGTGCGCGGCCGCATCGACGTGCATGGCCGGGAACTCGCGCCGCTCGATCCGGCCGACATCCGCGAGGCGCTGGCCGGATTCGAGCGCGAAGGGGTCGAGGCCGTCGCCGTCTGTTTCCTCAACGCTTACGTGAACGGCGCCCACGAGGAGCAGGCGCTCGGGGTGATCCGGGCAGTCGCCCCGACGATGTCCGTCTCCCTGTCCTCACGCCTTGCGCCGATCATGGGCGAGTACGAGCGCGGGTCCACCACCGTCATCGATGCATTCATTCGCAAGCGGGTGGTCGGCTATCTCGAGGCCCTCGGCCTGCGCCTCAGAGAACTCGGCTTCAAGGGCGAGGTGACGCTCGTTCAGAGCAACGGCGGCGCCATCAGCCTGTCGCGCGTGAGCAAGGCGCCCGTGGCCCTTTGCCTCTCCGGCCCGGCCGCCGGCATCGGCGCCATGCGCTACTTCGGACGGCTGTGCGGCAGCGACGATCTCATCGGCATGGAGATCGGCGGCACCAGCTGCGATGTCAGCATGCTCCAGTCGGGCCGCGCGCAGATCATCGACGGCTTCGACATCGCCGGTTACCACGTGGCCATGCCTGCCATCGACATTCACACGGTGGGCGCCGGCGGCGGCACCATCGCGCGCGTCGATGGCGCCGGGCTTCTGCACTGCGGCCCCCAGGGCGCGGGCGCGATGCCGGGCCCCGCCAGTTACGGCCGCGGCGGCACCGACGCCACCACGACCGACGCGCTCGTCGTGCTGGGGCGCATGCGCGAAGGTCCGATCGGCGACGGTTCGGTCATCATCGACGGCGCGAGGGCGCGCAAGGCATGCGCCGAGAAGATCGCCGCGCCCCTCGAGCTCGACGAAGAGGAAGCCGCGATCGGCATGATCCAGCTCCTCGAGCAGAATCTTCTGCACGCCGTCGAGGAGATCAGCGTCAAGCGCGGCTTCAATCCCGCGCGCTACACGCTCATCGCCGCCGGCGGCGCGGGGCCCATGCATGGCGCCACCGTCGGGCGCGCGCTGGGATGCAAGAGAGTCTACGTGCCGCGCCACGCCGGCGCCTTCTGCGCCCTCGGCATGCTCGACAGCGACATCCGTCATGACGCCTACCGCGTGTTCGATGCGCCCCTGGCCGAGGCGGGGCTCGCGCAGCTCCCCGGGATCCTGTCCGAACTCTGCGCGTTGGCCCTCGATGAACTGAAGGGCGAGGCCGCCGGCGCCGCGCCCATCCTGCGCCGCACGGTCGATCTGGTCTACAAGGGCCAGATGCGTTCGGTGCAGCTCGACCACGATCCGGCAACCGACACGCTGGCCAGCCTCAAGTCCAGGTTCGAGGAGGCCCACCGGCGCCTCTACGGGCACATCAAGCCCATCACGCCCATTCGCTTCACGGCCTTGCGCGTGATTGCCACCATTCCCGCTTCGCCGCTCGCGGTGCCCGAGCATGCCCGGGCGGCCAGGCCCCCCGATCCCACCGGCAAACGCCGTGTCTTCCTCGACCGGCGACGCGGATGGCAGGATGTTCCCGTCTATGCCGGCGAGAGCCTTGGCGCCGGACACGCATTGCAGGGCCCCCTCATCATCGAAGAGCGCACCATGACCCTCTACGCCGGGCCCGACGATCATGTCAGCGTCGATGCCTCCGGAAACTTCCTGATCGCGTTGGGCTAGGTGATGAGCAAACCCGATCCCATCCTGATGGCGCTCACCCAGAACCGGCTCGATCACATCTGCCGGCACATGGGCTGGGTGATGTCCCAGACCGCCCTGTCGCCAATCTTCAGCCAGGCGCACGACTTCAGCTGCTTCATCACGGGCCGCGATGGCGAGATCATCAGCCAGGCCGATGGACTCCCTGCGCATGCCGCGGGCGGCGGGTTCGCGATCCGCGCGCTTCTGAAGGCCTTCGGCGACGACATCCACGAAGGCGACGCCTTCCTCATGAACGATCCCTATGTCGCGGGTGGCAATCATCTGCCCGACTGGGTGATGGCAACGCCGGTCTTTGTCGACGGCCGATGCATCGGCTTTGCCTGCAACCGCGCGCATCAGTCTGACATCGGCGGCGGCGCGCCCGGCACCTACAACGGCGACGCGACCGAAATCTTCCACGAAGGACTCCGATTGCCGCCGGTCAGGGTGCTGGACCAGGGGCGGGTGCGCAGCGATCTCTGGCAACTCATCCTGCTCAACAGCCGGACGCCCGAGCTTCTCGATGGCGATCTCCAGGCCATGATCGGCGCCACGCGTGTCGGCGCCGACCGTATCGTGGCCCTCGGCGAGGAATTGGGGCGCAGTGCCATCGCCGGTATCTTCGATGCCGTGCTCGATCACGCGGATGCGCGCTTTCGCCAGGTGATCGCAGGGTTGCCCGACGGCGTGTATGTGGGCGACGAGCACACCGACAACGACTGCTTCGCGCCGGGCCGGTTCAACATCCACGTGACCGTCACCATCAAGGGCGACAAGCTCACGATCGACTACACCGGCACCGACCCGCAGATGCGCGGGTTCAAGAACAGCCCGCTTGCCAACAGCCACTCCCTGACCTACGTCGGTCTTGCGTCGTTCCTGGGTGGCGACATTCCCATCAACGAAGGCACCTTCCGGTCGGTCACGCTCATCCTGCCCCGGGGGTCGCTGGTCAATCCCGAGGCGCCGGCTCCACAGACCATGAGCACGATGTACATGGGGCACGAGATCGTTCACGCCATCTGGAAAGCGCTGGCGAAAGCCGATCCGTCGCGCGCCTGCGCCGGTTGGGGCAAGACGGTGCATGGCATCTCCACGGGCAGGAATGCCGCGGGCGAACCCTATGTGCTGTACCACTGGAATTGCCTGTCGGCGGCCGGGGCGGTCGCGGAGCGCGACGGCTTTCATCAGATCGGTCTGATCGGTGCGCTGGGCGGGCTCACCATCCCGAACGTCGAGGCCTACGAACGCCTCTATCCCGTGCGCATCCTGCGCCACGAACTGCGCGCCGACAGCGCGGGCGCCGGCGAGCGGCGCGGCGGCGCCGGCGTCGACTACGAGGCCGAAGTGGATGGCGAGATCGTCCAGTCATTTCGCAGCGAAGGACTGACCTACGCCGCCGCCTTTGGGGTGAATGGCGGCGCCGACGGTGCCGGCTGCGAGATGCGGATCGAGAGCGCCGGCGCGCCGGCCGCCGACCTGCCGCAGTACGGCAAGCGCACCCTGATGAACCCGACGTTCAGGATGCGTTCGGCCGGCGGCGGTGGCTGGGGCGATCCCTGCCGTCGCGACCCCGCGCTGGTGGCGCGCGACGTCAAGGACGGCATCGTCGGCCGCGAGGCCGCGCGCCTGATCTACCGGGTGGCGCTGGACGAAGAAGGGCGCGTGGATCCGGTCGAGACCGGGCGATTGCGTGCGCTGACTTGAAGCAATCGGCTGCCCTCCCGGGCAGGATGGCGCTTGTTCTTCAACATCAAGGGCAATGACTACCGGCTGATCGTGGCCGTCGCGTACAAGTTGCAGATCGTCTGCGTGAAGTTCGTCGGCACCCACAAGGAGTACGACGCCGTGGACGCAGAAACCATCGAGTCGGCCTGACCGGCCACGGAGGAAGGCATGGACATCCGCCCGATTCGCACCGAAGCCGACTACAAGGCCACGCTCAAGGAGATTTCGGCCTTGATGGAGTCAGACCCTGACCTGGGCACGCCGGAGGGCGACCGCCTGGACATCCTGACCACGCTGGTGCAGGCCTACGAGGCCAGGCACGTGCCCATCACTGCGCCGGATCCGGTGGAAGCCATCAAGTTCCGGATGGATCAGAGCGGCCTGTCCGTCAAGGGTAATCCCCCCATTTTCCAGGGGGCGCAGAAGTAGAGGCTTCACGCGGCCATGGCCAGCCGCTGTTTCGGGGTGATGCCGCCCAGGGCCATGTTCGGGCGGTCGTGGTTGTACGTCCACATCCACTGCGTGGCGGCCATGGCGACGGCGGCGCGTGATTTCATGGGTCGGTCTCCTGGGGCAAGGTGGCGGGCGATATCTCACCACAAGTGTCGCCGCCGTCGGCCTGCGTCGCTGCCTGCGTCCGTCCGGCTCGGCGGGTGGGGGCGGGCGGTTCGCCCGGGAGCCCGGTGACCGAGCCGGCGATGGTCTCGCGCAGAAAGCGCGCCGTGGGGTCGTCGGCCGCGAAGAAGGTCTCGATGGCCAGCTCGTTCAGCACGATGTCGTGCGGGCTGCCGAAGACCGTCAGCGTGGTGATGAAGCGCAGGACGGCCCCGCCTACCCTGAGCTCCAGGGGCAGGATCACGTCAGGCCTGACGCCGCGGTGCGTGATGTCGGGTACCGCAGCGCCCGCGGGCATCGGGTAGGCGGCGACTTCACGGTGCAGCGCCGCCAGTTCGGGATCGCCTGTCCGCTGCGCCTGCTCGCCCAGGCGCATCAGGACGTCCGCGCGCCAGTCGGCGAAGTTGACGATGTGCGGCGCCAGACCCTCGGGGTGCAGCGTGGCGCGGATGACGTTGAGGGGCGGGGTTTGCGCCTGCGGCAGGAGCGTTCGCAGAAGCACCGTGGCGGCGGCGTTGGACTCCACCACGTCGTAGCGCCGGTCGAGCGCGAGCGCGGGATGCGGCATGTGCGCCGCGAGCACGGTTCGCACCGAGCGCATGGCGGCCTCCAGGTCCGGATCGTCCCACGACCTTGCGCGGTACATCGCGGCGAAGCCGGCCGCCTCCAGCATCGGGTTGCGCTCGCGCAGGGGCATGGCCAGGGCCTGGGCCAGCCTGAGCACCATCTCGCGACTCGGTTGCGCGCGCCCTGTCTCGAGGAAGCTGATGTGGCGCTCCGAAACGTCGGCCGCCGCGGCGAGGTCCATCTGGCTCAGGCGCCGGATGCGCCGCCATCGTCGCAGGTGCTCGCCGAAACCGGGTCTGTCCATGAGCTCATCGTATACGCCCGGGCGGCCGCTTCGCTTACCTCGCAGGTCATTGTCCGGCCTGAGCGCGACGGCGATCATCGGCGCCTCGCCCTCGACCCGGAGCCCGAACATGCCCGCTTCGCCCCCTGCCGAGCCCGTCGAGGACGGGCCCGCCCCCACCTTCTGGTTCCGCTGGCTGCAGGCGGTCACCCTCGGAACCATCCTCTTCGGGTTGGCGATGGCGGCGCTGCCGGAACCGACCCGCCGGGGCTTCAGCCTCATGATCTACGGCGAGGCCGGCGCGCTGGCCGCGTTCGGTTCCGGGGTGCAGCCCTACCTCACGCTGGCGCATGCGGTGATGGGCTCGGTGATGATGGGCTGGGGGCTAGCGCTGTGGATGACCTTGCAGGGCCCCTTGCGCCGCGGCGAGCGTCACGGATGGAATGTCTTCGTGGTCTCGCTCGCAGGCTGGTTCGTGCCCGATACCTTCGTGTCGCTATGGACGGGTCTGTGGCCCAACGCCCTCCTCAACTCGGTGTTCGGCCTGGCATTCGCGGTGCCGCTGATCGCCATCCGCCCCGGGAAACGCGTCGATTGGGTGGGCCCGGAGAGGACTCCCGGCCCTTGGCACTGATGGGTCCGCGTCGACCAGGCAATGATCGTCCGGCCTGCAGGATGCGGCATCGGGTTGATCGACCCCTGGACCCTCGTCGCACGCCCGTAGGCGGCCGCCACCCACCGGGCAGCCGGGGATCGCGGTGGGCGGTGTCGAATGTTCCGGTCGCGAACACCCGAATCATCTCGGCGTGAATCTGCATCGGAGCACGATGCAGGCGCCAGCCATGGATGCGCACGAATACGTCGGCTGCGGCACGGCCTGCTTGGCAAGCTCGCGGTAGAACCGGATTGCAGCGGTGACGTCGGGCACGGGCAGGATCGGCGAGATGGTGCGCAGCACCGGCGCGCCGTGCGCGGCGGCGCCGGATGGCTCCACGTCTGCGCCGACATGTCGCGCTGGTGCTGCCCGAGCACGTTGCCGTCGGCGATCACGACCCCGCGCAGCCGCGCGAGCTGCGAGCGCGTCTCCTCTTCGGACGAGCGCACGGGCTCGAGCTTCTCGGAGATCGGGTCGCCGTGCCGGTTCCTGGAGGCGATCGTGCTGCGCGCCACAGCGAGCGGCGCGTATCGCGGCTTCGCAGCGCTTACTGCTTGGCGAACAGATTGAGCCTCCTGACGAGATCCAGCCACCGGGGCTGCTCCTCGCGGAGGAACCGCGAAAGGTGGGCGGGCCCCTGTGCGATCGGTTCCCAACCTTGCGCGGCGAGGCGAGCGCGGATGTCGGGCAGGTTCATGATCCGCATGAACTCTTCGGCGAGTTTCGTGACGATCGGTGGCGGCGTGTTGAGCGGAGCGACGATGCTCCACCAGACGCTGACATCGAAGCCCTGGTAGCCGGATTCGGCGAGCGTGGGCGTGTCGGGCACGAGCGCGTCGCGTTGTGCGCCGGTCACCGCCAGCCCGCGGATCCGACCCGCCTGGATGTGCGGCAGAGCCTGCGCCACGGCATCGAAATAGAAGTCGATATCGCCGCGGATCAACGCGGTCTGTGCATCGACGCTGCCCTTGTAGGGCACGTGCGTGGCGTCGATGCCGGTCAGGGATACGAACAGCTCCGCCATCAGATGGTTGCCGCTGCCATTGCCGATGCTGCCGAAGCTCAGCTTGCCCGGTCGGGCGCGGGCCAGCGCCACCAGTTCGGCCACCGTGCGGGCGGGCAGATCCTTGTTGACCACCAGGAAGAACGGAAAGCGCAGCAGCAGCGTGACCGGGGCGAAGTCGCGCAGCGCATCGTAAGGGGGCTTCGCCAGCAGGCTGGGCGCGATCACGAGGCTGGTCATCGGTGCGAAGAGCACGGTGTAGCCATCCGGCGCAGCGTGGCGGACGAGCGTGCTGCCGATGATGCCGGTGGCGCCGGGTTTGTGGTCGAACACGAGCGGCTGACCCTGCGACTCGAGGAACTTCTCGCCGATCGCCCGCAGGAAGACCTCCGACTGCGACCCTGCCGGGAACGGAAAGACGAGACGCACCGGCTTGGCGGGATAGGATTGCGCCAACGCCCGACAGGGGGAGAGCGCGCCCAGGGCGCCTGCGCCCAGCGCAGCGAGCAGCGATCGCTTGTTCATCAGGTTCTCCTCTTCAGTTCGAAGCACCGGCGCGGCAAGGGCTCACTGCCCCAGGAACCGCACGATCTCCCGCGCGGCGTCCACTGGCGCCTGCAGGGCCGCCACATGGCCCACGCCCGGCAGCGCCGCCACCGACGAGCCCGAGATCTCGTCGGCCAGCGCGATCGACGCGGCGTTGGGAACCAGCCGATCGATCGCCCCCGTCATCACCAAGGTCGGCGTCCGCACCGCGCCCAGGTCGATGCGCGGCGGCGAGACGAACAGCCCCGCGCGGCGGGCGCGCTGTTCCGGGCTGCGCGGGGACCCGGCGAACATCGCAGCGAAACCGGGATTCAGCTGCAGGCTCAGGTCGGGGAAGAAGTAGCTGGCGATGCGGCCGGCGTTGCCCGCGGGATCGGCTCGCAGTTCGGCCAGCGCGGCGGCGGTCTGCGGGGCGATCTCGGCGAGCTTGAGGCCCACGCGCCACGTGCTGCCCAGCACGAGCCGGTCGACGAGCCCGGGGTCGCGCGCCGCGAGCAGCTGCGCGATCTGGCCACCCAGCGACGTGCCGTAGACATGGACGTGATCGAAGCCCAGGGCGCGGATCAGGCCGGCGGCGTCGTCGGCCAGATCGACGAGCGAGTACGGCGCCTGCGGATTGATCGTGCGGCCCGAGTCGCGCTGGTCGTACGCGATCACGGTGCAGTGCTCGGCAAGCGCGCGCGCGAGGGCGTCGAACATCGTGTGATCGGCCTCGGCGCCATGGATCAGCAGCAGGGGCGGGCCGTTGCCGCTGCGGGTGAAGGCGATGCGCGTGCCGTTGGCGTCGACATGCGACACCGGGACGGGCGTGAGGGCCGCCTCGGCGAGCAGATCGAAGCCGAGTTCGAGTTTCGCGCCGGATGGATCGCCGACGAAGATCTGCCACAGGTGGGTTGCCGGCACGGGCACCTCGGCGAAGCGCAGGCCCGCGTTGCGCAACGCCTCTCGCGTGCGGTCGAGCCCCCGGAGCCGAAAGGCGAAATGATCGACGCCGGAGGGCGCGGCCGTGTCGCCGCGCGGCACCCCGTCGTGCCGGCGCTGCACGGCTGCCGATTCGGCGGCGCAGATGCCGGCCAGATGCAGACACGGCTCGCCGGACGAGTACAGCCAGTGACCGGGAAAGTCGAACGGCGGGCGAGGCCCCTGCCGCAGGCCCACCACGTCCTCGTAGAACCCGAGCATCGCCGGCAGGATCGCCGGTTCGCATCGGATCGTCACATGATCGATGTGCGCCACGGTCATCGCAGCAGCCCGCGCAGCGTCGACGTTAACGCGCCGACCATGTCGGGAGGCTGCCAGGGGCAACGCCAGGCCACGTGACCGTCCGGGCGCACCAGCACGGCACCCCGCGGGCCCATCTCCATGCCCTCGGTCGGCGTCTCGAGCATGCGGAAGTCGATCGGCAGGTCCAGCCGCTGCGCTGCCGAGCGGCAGGCCTCCTCCCAGTCATCCCCTCGCGGTCCGGTGACGAGCACGAAGCGCTCGTCGAACCAGTCGAGCGTGGAGCGTTCGCGAGCGGCGTCCAGCCAGACGTGGGGAAAGCGCGCACCCGGGCGGTCGGTGGGTTCGTAGTGGCGTGGATTGAGCGGCTTGGGCACGGTCCCGTCCGGGATCACGCAGCCTTCGCGATAGGTGAACCCGAGCGCTTGGCCGACGCTGTGCAGGTGGTTGTCCATGTCGTTCACCCAGAACGCGATCCG
>JBILUW010000084.1:0-13455 GCA_044370795.1 Burkholderiaceae bacterium
GTCGCGGCCATGAACCCCTGCCCCTGCGGCCACCATGGCAGCGCAACGCGGGCCTGCACCTGCCCGCCCGGCGCGCCCCTGCGCTACCGGCAAAGGCTCTCCGGGCCGCTGCTCGACCGCATCGACCTCCAGATCGATGTGGCCAACGTGCCGGCCGACGAACTCCTCGCGCCGGTGCCGGCCTCGGCCCGCGACGGTCCGCTGGGCTCGGCCGCCGCCGCCCGGCGGGTGGTCGCCGCGCGTGAGCGCTCACTGCGGCGCCAGGGCTGCACCAACGCCGCGCTGACGCCCGAGGCGCTCGACCAGCACTGCCGGCTCGCGCCCGACAGCCAGGCGCTGCTCGAGCAGGCTGCCCGGCGATGGCGCTGGTCGGCGCGCACCCTGCACCGCGTTCTGCGGGTGGCGCGCAGCATCTCCGACCTCGCCGCCCACGATACTCCGGGGCCGGCCCAGGTCGCCGAGGCGGTGCAGTACCGCCAATCGGCGATCCTCGCAGCCGATCAGGCATATTGCGGCCGATGAGCGCCGTCCGTCACCGTCGCGCCCTTCCATTGGCATGAGCCCGGCACTGCCGGCGGGGGTGGCATGCGCGCTGGCGGCCGGTCTGCTGTGGGGGCTGGTGTTCATCGTGCCCGTGCTGCTGCCCGAGTACTCCGCAGCGCAGCTCAGCGCGGGGCGCTATCTCGCCTTCGGGCTGGTCGCGCTGCCCCTGGCGCTCGCCGACCGCGTCGGCCTGTCGCGGCTCGGCCGCGCCGACTGGCGCGAGGCGATGCGCCTGGCGCTGGTGGGCAACCTCGTCTACTACGGGCTGCTCGCGGCGGCCATCCAGCAGGCCGGCGCGCCGCTGCCCACCATGATCATCGGCACCCTGCCGGTCGTGATCGCGGTGTGCGCCAACCTGGGCCGGCGCGAGATCGCCTGGCGGCGCATGGCGGGGCCGCTCGCGGTGCTGGGCGCGGGTATCGCGCTGGTCCACGCCGACGAGATGGCGCGGCTTGCGGCGCTGGGCCAGTCGCCGCGTCAGCTGGTCGCCGGCGCGCTGCTCGCCGTCGGCGCGGTGGTCTGCTGGACGTGGTACCCGATCCGCAACGCGCGCTGGCTGCAGGCCCATCCGCAGGCGGGCCCGGGCACCTGGGCCACGGCCCAGGGGCTGGCCACGCTGCCGCTGGCTGCCATGCTGTGGATAGTCCTCGGCCTGGGCTGGCTGGCCAGCGGCGCGGCACCGGGCTCGGCGGCCACACCGGAGCCCGGCCTGCTCGGCCCGCAGCCGCTGCGTTTCGTGGGCCTGATGGCGCTCACCGCCGTGGGCGCATCGTGGCTGGGCTCGGTGCTCTGGAACCGCGCCAGCCAGCAGCTGCCCACGGCGCTCGCCGGGCAGCTCATCGTCTTCGAGACGCTGGCCGCGCTGAGCTACGCCTTCGCGCTGCGTGGCGAAGCACCCGGGCCGGCCACGCTCGCGGGCATCGGCCTGCTGGTGGCCGGGGTGATGCTAGGCGTGCGGGCTTTCTCGAGCCAGGGCAGCGCCCCGAAAGCGTAGGCCGGTCTCGGGTCGGGCCGGGCCGGTCTCAGGCCGGCACCGCCGCCATGCTGCGCGCCACCGCCTCGGCCGCCTTGATGCCATCCACCCCGGCCGACAGGATGCCGCCCGCATAGCCCGCCCCCTCGCCGGCCGGGAAAAGGCCCGGCAGGTTCAGGCTCTGGCCGTCGTCGCCGCGGGTGATGCGCAGCGGCGACGAGGTGCGGGTCTCCACACCGGTGAGCACCGCATCGTGCCGATCGAAGCCCGCGATGCGGCTGGCAAAGGCGGGCAACGCCTCGCGGATCGCGGCAATGGCATACGGCGGCAGGCTCTCGGCGAGGTCGGTCAGGGTCACGCCCGGCTTGTACGAGGGCAGCACCTCGCCGAACGCCGTCGACGCCCGGCCCGCCAGGAAGTCGCCCACCAGCTGGCCCGGCGCATCGTAGGTGCTGCCGCCCAGCACGTAGGCGCGCGACTCGAGTTCGCGCTGCAAGGCCACGCCGGCCAGCGGATGCACGCGCCCGCCCACGCGCGGCATCGGCGGGTAGTCGTCGGGCGTGATGCCCACCACGATGCCGGCATTGGCGTTGCGCTCGTTGCGCGAGTACTGGCTCATGCCGTTGGTGACCACGCGGCCGGGCTCGGAGGCGGCGGCCACCACCGTGCCGCCCGGGCACATGCAGAAGCTGTAGACCGAGCGGCCGTTGCCCGCGTGATGCACCAGCCGGTACTCGGCCGCCCCGAGGCGCGGATGGCCGGCGTGCATGCCGTGGCGGGCCCGGTCGATCATGCCCTGCGGATGCTCGATGCGAAAACCCACCGAGAAGGGCTTGCTCTCGAGAAAGACGCCGCGCTCGTGCAGCGCCTCGAAGGTGTCGCGCGAGCTGTGGCCCGGCGCGAGCACGACATGGTCGGCGCGCAGCTCGGTGCGCGCGCCGCTGTCGAGGTCTTCGACCACCAGGCCGCGCAGGTGGCGCTCGCCCGCGGCCTGGTCGATGACGAAGTCGACGACACGCTGGCGAAAGCGGATCTCGCCGCCCAGCGCCACGATCTTCGCGCGCAGGTTCTCGACCACCTTGACCAGGCGAAACGTGCCGATGTGCGGATGCGCGTCGATGAGGATCTCGGGCGGCGCGCCGGCCTGCACGAACTCGGTCATCACCTTGCGGCCGAGGTGTCGCGGATCCTTGATCTGGCTGTAGAGCTTGCCGTCGGAGAAGGTGCCCGCGCCGCCTTCGCCGTACTGAACGTTGGACTCGGGGTCGAGCTCGCGCCGGCGCCACAGACCCCAGGTGTCCTTGGTGCGCTCGCGTACCGCCTTGCCGCGCTCGAGCACGATGGGTCGCAGGCCCATCTCGGCGAGCGCGAGCGCCGCGAAGATGCCGCATGGCCCGAAGCCGATCACCACCGGGCGCGGCGCCTGCGGCGCGGGCGTGCACGACGGTGGCCGCCAGACCATGTCGGGGGTGGGACCGATGCGCGCATGCCCGCGGTGCCGGGCGAGCAGCGCCGCCTCGCGCGTGCCATCGCGCAGCGCCACGTCGACGATGTAGACCAGCATCAGCTGGCGCTTGCGGGCGTCGTGGCTGCGCTTGAAGACCGACAGCGCGGCAATATCGGCCGGCAGCACGCCCAGCGCCGCAGCCGCAGCCGGCACCAGGGCCTCGTCGGGATGATCGAGAGGAAGCTTCAGTTCGCCGATGCGGATCATGGCCGCGACTCCGGGCTGCGCGGCCGCCACAGGAGCAGCACCGCGAAGGCGACCATCTGCAGGGCCGCCCAGACGCCGAGCGTGGCGCGAAAGGCCGTGGCGGTATCGGCCACGACCGGCCGGAAGGCGTCGACAACCACGCCGAACAGCCACTGATGCAGAAAGATGCCGGTGAAGATCAGCAGATTGTAGGCGGTGAAGGCGCGACCGGTGAGCGTGGGGGGAAAGATCATCGCCACATGCGTCTGGACCAGCGTGTAGCCGGTGGACACCACGCCCAGCGGCAGCCACAGCAGCCAGGCCCAGGGGGCATCGACCATCGCTATCGCCACCTGCAGGCCGATGAAGCCGATCGAGGCGACCACCGCCACGCGCATCACGGTCCAGCCGCGCCGCTCGAAGCCGGGCGCCGCCCAGCCCAGGCCCAGGAACCCCGCAAGCAGCACGCCATTGACCACGAAGAGCGCGGCGGCCGCCTCGCCGGGGCTCATGCCCAGCACCTGCGTGAACCACGGCCCGGCCCACAGGCTCTGCAGCGCGACGAAGTGCGACTGCATCGACAGCGAGACGATGGCCCAGCGCCAGAACTCGGCCCGGCGGTAGATCTGGCCAAAACCCGCCCAGACGGGCTCGGCGCCGGACGGCGCGAGCGATCGCTCCTCGTCGCGCGGCAGACCCAGGGCGATGCCCGCCGACACCACCACGAGCGCGACCGCCGCAACGATGAACAGGCCGCGCCAGCCCAGCAGCGGCAAGGCCATCTCGACCGGAACCGTGACTGCCATCGCCCCGCCCGTGCCCACCACCAGCATCCACGCGGCCAGCCGCCCCTGATGCTCGGGCGGGTACCAGAACCGATAGCCCTTCAGCGCCGACATCAGCGCGCCGCTCACGCCCACGCCGATCAGCGCCCGGCCCGCCCACAGCGCGGCCGTATCCTGCGCGGTGGCAAACACCAGACAGCCTGCGGCCGAAAAGAGCAGCAGCAGCGCGTTGGTACGGCGCGCGCCGTAGCGGTCGAGCGCCATGCCCAGCGGCAGCTGCATCAGCGCGAAGGACAGGAAGTAGGCCGACGACAGCGCGCCAAGCTGGGCATTGCTCAGGCCGAAGCGCGCGATGAGCTCGGGGGCGATGACTGCGTTGATGGAGCGCAGCGCATAGGACAGGAAGTAGGCGCCGGCGAACAGCGCGAAAACGCCGACCGCCGCGCGACGCGACAGACCCGACATCGCTCAGCCCGCCGCGACGATCAGGCGCAGGGAGTCGGTGAACTGGCGTGCCTGCTCGTCGGGCAAGGCCTCGCCGACCGCGACTGCCTGGCAGGCGCGCGCGCCCTCACCGACGAAAACCGCCAGCAGCCGCGTGGGCCGCGCCTTCACCGTGCCGTTGACGACCACGCGCAGGCCGGTCGCGCGGCCGCGCGCCACGCCGGCGGCATCGACCAGCGACACCTCGACCGTCTCGGCGCGCTCCTCGGTGCCGGCGATGTTGCGGGTCATGCCCGAGCGCATGGCGGCGAGCACGCGCTCGCGGGTGGCGGCGTCGGCCTGCGCCGCCGGCAGCGCCGCGCAGGCCACCGTGAAGGCGATGCCCTCGGCCTGGGCGCCGGTCATGCTCATCGGCAGATCGAGGCCATCGAGCCGCACCCGCTGCGTGAGCGAGGAGGGCTTGCCCGGCAGCATCACGGCCACGGCCGGATCGGCCGGACGCACCTCGCGCCAGTTGTAGGCCGGCGCGCAGCCGGCCATCAGGGCCACGAGCGCGGGCAGGCTATGCTTGAAGAGAACGGACATTCCGGAAGGGGGCAGACTCGTGCTTTACGAATTCAAGAGCAAGGCGGGCGGGACGGTGGTCATGACCCAGCCGGTGGCCGAGCAGCTGCTCGATATCATCGGCAAGCCGCCGGCTCGCGCCGGCGTCTTCGAGCCCGGGCAGCTGCCCGCAGCGATCGCCGCGCTCGAGGCGGCGGTGGCCCGCGAGCAGCCGGTCAGCGACGACGACGACGAACAGCAATCGGTGCCGCCCATGGCCCGGCCGGTGAGCCTGCGCCAGCGCGCCTGGCCGCTGCTCGAACTTTTCCGGGCGGCGCTGGCGCGCGAACAGCGGGTCACGTGGGGAGTCTGAGCGCGGCTCCGCTCAAGGCTTCGTCGAAGATCGCCACCGCGCGGGTCCAGCCGGCCGAGGCGTTGCGGATCTTGTGCGGAAAGCAGCTGATGTAGAAGCCGTCGGGCGGCAGACATTCGAGATTGTGCAGCTTCTCGAGGTGGCAGTAGCCGATGTCCCGGCCGGCCTTGTGGCCCTCCCAGATCAGCGAGGCGTCGCCACTGTCGCCGTACTTGCGCGCCGTGTGCACGAAGGGCGCGTCCCAGCTCCAGGCATCGGTGCCGGTCAGGCGCACGCCGCGCTCCAGCAGGTACATGGTGGCCTCGTAGCCCATGCCACAGCCGGCCGACACGTAGTCGGGGTGGCCGTAGCGCGAGCCCGCGCGGGTGTTCACCACCACGATCTCCAGCGGCGACAGTTCGTGGCCGATGCGCTCGAGCTCGGCCTGTACGTCGGCGGCCGTGACCACGTAGCCATCGGCGAAGTCCCGGAAGTCGAGCTTCACGCCGGGCTGGAAGCACCAGTCGAGTGGCACGTCGTGGATGGCGATCGCGGGCTTGCGCTCGCCCAGCGCCGCGTCCATGGTCGAGTGGAAGTGGAAGGGCGCATCGAGGTGGGTGCCGTTGTGCGTCGACAGCGTCACGCGCTCGACCGCCCAGCCCTCGCCATCCGGCAGATCCTCGCGCCGCAGGCCCGGGAAGAAGGGCTCGATCTGCGCGAAGGTGTTCTCGTGCGTGAAGTAGTCGATGCGCGGTTTCATCGACGGCGGATCGCTGGCGACGTCATTCTCGAGATAGATGGACAGGTCGACGAGTCGGCGGGGCATGGGCTCCTCCAGCGCCAGCGACGGCGCGCTTGATGATCACCAGGGCGTGGGTGAGCGCGCTCAGTGATGCAGTTCGGCGACCACCAGCCGGCCTTCGGATGTCGGCCAGGCGCGCACCGCGATGCGCTCGCCGTTGAACTCGGCGAGCACCGTGCGCGGCGCCGCCGCGGGCAGGGCGAGGCGGGCACTCGACAGACCGGGCACGCCCGGGCCGATGCCGGGCAGCGGCTTGCCGTCCAGGCTCATGGTGTCGCGGCCCAGGCCGAAGTAGCCGCGCGGCCGGGTCATGGTGACCACCGTGCCGGCTGCCCGATCGGCATCGGCGATGCGCATCGGCCGCAGATGGACCACGCTGGACGAGCGCGGGAAAGGCGAGCGGTAGATGTGGGCGGTGGCCAGCCCCGGGCCCGAGAGTTCGAACTCGAGGCAGGTGCGCGGGTCGGTGCGCAGCGGCCCCCAGCGGCCATCGGCCGCGGTGGTGCGCTCGAGCAGCGGCGCGCCGCGCCGCTCGCCGCTTGCGCAATCGACGCCGTGCACCCGGAGCTGCGCGCCAGCCATAGGACGGTTGTTGGCCCCGGCGGCAGCCAGCGCGCTCACCTCACCGTCGAGCACCACCATGTCCTCGGGCACGATGTCGAGCCGCGCGGGCGGCCTACCGGTGATGAAGGTCCAGGTCTGCTCGAAGGCCTTCGCATGGAAGGACACCTCGCGGTGATCGAGCCCGGGCAGCACGCGGTTATCGGCACCGCGCAGCTCGGGGCTGCGCACGTCCACCCGCGTCTCCCAGCCGCGGCGGCCCAGCCACTCCCCGGTGGGCACCGAGAACTTGTCGTTGCCATCCGAGCGCAGGGTCATGAAGCGCACGCCGGGCGTGACCTCCAGCCCGTCGGGGCCCTGCGGCGCGTTCATCGCGGTGAGAAAGGGCCCGGTACCGTTGAACTCGTTGCCCGGCAGGAAGTCGGCGCGTGCCCACACCCCGTGATTGGGCGTGCCGCCGAGGATGGCGTGCGACACGCGGGGCGCGCCGCCGTTGCGGATGTAGTTGCGGATCGCATTGCCGCCGCGCGAGTTGCCGACCAGCACCACCTGCCGCGCGCCAGTGCGCGCGAGCACGCGCTCGACCTCCGCCGCGAGGAAGTCGCGGTGTTCGGTGCTCGACGAGCGGCCCGCCTGCGCAACGGCGTCGTCGTCGCGCACCAGAGGGTCGGGCAGGTGGATGGCGTGCAGACGGTCGCGCGGCCAGCCGTTGGACTCGTAACGCCACATCGAGGTGAGCCACAGCGCGGCGCTGTCGCCGTTGCCGTGCACGAAGACGATGGGCGGGCGGGCGTCGGCCGCGGCTGGGCGGGCGGCCGCCGAGGGCGCGTCGGAAGGCGCACTGCCCGGCACGGCGCAGCCAGCAACGAGCGCGATGGCGAGCAGGGTGGCGGCGAGCCGCGCGGTGGGAATGCGTGCGTTCATGCGGAGATCCATCGGGAGAAGTTCGATACCAGGGCGAAGGTCGGTACGAGGGCGCAGCCCCTCATGCCTCGAGGCCGCGCCAGCCTATCCACGCGCAGATGCCGCGGCCCATCACCCACTCGAGATCGTTGCCGGCCAGCCAGGGCAGCTCCTCGGTGAACATGGTCACGCACTGCCGCCACGTGCAGGGCATGCGGGTGATGTCGGTGCCCCAGAAGAAGCGCTGCGGGCCGAAGGCGTCGAAGATGCGGTGCAGACCGTCGTGCAGGCCGCGGTAAGGATACGACTCGGTCGAGTATCCCGGCGCGCCGGTCGCCTTGACCGCGACGTTGGGCAGCTTCGCCAGCGCGAGCAGGTCGGGCAGCTGCGCGAAAGCGGCCGCATCGCGCGCGTCACGCGGCAAGCCGAGATGATCGACGATGAGCCGCAGCCCGGGGTGACGGCGGGCGATCTCGCCGAAGTCCTTCAGGAAGCGCCCGGCCATCGTCGCCACGGGCAGGCCGTGGCGCTCGGTCTCCTCCCACACCCAGTCCATGGTGCCGTCGATGTGCCAGGTCTGCTGATCGGGGCGCAGCAGCGGCCAGCGCAGACCGCACTGGCCGGGCCGGCTGCGCCAGGTGGCCAGCAGCGGGCGGCTTTCGGCCGGGCGGTCGATGGGCACCTGGCCCAGGATGCCGAAGCGCCGCGGATGCAGGGCGGCGGCCTGCTCGGCAAGCGCGTTGGCGCTCGGGTCCCAGCTGAGCGGCGGGTGGATGATGGCCGCATCGATGCCGGCCTCGTCCATCGCGGCCAGCGCCTCGTCGATGCCCCAGGAGGTGATCTGCCGGTGCGGCGGCATCGGCAGGCCCGATGACCAGAGATGGATCTGCGCGTCGACGATCTTCATGGGTCAGGCTCCGGGCCGCGGAGCCGGCAGGATGCCGCCGTTGCACACGCGCCGGGGCCTCCGGGCGCGGGGAAACGGACCGCCGAACCTGCCCCGCCCGCAGGCCGCCCACCCGCGCCGACGTATCGTGGCGGCGCCCCGATACCGGAGATGCCCGTGCCCGACACCTACGCCTTCGAGTGCAGCCACGACATCGTCATCGACGCGCCGCCGGCTGCGGTCTTCGACTACCTGACCAACCCGCGCAGCTGGCCGGAGTGGATCGCGGTCTCGCATCACGTCGAGTGCGCCGATCGGCCGCTTGGCGCCGGCGAGACCTTCCGCGAGAAGTGGTTCTCGCGCGAGGAAATCGAGCTTGCCTGGACGGTGCTGCAGGCCGAGCGGCCGCGGCGCTGGGTGGCCCGCACGCAGGCAGCCTTCCTCGGGCCGATCGAGGTGCAGTACGACTTCGCGGCCGAAGGCGCGGGCACCCGCTACCGCCGCACCGTGCGCAACCCGGCACGCCCCAAGCCGCCCACCGAGGCGATGATCGCGCGCATCGATGCCGAGGCTGCCACGGCGCTTGCCAACATCAAGGCCAGGGTGGAAAGCCGGCACGCTCGCAAACCCTGAGCGCAACAGCGGCAAGCCCTAGGCAAGCACGCTGGCCAGCGCGCGGCGCAGGTCGTCTTCGGTGCGGCCGGAGCGCCGCGCGTAGTCCTGCAGCTGGTCCTCGCCGATGGGGCCGACGTTGAAGTACTCGGCCTGCGGATGGGCGAGGTAGAAACCGCTGACGCTGGCCGCAGGCGACATCGCGTAACTCTCCGTCAGGCTCATGCCGATGCTCTCGCAACGCAGCACGTCGAACATCGCGCGCTTGACGGTGTGCTCGGGGCAGGCGGGGTAGCCCGGCGCCGGACGGATGCCGCGGTACTTCTCGGCCACCAGATCGTCGGTGGAAAGGGTTTCCTCGGGCGCGTAGCCCCAGAGCTCACGACGCACGCGCTCGTGCAGGCACTCGGCGAAAGCCTCGGCAAGGCGATCGGCGATCGCCTTGAGCATGATCGAGGAGTAGTCGTCGAGCAGGTCGGCAAAGGCCTGTTCGCGCCGCTCCACCCCGATGCCCGCGGTAACGGCAAACAGCCCGATCCAGTCGTCGGCGCCACCGGCGTCGGCGCGCGGTGCGACATAGTCGGCCAGGCTCTTGTTGTGGACACCGTCCCGCTTGGCGGTCTGCTGGCGCAGGTTGTGCCAGGTGAGGGCCGTCTGGCTGCGGGAGGCGTCGGTGTAGACCTCGATGTCGTCGCCCACCGAATTGGCCGGCAGCAGAGCGATCACGCCGTTGGCGGTGAGCCAGCGGCCATCGATCACGCGCTTGAGCATCGCGCGGCCGTCGGAGTACACGCGCCGGGCCGACTCGCCGACCACCTCGTCGTTGAGGATGCCGGGGAAGGCGCCGTGCAAATCCCAGGTCTGGAAGAAGGGGCCCCAGTCGATGTAGCGGGCGAGCTCGGCGAGGTCGTAGTTGCGGAACTCGCGCCGGCCGGTGAAGCGCGGCTTGGCGGGCTGCCAGACCAGTGGCGGCTTGTTGGCGCGCGCCTGCTCGAGCGTGAGCATGGCCGGCCCCTTGCGGCCAGCGTGCTGGGCGCGCACGCGCTCGTAGTCGGCGACGAGGTCGGCGACGAACTTCGGCCGGGTCTGGGGCGAGATGAGCTGCTGGGCAACCGGCACCGAGCGCGACGCGTCGGGCACGTAGACCACCGGGCCGGAGTAGTGCGGCGCGATCTTGACGGCAGTGTGCACCCGCGAGGTGGTGGCCCCGCCGATCAGCAGCGGGATCTTGCGCATGCGGAAGTACTCGTCGCGCTCCATCTCGCGCGCCACCGTCTGCATCTCCTCGAGCGAGGGCGTGATGAGGCCCGACAGGCCGATGATGTCGGCGCCCTCGATGCGCGCGCGCGCCAGGATGTCGGAGCACGGGACCATCACGCCCATGTTCACGACCTCGAAGTTGTTGCACTGGAGCACGACGCTCACGATGTTCTTGCCGATGTCGTGGACGTCGCCCTTCACGGTGGCGATGACGATCTTGCCGCGCGCCGACACGTCGCCGCCGGCCGCGGCGATCGCGGCCTTCTCGGCCTCGATGTAGGGGATGAGGTGGGCCACGGCCTGCTTCATCACGCGCGCGCTCTTGACCACCTGCGGGAGGAACATCTTGCCGGCGCCGAAGAGGTCGCCGACGATGTTCATGCCGTCCATCAGCGGGCCTTCGATCACTTCGATGGGCCGGCCGCCGCGGGCGTGGATGGCCTGCCAGGCCTCCTCGGTGTCTTCGGTGACGAACTGCGTGATGCCGTGGATCAGCGCATGGGCAAGGCGCTTTTCCACCGGCACCGGCGCCTCGGGCGTGCCGCGCCAGTCGAGGTTTTCCTCGCGGCGCGCGCCGCCCGCCTTGAGCGTGGCGGCGAACTCGATCATGCGCTCGGTGGCGGTCTTGCCGCGCTCGGGGGAGTCGGCGGGCAGGTCCGCCGGCAGCGCGGGCGGGCGATGCAGGACGATGTCCTCGACGCGCGCGCGCAGTTCGGCCTCGAGCTCGTCGTACACGCCCATCATGCCGGCGTTCACGATGCCCATGCTCAGCCCGGCACGGATGGCGTGGTAGAGGAAAACGGTGTGGATGGCCTCGCGCGCGGCGTCGTTACCGCGGAACGAGAACGAGACGTTGGATACCCCGCCCGAGACCTTGGCCCGCGGCAGGTTGGCGCGGATCCAGGCGGTGGCCTCGATGAAGTCGACCGCGTAGTGGTCGTGCTCCTCGATGCCGGTGGCGATGGCGAAGATGTTGGGGTCGAAGACGATGTCCTCGGCCGGAAAGCCCACCTGCTCGACCAGCAGCCGGTAGGCGCGCTCGCAGATCTCGGTCTTGCGGGCAAAGGTGTCGGCCTGGCCCTGCTCGTCGAAGGCCATGACGATGACGGCCGCGCCGTAGCGGCGCACCAGCCGCGCCTGGCGCACGAACTCGGCCTCGCCTTCCTTCAGCGAGATGGAGTTGACGATGCCCTTGCCCTGCACGCACTTCAGGCCGGCCTCGATCACGCTCCACTTGCTGCTGTCGATCATGATCGGCACGCGGGCGATGTCGGGCTCGGAGGCGATCAGGTTCAGGAAGCGGCTCATGGCGGCGGCCGAATCGAGCATGGCCTCGTCCATGTTGATGTCGATGATCTGGGCGCCGTTCTCGACCTGCTGGCGGGCAACCTGCAGCGCCTCGTCGAACTGGCCCGCCAGGATGAGGCGCGCGAAGGCCTTGCTGCCGGTGACGTTGGTGCGTTCGCCCACATTCACGAAGAGCGAGTCATCGGAGATGGTCATGGGCTCGAGGCCCGACAGCCGCATGGCCGGCTCGATCTCGGGCACAGCACGCGGTGTGCGGGACTGCACCGCCTGCGCGATGGCCGCGATGTGCTCGGGCGTGGTGCCGCAGCAGCCGCCAGCCACATTGACGAAGCCCGCGTCGGCGAACTCGGCGAGCAGCGAGGAGGTGATCTCGGGCGTCTCGTCGAAGCCGGTGTCGCTCATCGGGTTGGGCAGGCCGGCGTTCGGATACACGCACACGAAGGTGTCGGCCTTGCGCGAGAGCTCCTCGATGTAGGGGCGCATCAGCGCGGCGCCCAACGCGCAGTTCAGGCCGATGGTCAGGGGCCGGGCGTGGCGCACGGAATTCCAGAAGGCCTCGACGGTCTGGCCCGACAGGATGCGGCCCGAGGCGTCGGTGACCGTGCCCGAGATCATCAGCGGCAGCCGCGGCAGGCCCGCGGCCTCGCGCTCCTCCATGATCTCGTCGATGGCAAAGAGCGCCGCCTTCGCGTTGAGGGTGTCGAAGATGGTCTCGACCAGCAGCAGGTCGACGCCGCCTTCGATCAGCGCGAGGGTCTGCTCGGCGTAGGCCTCGCGCAGCTCATCGAAGGTGACGTTGCGGGCGCCAGGGTCGTTGACATCGGGCGAAATGGAGGCGGTTTTCGGCTGCGGGCCGAGCGCGCCGGCCACGTAGCGCGGCCGCTCGGGCGTGCTGTAGCGATCGCACGCCGCGCGCGCCAGGCGCGCCGAGGCGACGTTCATCTCGTCGGCCAGATGCGCCAGGCCGTAGTCGGCCTGGGCGATGGAGGTGGCGCCGAAGGTGTTGGTCTCGATGATGTCGGCGCCGGCCGCGAGGTAGCCCTCGTGAATCTCGGCGATGACCGCGGGGCGCGTGAGCGAGAGCAGCTCGTTGTTGCCCTTGAGGTCGCGCTCGAAGTCGGCGAGGCGCTCGCCGCGGTAGTCGGCCTCGGTGAGCTTGTAGCGCTGGATCATGGTGCCCATGGCGCCGTCGAGCACGAGGATGCGGCGCGACAGCGCCTCGCGCAGGGCGGCCTCGAGCGGCGAAACCGGATGCTGGCGCGGGCGGAAGGGGGCAGGTTTTGCGGTGGCGGTCATCTCGCGATTTTAGCCGGGCGGGGTGGGGTGGCCGGGATTGCCCTGCGTTGGAGGGCGAATCGGCGAGGCGGTCGCGGCGAGGGCGTCGAGGGGTGATGCGACCGCGGTCGCGGCAAACCGCAGCACGTGCGTGTAGATCATGGTCGTGCTGACGTCGCTGTGCCCAAGCAATTCCTGGACGGTGCGGATATCGACGCCAGACTGAAGCAAGTGGGTAGCAAAGGAATGTCGAAGGGTATGCACGCTGACAGGCACTTCGATCCCCGCGGAGACGACTGCCTTCTGGACGTGGCGCTGGATGGTCTGGGGGTAGAGGTGGTGGCGGCGCCGGATATCCGAGACCGGATCGGTGGAGAGATGGCCCGCGGGGAACACCCAGTGCCAGCCCCAGGTGGTGCCACGCTTGGGATACTTCACGGCGAGCGCATGGGGCATGGAAACCCCGGGGAGCTGAAGCGCGCGATCCTGCTCCCATAGGGCGCGGGATCGCGCCA
>JBILUW010000333.1:0-3761 GCA_044370795.1 Burkholderiaceae bacterium
GGCCGGGGAAGTGGATGTGCTCGTAGGGCCGCAGCTGCCGGCAGCCGGCCACGGCCGCGAAGGCGCGCGCGAGGTCGGGCAGATAGGCCCAGGCGTGCATGCGATCGAGCGGGCCCGGGTAGACGAGCCGGCCGCGGGCCAGCGACTTGAGCACGGCCAGATCCAGCCACGAGCCGGTGCCCGAGCCGAAGAAATCGCCGGCCCGGATGACCACCGCCCCCGGGATGCGGCCGTCGCGCGCGGCCGTGCGCAGCGCATCCTCGAGCGCCACCCGCAGCCGGCCCTTGGTGGTGCTCGGCTGCATGGGGGTGTGCTCCGCGAGCACCGCCGGCATCGCCTCGCCGTAGCCATACACATTGCCCGGCAGCATCAGCGTGGCGCGCAGCTCGGCGGCCAGCGCGATCGCCTGCTCGGCCAGCGGCAGCATCTCGGCGTCCCAGCGGTCGTAGGGCGGATTGGCGGCGTGCACCACGATGCTGGCCCCGGCGGCCCGCCCGGCCAGACCGGCGAGGTCGGCCAGATCGCCCACCAGCGCCTGCGCACCCGCCGGCAGACCGGGCGAGGCCTTGCGCGACTGCGCCAGCGTGCGCCAGCCCGCCGCGACGAAGGCCGCGACGGCCGCCCGGCCGAAGCGGCCGTGGGCGCCGAGGATCAGGGCGGTGCGATCGTTCATGACTACTCCGGGTTGAAGCGTGCAGCGGCGCAGTTTCGCCGCTGGCGGACCGCCCGGCAATGGCCCGGCCCGCCCGATCGCGTATCGTTGGCGCCATGCGCATCACCGCCCGCGCTCGAGCCTGAACCGCCGATGGATGGCGTGCGCATCCTGCTGGTCGAGGACGACGAACGGCTGGCGCAACTGATCGCGGCGGCGCTCGGTCGCGAAGGCTACGAGGTGACGCACTGCCCGCGCGGCGACGACGCGGTCGCGCTCATCCTGGGTGGTGGCTTCGACGCCGTGCTTCTCGATGGCCATCTGCCTGGCAAGGACGGCTTCGACGTGCTGCGCGAAGTGCGCGGCCGCTATCCGGGCCGGATCGCGATGCTCACCGCGCGCGACGACGACATCGACCAGGTGCTGGGCCTGGAAGGCGGCGCCGACGACTACATCGCCAAGCCGGTGGCGCCCAGGGTGCTGCTTGCGCGCGTGCGCGCCTTGCTGCGGCGCGCGCCCACGCCGGGCACCGCTCTGGCAGCTGATCAGGCAGCTGATCAGGCAGCTGATCAGGCCGCCGCCCAGGCCCCGGCCGGCGCGCCGGCGGCGATCGCGCCGGCCGCGGGCGAGCGGCGCTACGGCCGCCTGCTGATCCGTCCTGCCGCTCGCGAAGTGCGGCTCGACGGCAGCAGCGTCGAGCTCACCACCGCCGAGTTCGACCTGCTGCTCTACCTGTCCGGCCGTGCCGGCGAGATCGTCACCCGCGACGACATCATGCAGGCGATGCGTGGCCTGGAGTTCGACGGCCTGGACCGCGCGATCGACGCGCGGGTCTCGCGGCTGCGGCGCAAGCTCGGCGACGACGCCCTCGCCCCCTCGCGCATCAAGACCGTGCGCGGCCAGGGCTATCTCTTCGTGCCCGACTGATCGTGGACGACGCGCGCCCGCGCACGCGCCCGCCGGGTGCGGCGGCGTCATCCGACGGCTCGCCGCCAGGCCGCGCGCGGGCAACGCCGCTGCGGGTGGCCGCCGGGCTGGCCACCGCCGCGCTCGCGCTGGTGGCGCTCGTGCAGTCGCTGGTGCTGCTCGCCGCCGACGACCTCACCGACGACTACGTGCGCCGCTTCATGGCCGGCACGGTGGCCCTGGTGGTCGAGGACATCGCGCCGCTGTCGGGGCCGCAGCGCGCCGCGCGGGTGGCCGAACTCGACGAGCGCTTTGCCTATCCGGTGACGCTGGTCGCGCGCGAGTCGCTGGCCCTGTCGGGTGCCGAGCGCGAGCGGCTGGCGCGTGGCGAGCACGTGGTGGCCGGCGTGCCCCGGCGCGTCATCGCCGCGCTGCCCGATGGCGATGCGCTGCTGGTGCTCGGCCCCCTCGATGTCGGCGCCAACCCCGAGCAGCGCTGGCGGCTGCCGGCCGAGCTGTGGCGCGCGCTCGGCGTGTCGGTGGGCCTGGCGCTGGCGGTGGGGCTGCTGGCATGGTGGCTGCTGCGGCCGGCGTGGCGCGATCTGCGCGCCCTGCAGCGCGCCGCCGATGCGATCGCCGAGGGGCGCTTCGACACGCCCATCCCCTCGCCGCGCGGCCGGCTGTTCGCGCCGCTCGCGCAGGCGCTGCGCGCCACGCTGGCGCGGCTCGCGGCCGCGCTGTCCACGCAGCGCGAACTCACCGGCGCGGTGTCGCACGAGCTGCGCACGCCGCTGGCGCGGCTGCGGTTCGGGCTCGACGCCCTGGCCGCCGAGCCCGATGCCGACGCGCGACAGGCCGCCGCTGCCGGCTGCGAGCGCGACATCGAGGAGCTCGAGGCGCTGGTCGATGCCAGCCTCACTTTCGCGCGCCTGGACAGCGGCGCGCTGCGCGCCGAGCCCGCGCCCGGCGACCTGGGCGCGCTGCTTGCCACCGAGGCGCGGGCGCTGCAGCCGCTGCTGGCCGGCTGCCGGCTCGAGGTGCAGGCCAGCCTCGCGGGTGACGTGAGCTTCGATGCCCGGCTGCTGCCCTACGCCCTGCGCAATGGCCTGCGCAACGCCGCCCGCCATGCGCGCGGCGAGGTCAGGCTGCTTGCGTGGCGCGAGGACGACGGCGCGGTCTGTGTGGCGGTGGATGACGACGGCCCCGGCGTGCCGCCGCCGCTGCGCGAGGCGGCGTTCGAGCCTTTCCGGCGGCTGGAGGGCGAGCGCGAGAAGCGCAGCCGGGGCTACGGACTGGGTCTGGCGATCGTGCGCCGCGTGGCGCTGGCCCACGGCGGCCTGGCGCGGCTGGAGGCGTCGCCCGCCGGCGGTGCGCGGCTGCTGCTGCGCTGGCCCGGCTGAGACGCCGGAAACGAAGCCGGCGCGCCGTCAGGGCGCGCCGGTCCGGGCAGTCTGCGGGAGCGGCGGGCGCCGCTCCCCGAGCGTGATCACATCGCGCGCACGCTGTGCGTGGTGCTCACCCGCAGCCAGGCGCCCGGGTGCTGGGGCATCAGCACCTGATATTCGCGGCCCGACCACTCGTAGCGCACCGTGTAGTCGCGCACCTGCTCGCGCACGGAGCTCACCGGCTGGCACACCGTGACCGGGCGGGCGGCGGGGGTCGGCTCGGCCATCGATCGGCCCACGTGGGCGCCGATCGCGCCACCGGCGGTGGCCGCGATCAGCCGGCCGTTGCCCTTGCCGATCGCGCTGCCCGCGGCCGCGCCCACCAGCGCGCCCACCACCGTGCCGGCCGTGCTCGAGCCGCCCGAGGACGGCGCGGCGGACCACTGCTCGGTGCACTGCTGGCGCGTCTCGACCAGGCGCTCGATGTTGGGCGTGGCCGAGATCACGCGGGCCAGCGCCGAGTCGAGCGGCGCGGCCGGCGCGGCCGGCGCCGCCGGCGCGCTGTCCCAAGCGTCGGGGGTCACGTAGTGGCCCTGGGCCCGCGCCGGGGCGCTCGCCAGCGCGAGGCTGGCGATGACGGCGGCGGCGATCATGGAGGCGGCGAGGGGGCGGTTGGCGGTGCGGGTCATGTCGTTCTCCCTGGTTGGCTGATGCGTCGTGCATCGATGGGAACGATTCTGGGCGCCCGCGCCCGCCGCGTCTGTGGCAACTGCGTGCGGCTTGTGTGACGGTTCGTGACAGACGCGGGGCGCGCACAC
>JBILUW010000085.1:0-13336 GCA_044370795.1 Burkholderiaceae bacterium
CGAGACCGATCTCGACCTCGGCCACTACGAGCGTTTCGTGTCGGCCAGAATGCGCCGGTACAACAACTTCACCACCGGCCAGATCTACGACTCGGTCATCCGCAAGGAGCGGCGCGGCGAGTACCTCGGCCGCACGGTGCAGGTCATCCCGCACATCACCAACGAGATCCAGGCCTTCATCGAGCGTGGCGCCGGTGTTGGTACCTCCGAGGCGGCGCAGGTGGCCATCGTCGAGGTCGGTGGCACCGTCGGCGACATCGAATCGCTGCCCTTCCTCGAGGCCGCGCGCCAGATGAGCCTGAAGCTCGGGCGCGGCAACGCCTGCTTCGTGCACCTCACGCTGGTGCCGTTCATCGCGTCGGCCGGCGAACTCAAGACCAAGCCCACCCAGCACTCGGTGCAGAAGCTGCGCGAGATCGGCATCCAGGCCGACCTGCTGCTGTGCCGCGCCGATCGTCGCGTTCCCGATGACGAGCGCGCCAAGATCTCGCTGTTCTCGAACGTTCCGCTCGATTCGGTGATCTCGGTCTGGGACGCCGACAGCATCTACAAGATTCCGCGCATGCTCCACGAGCAGCGCGTCGACGACCTGCTGTGCGAGGTCCTGCGGCTGCAGGCGCCGCCGGCCGATCTCGCGGTCTGGGACAGGCTCGTCCACCGGCTCGAGCATCCGAAGCACGCCGTGCGGATCGCCATGGTCGGCAAGTACGTCGACCTCACCGAGTCCTACAAGTCGCTCACCGAGGCCCTCATCCACGCCGGCATCCATACCGAGAGCCGCGTGCACATCGAGTACATCGACTCCGAGCAGATCGAGCGCGACGGCGCCGACAGCCTCGCGGCCTTCGATGCCATCCTCGTTCCCGGCGGTTTCGGCAAGCGCGGCGTCGAGGGCAAGATCGCCGCCATCCGCTGCGCGCGTGAACGCGGCGTGCCCTATCTGGGCATCTGCCTGGGCATGCAGCTCGCCGTGATCGAGTTCGCCCGCCATGTCTGCGGGCTCGCGCAGGCCAACAGCACCGAGTTCGACCCGGCCACGCCGCATCCGGTGGTGGCCCTGATCACCGAGTGGCTCGATCGCGAGGGCCGCGTCGAGCGCCGCGACGAGGGCTCTGATCTCGGCGGCACGATGCGCCTGGGCGCCCAGCGCTGTCCGGTCGTGCCGGGCACGCTGGCCGCGGCCATCTACGGCGAGACGGTCAACGAGCGCCATCGCCACCGCTACGAGGTCAACGCCAACTACGTGCCCCGGCTCGAGGAGGCGGGGCTGCGCATCTCGGCGCGCACGCCCACCGAGTCGCTGCCCGAGATCGCCGAGCTGCCGCAGGCCGGGCGTGCCGCGCACCCCTGGTTCGTCGGCGTGCAGTTCCACCCCGAATTCACCTCCACGCCGCGCGATGGCCATCCGCTGTTCATCGCCTTCGTGCGGGCCGCGCTCGCGCGCGCCGCCGCGCGCGGCGTGCCGGAGGCTGCGTGAGGCTCTGCGATTTCGAGGTCGGGCTCGACCGTCCGGTGTTCCTGATCGCCGGCCCCTGCGTGGTCGAGTCGCGCGAGCTCGCCATCGAGACCGCCGGACGCCTGCGCGAGATCACCGCGGCGCTGGGCGTGCCCTTCATCTTCAAGGCGTCGTTCGACAAGGCCAACCGCAGCTCGGGGGCGTCGTTCCGGGGGCTGGGCATGGCCGAGGGGCTGCGCATCCTGTCCGACGTGCGCAGTGCCATCGGCGTGCCGGTGCTCACCGACGTCCACGACGCCAGCCAGATCGATGAGGTCGCGGCGGCGGTCGATGTCCTCCAGACGCCCGCTTTCCTGTGCCGCCAGACCGACTTCATCCGCGCGGTCGCCGCCAGCGGCCGCCCGGTCAACATCAAGAAGGGGCAGTTCCTGGCGCCGGCCGACATGCAGCAGGTGGTCATCAAGGCGCGCGAGGCCGCCCTGCAGGCGGCTGGCGGCGATGCGAGCCGGGCCGACACCATCATGGTCTGCGAGCGCGGCGCCTCGTTCGGCTACAACAATCTGGTGTCCGACATGCGCTCGCTCGCGATCATGCGCGACACCGGTTGCCCGGTCGTGTTCGACGCCACCCACTCGGTGCAGCTGCCCGGCGGACAGGGCAGCTCCTCGGGCGGGCAGCGCGAGTTCGTGCCCGTGCTCGCGCGCGCGGCGGTGGCCGCGGGCGTGGCCGGCCTGTTCATGGAAACCCATCCCGATCCGCAGCGTGCGCTGTCCGACGGCCCCAACGCCTGGCCGCTGCCCTGGATGGCCGATCTCCTCGCAACCCTCGTCGAGCTCGACGCCGCGGTCAAGCGCGCGGGCTTCATGGAGCAGCGCCGATGGCCGCCTACGTGATCGCCGACGTCAGCGTCCGCGACCCCGAGCAGTACAAGCAGTACCAGGCACTCTCGCCGGGCGCGGTCGCCGCCGCTGGCGGGCAGTTCGTGGTTCGCGGCGGCCGTACCGCGGTGCTCGAGGGCCACTGGCAGCCGAGCCGCCTGGTCGTGATCCGCTTCGACACTTTCGAGCAGGCGCAGGCCTTCTACGAATCGGCGTTGTACCGTGAGGCACGCGATCGGCGCGCCGGCGCGACCGACGCCTTCAACATGGTGGTCGTCGACGGCGTCTGAGCCGCCCGACGCGCCCCCGACCGCCATCTTCCTGGAGTTGCAGCCGTCATGAGTTCCATCGTCGACATCATCGGGCGCGAGGTGCTCGATTCCCGCGGCAATCCCACCGTCGAGTGCGACGTCCTTCTCGAATCCGGCGTGATGGGCCGCGCGGCCGTGCCCTCGGGCGCGTCCACCGGTTCGCGCGAGGCGATCGAGCTGCGCGACGGCGATGCCGCGCGCTACCTGGGCAAGGGCGTGCTGCAGGCCGTCGGGAACATCAACACCGAGATCTCCGAGGCCCTGATGGGCCTCGACGCCAGCGAGCAGGCCTACGTCGATCGCACGCTCATCGATCTCGACGGCACCGAGAACAAGTCGCGCCTGGGCGCCAACGCCACCCTCGCGGTGTCGATGGCGGTGGCCAAGGCCGCGGCCGAGGAGTCGGGCCTGCCGCTGTACCGCTATTTCGGTGGCTCCGGCGCGATGGCGCTGCCGGTGCCCATGATGAACGTCATCAACGGCGGAGCGCACGCCAACAACTCCCTCGACCTGCAGGAGTTCATGATCATCCCGGTGGGCGCGCCGAGCTTTCGCGAGGCGGTCAGGCAGGGCGCCGAGGTCTTCCATGCCCTCAAGAAGCTGATCCACGCCCGCGGGATGTCGACGGCGGTGGGCGACGAAGGCGGCTTCGCGCCCAGCGTCGAGAGCCATGAGGCCGCGATCCGTCTGATCCTGCAGGCGATCGAGGCCGCCGGCTACGAGCCCGGCGGCCAGATCGCGCTGGGCCTCGACTGCGCGGCGTCCGAGTTCTACCGCGACGGCGCCTATCACCTCGCGGGCGAGAAGCTGGTGCTGCCCGCGGCCGACTTCACCAACCTGCTGGCCTCGTGGGTCGACAAGTACCCGATCATCTCCATCGAGGACGGCATGGCCGAGAACGACTGGGATGGCTGGAAGCACCTGACCGACGCGCTCGGCGAGAAGGTCCAGCTGGTCGGCGATGACCTCTTCGTCACCAACACCCGCATCCTGCAGCAGGGCATCGACGAGGGCATCGCCAACTCGATCCTCATCAAGATCAACCAGATCGGTACGCTCACCGAGACCTTCGCCGCGATCGAGCTCGCCAAGCGCTACAACTACACGGCTGTGGTGTCACATCGGTCGGGCGAGACCGAGGACACCACCATCGCCGACATTGCGGTGGCCACCAACGCGCTGCAGATCAAGACCGGTTCGCTGTCGCGCACCGACCGCATCGCCAAGTACAACCAGCTGCTGCGCATCGAGGAGGACCTCGGTGACATCGCCTCGTATCCCGGGCGCAGTGCGTTCTACAACCTGCGCTGATCCTGCCGCCGCGCTCGGCCGGGATTGCTTCGCCCGGCGTTGCCGCTAGAATCGCGCCCATGACCCTCGCTCCCGCGAAGTCGCGCCGATGAAGCCGCTCGGCATCCTGCTCGGCACCCTGCTTCTGCTCATCCAGTATCCGCTGTGGCTGGGCAAGGGCGGCTGGTCGCGCGTTTGGGAGCTCGATCGCCAGCATCAGCAGCAGCAGCAGCGCAACCAGCGGCTGGCCGAGCGCAACGCGGGCCTCGAAAGCGAGGTGCGCGATCTGCGCCAGGGCCTGCATGCCGTGGAGGAGCGAGCGCGCTACGAGCTGGGCATGGTGCGTCCCGACGAGGTATTCGTGCAGTTCAACACCGCGCCCGCGCGCCCGCCGGAGCGCTCCGGCGAGAGCGAAACCGTCAAGACGGCCGCCGCGCGCTGACGCGCCGTATCCGCGCGGGCGCGCAAGGGGAGGGTCATCCCCCTGCCAGGAGGCCGCCCTGCCGTTGCCCGCCTGCTACTGCGATATGCCCGGGGCAGTGTGGGGCGGGGTCTGGGTAAACAGCCAGGCCGAGTCGACCGCGTCGAACATGTAGTCGAGGTTGCAGAACTCGCAGCGGACCTCCACCGAGCCGCGCTCCTCGAGGATCGACGAGATCTCCTCGCGCCCGAGCATCCTGAGCATGGCGGCCACCTTGTCGCGGCTGCAGCGGCAGCCGAAGCTGCAGCCGCGTCGGTCGAAGGCGTGAAGCCGCTCCTGCCAGAACAGCCGATGCAGCACCTGCGCGGGCGGCAGGCCCAGCAGTTCGGCCGGCTCGAGCGTGTCGGCGAGCTGGCACAGCCTTGGCCAGCCGTCGTCGTCGCGCGGGTCGGCCGCGGGTGCCGGCCGGCCGCCTTCCTCGGGCAGACGCTGCAGCAGCAGACCGCAGGCCCGCTCGCCGTCGGCCGCCAGCCAGAGCCTCGTGGGTACCTGTTCGGAGCGCTGCATGTAGTGCTCGAGCACCTCGGCGACGGTTTCGCCCTCGAAGGGCACGATGCCCTGGTAGGGCTGCTGCCCGGGTTCGCGCGGCTCGAGCGTGACCGCGAACCGGCCGCGTCCGCCGGCGTTGACCAGCGCGCGCAGATCGGCGTTCTCGGGCACCTCGACCGACTCGCGCATCTTGACGGTGGCGCGAAAGCGCCCCGCGGCGTCGCACTCGACGACCAGCAGCGCCACCGGCCCGTCGCCGTGGATCTGCAGCACCATCGAGCCGTCGAACTTGAGCGTGGCCGTCAGCAGCAGCGCCGCCGCCGCCAGTTCGCCGAGGCGGTCGCGCACGCACGCCGGGAGGTCGTGGCGCTGGACCACCTGGCGCCACGCGGCGTCGAGCGAGACGATCTCGCCGCGCACCGGCGCGTCGCGCAGCAGAAAACGTTCGAGGCTGTCCGGTGCGAGGTCCACGCGGGGTGCTCCGGCGCGCAGCGTTCAGGCGAGCCGCTTGAGGCGGGTGCGGAACTGCTGCGCGCGTTCGACGTAGGAGCGCGGGCCGCGCTGGAAGGCGGCAGCCTCCTCGTCGGAGAGTTCGCGCATGACCTTGGCGGGCGCGCCCACCAGCAGGCAGCGGTCCGGAAACACCTTGCCTTCGGGCACCAGCGCACCGGCTCCGATCACGCACTCGCGGCCGATGCGCGCGCCGTTGAGCACGACCGCATGCAGGCCGACCAGCGAGCGGTCGCCGATCGTGCAGCCGTGCAGCATCGCCAGATGGCCGATGGTCACCGAGGCGCCGACGGTCAGGGGCTTGCCCGGATCGGTATGCAGCACCGCGCCGTCCTGGACGTTGCTGCCCTCGCCGATGGAGATGAGGTCGTTGTCGCCGCGCAGCACCGCGCCGAACCAGACGCTGCTGCGGGCGGCCAGGCGGACTCGACCGATGACGGTGGCGTTCTCGGCCACCCAGGCTTCGGGGTCGATGTCGGGAATGAGATCGTCGAGCTGGTAGATGGCCATGGCAGGAATGGGTGACGGGGCGGGCGCCGCGCATGCGGACGCGATGCCGGCAGTGTACGGGAAGGCCCGGGCGGCGCGGCCGGTGCCCGCAAGGCGGACGCACGGCGCGTTCCCTCGGAAGCACGCGGAAGTCGGCGGTTTGCTGCGATGCGGCATCTATAATCCGGTTATGGCTTCCGTACCCTTTGCCCAGCCGGTCGACGCCCGCGTCTACCGGCCGCGCCGCGTCAGCGAATCGCGCTTCCTGACCGTGCGCCGACTGCGCTATCACCTGCGGGTCTGGCAGCCCGATCCGTCGCGGCCCGTCGATGGCGATCTTTGGCTGCTGCACGGCTGGATGGACGTTTCCGCATCATTCCAGTTCCTCGTCGACGCGATGAGCGGCAACTGGCGCATCCACGCCCCCGACTGGCGCGGCTTCGGCCTGAGCGACCGACCCGAGGCGGACTGCTACTGGTTTCCCGACTACATGGCCGACCTCGACGAGCTGCTGCGGCAGGTGAGCGGCGACGAGCCGGTCGACCTGGTCGCGCACAGCATGGGCGGCAACGTCGCGATGCTCTATGCGGGCGCGCGTCCGACGCGGGTACGCCGGCTGGTCAACCTCGAGGGCGTGGGCCTGCGCGACACGCCGGCCGACGAGGCGCCGCGGCGCTACGAGGCGTGGCTCGACGAGCTGCGCACTGGCGCGCGCCTGCGCGACTACGCCGACCTCGGCGAGGTGGCCGCCCGCATGATGCGGTCCAATCCGCGTCTTTCCCCCGACCGCGCCGCCTTCCTCGCCGGCCACTGGTCGCGGGTCACCGCCGCGGGCCGGCGCGAGCTTCTGGGCGATCCCGCGCACAAGATCGTCAATGCCATGCTGTACCGTGCCGAGGAGGTGCAGGCCTGCTGGCGCCGCATCGCGGCGCCGGTGCTGCTCGTGCTCGCCGGCGAATCGCAGGCGCATCGCGCGTTTCTGCGCGAGCCGGCCTTCCAGCAGCGCCTGCAGGCGGTGCGCGGCCTGCGTCAGGTCGTGCTCGAGGAGGCGGGCCACATGCTGCACCACGATCAGCCGCAGGCGCTGGCGCGTCTGCTCGAGGCATTTCTCGGCGAGCCTGTCGCCGGGCCGTCGGCCTGAGCGCCGTGTCCTTGTCCGTGTCCGTCCCCGTGCTCGATCGTCACGCAGGCACGCCGTCCTCGGCGGGTGCTGCCACCGACCGCGATCCCTGGCGCCTGAACGCCGATCTGCACTGCCATTCCAGCATTTCCGACGGCACCCTCGCGCCCGAGGATGTGGTGGCGCGCGCTCATGCGCGCGGAGTCCAGCTGCTCGCGCTCACCGACCACGACGAACTCGGCGGCCAGGCGCGGGCGGCTGCCGCGGCCCGCTCGCTCGGGCTGGCCTACGTCACGGGCATCGAGATCTCGGTGACCTGGGCGGGCGAGACGGTCCATGTCATCGGACTGGGCATCGACCCCGGCGAGCCCCGGCTGGCCGCCGGCATTTCCGGCGTGCGCAGCGGCCGGCGCGCACGCGCCCTCGAGATGGCCGAGCAGTTGCGCGTCGCTGGTATCGAGGGTGCCTGGGACGGAGCCCTGCGCCACGTCGGCAATCCCGATCTCGTCTCGCGCACGCACTTCGCGCGCCACCTGGTCGAGTCGGGCGTGTGCGCCGACATCGGCGAGGTCTTCCAGCGCTACCTCGTGCAGGGGCGGCCGGGTTACGTGCCGCACCGCTGGGCGCGCCTGTCGGAGGCGGTCGGCTGGATCGCCGGCGCCGGTGGCACGGCCGTGCTTGCGCATCCGGGGCGCTACCGGCTCAACGACACCGCCCTGTGGGCGTTGATCGAGGAGTTCCGCGAGGCTGGCGGCACCGCGATCGAGGTGGTCTGCGGCAGCCACACCCGCGACCAGTACGGCCGCTTTGCGCGCATCGCCCGCGAGTTCGATCTTCGTGCCTCGCGCGGGTCGGACTTCCACGGGCCGGGCGAAAGCCGCGTCGAGCTCGGCAGCCTGCCCGACCTGCCGGATGCGGTCGTGCCGGTGTGGGCCGACTGGCCATGCGCGATTGTCTGAGGCGGGCCAGCTCATGACCCAGCGCTTCGTCGTGCATCCGCAGGCGCCGCAGGCGCGCCTGCTGCGTCAGGCGGCCCAGCTGCTGCGCGGCGGCGGCCTGATCGCGATGCCCACCGACGCCTGCTACGTGCTGGCCTGTCCGCTCGACGACAAGGCGGCGGTCGATCGGCTGCGCGCGCTGCGCGGCGTCGACGACAAGCATCTGCTCACGCTGATGTGCCGCGACCTCTCCGAGGTGTCGCTCTATGCGCAGGTCGACAATCGCGCCTACCGTTTCCTGCGCGACTGGACGCCCGGCCCCTACACCTTCGTGTTGCCGGCCACCCGCGAGCTGCCGCGCCGGCTCAGCCATCCGTCGCGACGCACGATCGGCCTGCGCGTGCCCGGCAGCGCGGTCTGTGCCGGACTGCTCGAGGCGCTCGGGGCGCCGGTCATCTGCTCGAGCCTGATGCTGCCGGGCGAACACGAACCGCTGCACGAGCCCGACGACATCTGCGAGCGTCTGGCGCGGCGCGTCGATGCCGTCATCGATGCCGGCGGCCAGCCGCTGGAGCCGACCACGGTCGTCGACATGACGGGCGACGCGCCGCTCGTCACCCGAATCGGTTGCGGCAGCATCGCCGGCCGGATCGCCACCGCGGCGCCTTGATAGAATCGGCGGCTCCTACGCAACGACGTGCCGGCATTCCCGGCGCGAGCCCCCTCCGATGCCTCGCGAACTGGTCGTCTCCGGCATGCGCCCCACGGGCGCGCTGCACCTGGGTCACTTTCACGGCGCGCTGCGCAACTGGGTCCGGCTGCAGGCCGACCACGACTGCTATTTCTTCGTCGCCGACTGGCATGCACTGACCACCCACTACGACTCGCCCGACGTCATCGAGGCGAGCATCTGGGAGATGGTGATCGACTGGCTCGCCGCGGGCATCGACCCGGCAAGATCGACGCTGTTCATCCAGAGCCGCGTGCCCGAGCACGCCGAGCTGCATCTGCTGCTGTCGATGAGCACGCCGCTGGGCTGGCTCGAGCGCGTGCCCACCTACAAGGACCAGCAGGAAAAGCTCGCCGACCGCGATCTCGCCACCTACGGCTTCCTCGGCTATCCGCTGCTGCAGTCGGCCGACATCCTCATGTACCGGGCTGCCTGGGTGCCGGTCGGCGAAGACCAGGTTCCGCACATCGAGCTCACGCGCGAGGTCGCGCGCCGCTTCAACCACCTGTTCGGCCGCGAGCCCGGGCTCGAGGACAAGGTCCGCGAGGCGGCCGGCCGGCTTGGCGGCAAGGGCTCGCGGCGCTACTTCGAGCTGCGCGCCGCCTTCCAGGAGCGCGGTGAGGCGGCGGCCCTCGAGGAGGCGCGCGCGCTGCTGCAGGCGGCCGGCAGCCTCGGGCAGGCCGATCGCGAGCGGCTTGCCGGCTACCTCGAGGGTGGCCGGCGGCAGATCCTGGCCGAGCCGCAGGCCCTGCTCACCGAAGCCTCGCGCATGCCCGGCATCGACGGCCAGAAGATGAGCAAGAGCTACGGCAACGCGATCGCGATGCGCGACGATCCTGCCGCGGTCACGCGCAAGATCCGCACCATGCCCACCGATCCGGCACGCGTGCGCCGCACCGATCCTGGCGACCCCGAGCGTTGCCCGGTCTGGCAGCTGCACCAGGTGTATTCGTCGGCCGAGACCCGTGCCACGGTCGCCGCCGGCTGCCGCAGCGCCGGCATCGGCTGCCTCGATTGCAAGCAGCCCGTGATCGACGCGGTGCTGCTCGAGCAGCAGGGCTTTCGCGAGCGGGCTCAGCCCTACCTCGACCAGCCGGCGCTGGTGCGCGACATCATGGCCGACGGCTGCCGCAAGGCCCGCGAGGCGGCGGTGCGCACCATGCGCGACGTCCGCGAGGCCATGGGGCTGGCCTATCGGGGCTTGCCGGACTGAACCCCGCTGGCCTGGCTGGCGCTCAGCCGGGCTCCTCGCCATCGACGTAGAACCACCGCCCGTGCTCGCGCGCGAAGCGGCTGGTCTCGTGCATCCGGCTGGCACGGCCGGCCAGCCTGCTGCGCGCCACGAACTCCACGCGCCCGCTGTCGCCTTCGGCGGCGTGGGCGCGGACCTCCAGGCCCAGCCACCGCAGCCCCGGCGGAGGCGGCTCCAGCGCCGCGGGCCGGGTCGAGGGATGCCAGGTCTGCAGCAGATAGTCGCGCTCATCGAGCACCCAGGCGCTGTAGCGCGAGCGCATCAGCGCAAGCGGATCGGGCGCGAGCAGATGCCCCGGCCCGCGATGCCAGCGGCCGCAGCATGCGGCCAGCCCGGCCCCCGAGCCGCAGGGGCAGGCCGGTGCCTGCGGCTCAGGTCGCCTGCCCGCCGCCATCGCGCACCAGGTGCATGCGGCGCACCTCGGGCAGGGTGGCCAGGAACGCCGCCAGCCGCGCGAACGGCATGGGTTCGGCGATCAGCGTGCCCTGCAGGCGTTCGCATTCGAGCGAGCGCAGCGCCTGCAGCTCCTCGGGCGTCTCGACGCCTTCGGCGATCGCGGTCAGGCCCAGTCGCGCGCACAGGGTGGTGATCGCCTGCACGATCGCGGCATTGCCGCGGTCCTCGGGCAGCCCCCGCACGAAGCCCTGATCGATCTTCAGGCCATCGACCGGCAGATTCTTCAGGTAGGCGAGCGACGCGTAGCCGGTGCCGAAGTTGTCGATCAGCACCCGCACGCCGAGCCGGCGCAATTCGCCGATGACCGCCACCGTCCGCTCGGGGCGGCCGATGAAGGCGCTCTCGGTGAGCTCGAGCTGCAGCAGGCGCGGCGGCATCGCGCGTTCGTTGAGCATCGCGTTCAGGGTGCCGAGGAATCCGTCCTCGGTGAACTGGCGCGCCGAGATGTTGACCGACACAGCCGCGTCGGGGTAAGCCTGAACGCCCAGCTCCAGCCTGTCATCGATGGCCCGCCGCAGCGTCCAGAACCCGATCTCGCGGATCAGGTTGCTCTGCTCGGCGGCGGCCAGGAAGCGATCGGGCCGCAGCAGGCCGCGCGTTGGATGCTGCCAGCGCAGCAGCGCCTCGAAGCCGAGCACGCGGCGCCCCGCCACGTCGAGGATGGGCTGATAGTGCAGGTCGACCTCGCCGCGCTGCAGGGCAAGCGGCAGTTCGGCCGCCAGCGCGAGCTGGTCGCTGCGCTCGTCGGAGAGGCTGCCGGTGAAGAACCGGATGTCGTTGCGCCCCTCGGACTTGACGCGGTACATCGCGCTGTCGGCGCACTTGATCAGCAGGGCCGCGTCGTTGCCGTCGTCGGGCGCGATCGCCACCCCGATGCTTGCCGACAGGAAGTAGGCCCGGTTCATCAGCACAAAGGGCTTTTCGATCGCCGCGAGCACGCGTCTGGCGATGCGCTCGATCTCGGCGCGGTCGGCCAGTTGCGACAGCAGGATGATGAATTCGTCGCCGCCCATGCGGCCGGCGACATCGTGCTCGCGGATCGTGTCGCGCAGCCGCGGCGCGACGTCGATCAGGACCTGGTCGCCCACCGAGTGGCCAAGCGTGTCGTTGATGATCTTGTAGCGGTCGAGGTCGATGTAGAGGACCGCCGCGGGCTCGTTGCGCGCGATGCGCGTCTCGAGCTGGTGGGTGAGGTAGATGCGGTTGGGCAGGTCGGTCAGCGCATCGTGCAGCGAGCGATGGGTGAGCCTGCGCTCGGCGCCCTTGCGCTGCAGGAACAGCGACAGCGTGCTCGAGACGATGCCCGCGCTCTGCTCGAAGAAGCGCGGGGCCTTGACCGGAGCGGCCGACAGACAGACCAGCATCGACGCGACCTTGCCCGCCTCGTCGGTGATCGGCACGAGGAAGATGGCCTGGGCCCCGAGGGGCCGGGCTTGGAAGCGCTGGGCCAGCGATGCTTCGGCAGTCAGTTCGAGCAGCCACTGCGAGCGGCCGGTGGTCCAGGCCTGGCCCTCGGCCGTGGCGGTGGCGGTGGGTATGGGCAGGGTCGCCGGCAAGCCCTCGACCATGCGCAGGAAGGCGGCGCTGCCCCAGCACTCGTGGGCCGAGCAGGCCTGGATGCCGGCGATCCGGCGCAGGTGGACCCCACCCAGCCAGCCCATGATGCCGCACAGCTTGGCGAGGACCGCCGAGACCACCTGTTCCGGGTCGCTCTGTTCGCGCACCAGCGCGGCGATTTCGCTCTCGAGACGCAGCAGCAGCCGCTGCTGCTTCTCCTGGGTGATGTCGCGGCCGATCCCGCGGTAGCCGGTGAACTCGCCGCCCGCCGTGAAGATCGGGCGGCCGGATATCGACACGAAGCGCATCTGGCCGCCCGGGTCGATCATCGGGTACTCGAAGTCCTCGATCGAGGCATGGACTTCGAGGCGCGAGCGCAGGCGGTCCCAGTCGGGCTGCTCAAAGGCGCGCGGCCCTGGCGGGGGCTCCCAGAGCGGCCGCCCCGGCAGGGTCTGGGTCCAGCCGCCGAGCACAGTGCCGGCGCCCTCGGCCAGGTACGACCAGCGCAGCTGGGCGTCGGCCTCCCAGATCCAGTCGGAGCTGAGCTGGGTGAGCTCGCGGAACTTCGCCTCGCTCGAGGCCAGCCGCTGCTGGATCGCGCGGATGCCGGTGATGTCCTGGACCACGCCGCCGAGTCGCACGATCTCGCCGCCCGCCGAGCGCTCGGCGCGCGCGATCGAGCGGATCCAGACCGGATCGCCGCCCTTGCCGAGGAACCGGTACTCGATGCGTGCCTCGCCACCGTAGCGCAGGGCGCGCCGGTGGACCAGGTGCCAGCGTTCGCGGTCGCCGGCGTGGATGCGGTCGACGAAGCGCGCCAGCGGCGGCTCGCCCTGCTCGACCGGCCAGCCGAACAGGCGGAAGCAGCCTGGGCTCCAGGTCATGCGGATGCTCCGCTCTTCGCCGCTGCGTCGCTCGAGCGTCCAGGTGCCCGTCGCGCCGAGGTGTTCGGCGAGCTGGTGGCGGGCGTTGGCCGTGCGCTCGCGGGCGAGCAGCGAGCGCAGCAGCTCGCCGGCCCGCGCGTTGCGGCTCGAGTGCACGATACCCACGACGATGGCGGTGGCCGAGGCGACCGCGGCAGCGCCGAACGCCGTCGGCCAGGCCAGCCAGCCGACAGCCGCCATCGCGAGCAGGCCGCCGAGCACCAGCGCCAGCGCGAACGCCGGCCACGCCGCCAAGACACGCTGGAGGGCGGTGTCTGGAGCGGTTTCGGCGGTGTCGTCGACGGCGATTTCGCTAGACTGCGGCGGTTTCCGATCCATCGCGTCCGAGGGCATCATGGCTGGCGAGCACGATCGCGCAGTATCCCACCGTCAGACGGCGCCCGCGCCGGCCAGCGCCTGGTTCGTCCGATGGATGGTCTGTCTGGGGCCGTCGGC
>JBILUW010000086.1:0-13270 GCA_044370795.1 Burkholderiaceae bacterium
CATGGCTGCGCACCCAACGATTGTGCGTGGGCAGAACGCCCCGGCGCCCGGCGATCAGGTGGAAGGCGAGGCGGCCGGGGTCGCTGCCTGCGGCCGCAAGCTCGGCGCGCAGCCGCTCGCGCATGCCCAGCACCAGCTCGACGCCGCCGGCGCCGCCGCCCACCACGGCGATGCGCAGCGCTCCCGGCCGCGCGCGCACCCGTTCGAGCAGCGCGCGCCAGCGCGCATCGAAACCGGTGATGGGCTTGACCGGCACCGCGTGTTCGGCCGCGCCGGGGACGAGATCGGCGCGCGGCGCCGAACCGATGTTGATCGACAGCAGGTCGTAGGACACCGGCGGGCGGGCGCGGCACAGCACGCGCCGGCCATCGCGGTCCAGCCCGACGGCCTCGTCGTGGAAGAAGCGCGCGCCGGCGTAGCGCGCGAGCCGCGCGAGGTCGATGTGGACCTGCTCGTGGGTGTACAGCCCCGCCACGTAGCCGGGCAGCATGCCCGAGTAGGGCGTGAACACGTCGCGACAGATCAGGGTGAGCCGCACCCCCGGCATGGGCTGCATCGCGAAACGACGCAGCACGCCGACGTGGCTGTGGCCCCCGCCGACCAGAACGATGTCGCGCAGGACCGGCTGATCGGTGACCTGCATGATCGGGGAGCCTCCGGATGGCGCTGGGGCGCGACCGCCGCGCCCCCGGGGGCGAGCATAGACGATGGCGGCGTGACGACGGATGCGGAACGCGCCCCGCCCGCGCGAACTCGCGCCACGCCGGCCGGCCCCTATACTGCCCCGGGTGAGCGCACCCTCCGAAGGCCCGGCCTCCACGGCAGCTGCCTCCAGCGGCCGGCCGGGCGGTCGCGTGCCGCAGATCGTGCGCGCGATGGCCTGGATGGCCGCGGGCGGCTTCACGCTGTGCGCGATGAACGGCGTGATGCGCATCATGACCCAGCAGCTCGACCCGCTGCAGTCGCAGTTCCTGCGCTACGTCTTCGGGCTGCTGGTGATGCTGCCCTGGGTGATGCGCAGCGGGCTGGGCGCCTACTGGCCCAACAACATGACCGGCCAGTGGGTGCGCGGCGCGGCGCACACCGCGGCGCTCGCGCTCTTCTTCCTGGCGCTGCCCCACATCCCGCTCGCCGACGCCACCGCCATCGGCTTCACCACGCCCATCTTCGTGCTGGTGGGCGCGGCGCTGGCGCTGCGCGAGAAGGTCAGCCCGGCGCGCTGGCTGGCCGCGGGCGTGGGCTTCGCCGGCGTGCTGATCGTGGTGGCGCCGCACCTGTCGGGCCACGGCGCCGGCTGGTGGAGCCTGGTGATGCTGGCGGCCTCGCCGCTGTTCGCAGCCTCGTTCCTCATCAACAAGGCCCTGACCCGCCGCGACAAGCCCGAGACCATCGTCTTCTGGCAGAACATCTCGGTCACGCTGCTCACGCTGCCGCTGGCGCTGCCGGGCTGGCGCGACCCCACCCTCGTCCAGTGGGGCACCTTCCTGCTGTGCGGCGTGCTCGGCACGGTCGCGCACCTGTGCATGACCCGCGCCTTCAGCCTGGGCGACATCTCCGCGATGCAGCCGGTGCGCTTCCTCGACCTGATCTGGGCGGCGCTGCTCGGCCTGGCGCTGTTCGGCGACCTGCCCTCGGCCACCGCGCTGCTGGGCGGAGCCGTGATCCTCGCCTCGACGATGTGGATCGCGCGGCGCGAAGCCGCCAGACGCTGACGGGAGCCCGCCCATGACCGCGCCCTCCTCCGCCTCCTCGAGTCTCGCCCTGTGGCGCCGTTACTGGCTGTTCGGCTGGTTGTTCGAGCCCTGCAACCACACCGATCCGTTCAGCGCGCACGCCGCGCTCGCGCGCAACCGCGAGCGCGCGCGCCTGCTGCCCATCTACATGCGCCGCTACGCCGCCACCGGCGGCCTGGGTCTGGCGCTGTGTGCCGTCACCGGGCCCGCCGGCCCGATGCCTTTGCAGGCGGCCGGCGCCGCGATGCTGGGCGCCTGCCTTGCCGGGCTGGTGGTCAGCGGCGCGATCTGGCTGGCCCTCGAGGGCCCGGCCCGCTGAGTCCTGGCGGCCCGCGCGCTTCGCGCCTGCCTAAGGCTGCCGCGGCGCGAAGATCACCCGCGCCACCACCACATCGCCCGCGGCGTTGCGCTCGAGCGCGATCACCGCATGGCGCGAGCGCGCCGCGGCGAGCATCGCCTCCTCGCGGATTTCGCCCCACGCCTTGATGCTCGACCACAGCGCGCCCAGCAGGCCGAGCAGCAGCGCGGGGCTGCGCGGCCGGGGCTCGTCGGGCGGCGGCTCGACGTCGATGCGGCCACCCGACTTCTCGACCGCCGAGAGCCACTTCTGCAGCCGGGTGGGCATGGCGTTCGGCGAGGTCTTCTCGTAGAAAGTGACCACCACCGGGCTCGAGCCGGCCTCCAGCGCCCGGTACAGGTCGGAGTCGAACTTCGAGAGATCGATGAAACGGATCGGGTCGGAGCGCTCCTGGGCGCCTGCCCGAGCGCAGACCAGAGCCGCTCCCAGCAGGGGCAGCCCGGCCAGCAGCATCCGGCGCGCAGGGCGGGCGGGATGGGCGCGCGACCACTGGCGGGGGGCATTCCGATGCGACAGGCTCATGGGGCCGGCTCCAGGGTCACGATGCGCACGCGGCGGTTGCGGGCCGATTTCGGATCGGCCGGATCGAGCGGCTCGGTGTAGCCCTTGCCCACCGGCTGCAGTCGTTCGCGGACCACGCCCTGTCGCGCGAGAAAGGCGACCACCGACTCGGCGCGACGCGCCGACAAGGCCTGGTTGTGGGCGGCCGTGCCCTGCGCGTCGGTGTGGCCCTCGATGCGAAAGCGCAGGGCTGCGAGGCGCTCGCTGCGCAGCGCCTCGGCCAGCCGCTCGAGCTGCGGCCGGCTGTCGTCGCGCAGGCGGGCGGAGTCGAAGTCGAAGCCGATGGACAGATCGATCTTCGCCGGCTCGACCTTCAGGTTACGGCCCAGCCCGCGGGTGACAGGCGCGGGGGCCAGCGCTTCGACGATGTCGTGCGCCGAGGCGCCGGGGCTCGCCGGCTGCGCGCGCCCCGGCATGGCAATCGCGGCCAGCAGCGTGGCCAGCAGCGCGCGTCGGGGCAAGGGCGCGCGCTCGGGCGAGGTCATGGGAACCGGCATCGGTCAGAGCAGCGAGGCCAGCCGCGCCAGACCCTCGTCGACCACCGGCAGGTCATGCACCAGAGCCACGCGCACGAAAAAACGCCCGGCATTGACGCCATCGGCGTCGGGCTGGGTGAGGTACTCGCCGGGCAGCACCTTCAGGGCGCGCTCGGCCCACAGCCGCCGGGTGAGCGCGGCGCCGTCGGGCACCTTGAGCCAGACGAAGAAACCGCAGCCAGGCCGCCGGTAGCCGGGGTAGCCGCCGAGGTGCCTGTCGGCGAGGTCGAAGCGGGCGCGCAGCCGCTCGCGCATCAGGGCCACGTGCCGGTCGTCCGACCACAGCGCGGCGGCCGCGGCGAGCACCGGCGCCGGCGTGCAGGCCGTGCCGTTCTGGCGGATGCGGTTGAGCGCGGCGACCACGCGCGCATCGCCGGCCACGAAACCCGAGCGCATGCCGGCGGCGTTGGAGCGCTTGGAGAGCGAATGCAGCACCAGCACGTTGTCGAGCCAGGCCGGCGAGGCATCGGCCCCGGCGAGCACCTCGAGCGCGCCGGCCGGCGGATCGCGGTCGTAGAGTTCGGCATAGCACTCGTCGAACACCACCAGGAAGCCGTGCCGGCGGGCCAGCGCAACCGCCTGCAGGATGCGCTGCGGCGGCAGCACCACGCCCTCGGGGTTGGACGGCGAGCACAGGTAGAGGATGGCGGTGCGCGCGAGCAGCGCGGCGTCGAGCGCATCGAGGTCGGGCTGGCAGTCGGGCCAGGCCGACTGAGCGAGGTAGCACGGCTCGGCGCCGGCCATGATCGCGCCCACCCGGTAGGTCTGGTAGAACGGATTGGGCATCAGCGCGACCGGGTCGCGCCGCCCCGGCCCGATGGCCACCGACGCGGCCAGGTAGAGGGCCTCGCGGGTGCTTGCCACCGAGGAGAGTTCGCGATCGGGCCGCAGCCGGCCGCGCGCGGCCGGATAGCGCCGATCGATCCAGCCGGCGGCAGCCGACACGAACGCCGGCGTGCCCAGCGAGGGCGGATAGCGGTTCCACTCGGTCGCATGCGCCGCCACCGCGTCGGCGAGCAGCGACGGCGGCGCGTCCTGGGGTTCGCCGACGTGCATGAGCACGGGTGCCAGCCCCGGGGCCGGGACCCGATCGGCGAGCAGCGCGTCGAGGCGACGAAACGGCGATTCGAACTGTTCGAGGCGTTCGTTCAGCTGGAGGGTCATGGCGTGCCGCTCAGGAGGGCTGGCTCGCGCACCAGCTGCCGTGGAAGCCGGCCGGCACGCGGCTGCTCAGATGGGCCAGGGCCACGGGCCCGTGGCCGATGTCGGTGGCTGCGAAGACGGCGAGGTCGCTGCGGTTCTCGGCACCGCGGTACAGCGTGCAAAGCAGCCAGCCGTCGCCCTCGGCGGCATCGGGCGCGCGCGGCACGAACACCGGCTCGCCGCAGCGGTCGCCCGCCGGCGGCATCCAGGCCTGCGCCCGGCCGGTGGCGAAGTCGTGGTGGACCAGCCCGTCGGCCCGGCCAGCCGCTTCGCGCGGTGCGCCGACATCGCCCGCGACGTACCAGCCGTGGCGGTAGGGGGCCATGCAGTGGCGCTCGTCGAAGCGCGGGAACTCGCCGGCGCGATCGTCGAGCTGCGTCTCGGCGATGCCGAGGCTGTCGGCGTTCGGGTCGATGGTCCAGCGAAACAGCCGCGCCGGCGGCGCCGAGGGCGTCGAGGGCGAGCCGTCTGGGCGGGGAAAGAGCGGCGCCACGTCGTACTTCATGACGTCGACCACGATGCGCCCGGCCGCGTCCTCGAAGTGGTTCATGGGGTGGAAGACGTAGCAGGGCGGCGCGTCGAACCAGCGCGTGGCCGACACCGGCGCGTTGCGCGGAATCAGCGCGATCCGGGTGCCCTTGTCGGGCTCCCACGCATAGGGCGGCAGCCCGCCGCGCGCGCGCTGCATCGAGCCGGTCAGGGGGAAGATGGGCAGCACGATCCAGTGCCGGGTCACGGCGAAGTCGTGGACCATGCTCGCAAACGGCAGCTCGAGCTGCTCGGCGCGCACGATGCGCCCCGAGGCATCGGCCATCTGGATGCTCGCCCAGGGGCTGAAGCGGCCACGCGCCGAGTAGCCGAAGAAGACCATCTCGCCGGTGACCGGGTCGACCTTGGGGTGCGCGGTCACGGGCCCGCACAGCGCATCGCCGAAGGTCTCGTAGCCGACCGGCGCGAGGCTGTCGGGGTCGATCGCAAAGGGCGCGTGCTGCTCCTCGAGCGCGAGCAGCCGCCCGGCGAACGGCACCACGTGGGTGTTGGCCACCGTGGAGTCGAGGGCGACGATGCGCGGATCGGAAAACGCCGGGTTGCCGAACGCGCCCGACAGGCCCTCGCCCTCGGCGTGCTCGAGCACCCATTTGGGCGTGCGCACCCAGCGGTTGCGGTACGACACTCGGCCGCCGGCGATGCGAAAGGCGTGGATCATGCCGTCGCCGGCAAACCAGTGGTGCGGCCCGCGCGGCGCGAACTGCGGGTTGGGGCCGTTGCGGTAGAGGGTGCCGGCCAGCCCGGCCGGCATCTCGCCGGTGACCGGCAGATGGGGCGCATCGGACTCGGCGATCACCGGGGCGTAGTAGCCGCGAAAGAACGGGTTGTCGGCAGGAAAGGGCTTGGACACGCTGCGGGCTCCTCGCGGGGCGTGCCAGGCACGGCGCGTGGCCGTGCCGGGCGCGGCGATTGCGCGGGCCGATGCCCGACGCGCGGGAAACGGGCATGATCGCACAGGCGGCCGGCCGGCGATGCGCCCGGAACGGCCCGATGTCACGTGAGCCGCCTCCCCCAAGCCCGCCCGCCATGACCCATCGTTCCAGCCCTGCCCGCCACCCGCGCATGCCGCGCGCCCGCGCGCTCGCCGCGATCACGGCGCTGGGCGTCGCAATCGCGCTGCCGGCGACCGCGCCGCGCGCCCAGCCTGTCGCCGGCCGCGGTGCCCTGCTCTACGACACGCATTGCATCGGCTGTCACACCACGCAGGCGCACTGGCGCGACCGGCGTCTGGTCACCGACTGGGCGAGCCTGCGCGAGCAGGTTCGGCGCTGGCAGGACCTGCAGCGCCTGGGCTGGAGCGAGGACGACGTCACGGCGGTGGCCCGCCACCTCAATGCCCGCTTCTACAGGCTGCGCGAGGCCGGCGACCGAGGCCCCTCGGCAGGCGCCGTCGGGCCGCGCCTTGCCGCGCGCGACTGACGCGCCGTTTCAGTTCACGGCACGCGCGTCCGGGCGCGATCGACCGATTCGGCCACCAGCGCGGCCAGCCGCTCGTGCAGGTCGGGCGGCAGGTCGTGCCCCATGCCCGCCATCTCGTGCAGCTGCGCCCCCGGCAGCGCCGCCGCCAGCGCCCGCCCGTGGGCGAGCGGCAGCAGGGGGTCGTCCGTGCCGTGGATGACGCTGGCCGGCAGCGTGCAGCCGCGCAGCGCCGACGTGCGATCGGGCGCAGCCATGATGGCCGCGAGCTGGCGCAGGGTGCCCTCGGGGCGCCAGGCGCGCGCGGCGGCGGCGCACACCCGCTCGCGCAGTTCGGCCTCGGTGACACCATGGCCCAGGCTGCCGATCAGCCGCCACAGGCGCACCAGATGCTCGATGAGGGCCGGCAGGTCGTCGGGGTGGGGCCGGTGGGCGCCGGCCGCATCGGGCGGCAGCAGCCGCACCCGCGGCGGGCGGGCGAGCCCGCGGGCGCCGGGCGTGGTCATGATCAGACTCAGGCTGCGCACCCGCCGCGGCGCATCGAGGGCGGCGCGCTGCGCGATCATGCCGCCCATCGAGGCGCCCACCCAGTGGGCCGAGGCGATGCCCAGCGCATCGAGCACGCCGATCGCATCATCGGCCATGGCCTCGAGCCCGTAAGGCGCGCGCACCGGCAGGTGCAGCGCGTGGCGCATGCCCTGCCAGGCGATGTTGGGCACGCCCAGACGGGAGAGGTCTTCCGACAGGCCGGCATCGCGGTTGTCGATGCGGATCACGCGCAGGCCCCGGCCCGTCAGGGCGCGCACGAACGGCTCGGGCCAGCCCACCAGCTGCATGCCCAGGCCCATGATCAGCAGCACCGGCTCCCCGCCGGGCGGGCCGCGGTCGTCGATCTCGATGGCGATGCCGTTGGCAACCAGGCGCATGAAGCCGGCCTTCAGAGATGCCGCGGCGTGACGGTCGGCGTGACGGTCGGGGCCGGGGCCGGGGTCGGCGCCCGCGACACGACGCGCACGCGCGCGACCCGCCCCGCCGGCCCCGGTGCCGCGCCGTCGGCGGCGGCCCGCGCGCGCAGCTGCCCGCAGCCGCCATCGACCTCCTGCGCGGCCGACTGCCGCAGCTTGGCGAGCACGCCGCGCCGGTGCAGCACCCGCACCATCTCGGCGGCGCGCTCGGCGGCGGGCCGGCGCCAGGGCAGACCATCGACGCGGTTGAAGGGGATGAAGTTCATCACGGCGTAATGGCCGGCGAGCAGGCGGGCGATCGCCTCGAGTTCGTCGTCGCCGTCGTTGACGCCCTCGAGCAGCGTCCACTGGTACTGGATCGGATAGCCGGTGGCGCGCGCGTAGGCCTCGGCCAGGGCCACCAGCTCGGCGGGGTCGATGCGCGGCGCATGAGGCAGCAGACGGGCCCGCAGCGCCGCGTCGGTGCTGTGCAGGGACAAGGCCAGTGCCGGGCGCACCGCCTCGCGCGGCAGCCGCTCGAAGACCCGGCGATCGCCGACCGTGGAGAAGACCAGGTTCTTGTGGCCGATGCCGCCGTCGGTGCCCAGCAGCGCGATCGCCTCGAGCACGGCATCGAGGTTGTGGGCCGGCTCGCCCATGCCCATGAAGACCACCTTGCGCACCGGCCGCAGCGTCTGGGCGAGCGCCACCTGCGCGACGATCTCGGCGCTGCCCAGCTGCCGTGTCAGGCCGTCGCGGCCGGTCTGGCAGAACACGCAACCAACCGCGCAGCCCACCTGGGTGGACACGCACAGCCCGGCGCGCGGCAGCAGCACGCTCTCCACCGCCAGTCCGTCGGCCAGGCCGACGAGCAGGCGCTCGCCGCCGTCGGCAGCCGGATGACGCTGCGCGATGTGCGCGAGGCCGTCGAGATCGGCGCGCAGCGCGGGCAGCGCCTCGCGCAGCGCCCGCGGCAGGAAGTCCTGGAGGCGGTGACGGCCGTGGTCGGGGGCGAGCGCGCGCGTCCAGCCCTGGAGGAACCAGCGCTCGTGCGCGGGCAGCGCTCCCAGGCCACGCAATCGCTGGCGAACGGATTCGATCTGCATGAGGCGCACCGATTATAGTGACGCCCGGACACGGCACCCGCGCCTCCCGGCCGGCTCTGGGGCCGGCGCACGCCGCCCCCCTCATCAGGAAGATCGCCCCATGCCCTCGCCGCACCGACTCCGCCTGCTCGTCACCGCGCCGCTGCTCGCCCTGGCCCTGAGCGGCTGCGGCGTGCTGGCCGCGCCCTGCCGCGTCGCCTCGGCGGTCATCAAGATGGTGCCGGTCATCGGCCATCCCGCGGCCGTGCCCACCGACACCTGCGCGGCGATCATCGATCCCTGAGCGCGACGCACCCCGCAACACCACGCAACGCCCGACCCAGCCACGGAGCACCGCCATGACGCCCGACGACCGCCCCGCCCTCGAGTCAACGCTGCAGACCTATTTCGACGGCCTCTACGAGGGCGATGCCGACAAGCTCGCCAGCGTCTTCCATCCGGCCAGCTCGCTCACCTGGGAGGTCGACGGCGAATGGCGGGAGATCTCGCGCGACGCCTGGCTCGAGGCCGTGCGCAACCGGCCATCCGGCAAGGCGGCCGGCCTGGCCCGCGACGACGGCATCCTGCTGCTCGACCAGTCGGGGCCCGGCACCGCCTTCGCGAAGGTGAAGTGCCAGCTGCCCCCGCGCTACTTCACCGACTATCTGAACCTGCTCAAGGTCGACGGACGCTGGCAGATCGTGCAGAAGATCTACGCCGTCCAGACGCGCAACTGAACGCCGGCCGCCGATGGTGGCCCGGCTGTCCGGTCCGCTGGTGCTGGCCGGGCTCCTCGCGATCGCAGCCTCCCTCTGGATGCGGCACACGCTGCCCGAACCGCACCAGACCCTGCCGGCGCTGCAGGCCGAGCCGCTGCAGGTGGCCGAGTCGCGCCAGCCCTTCACGGCGAATGCCGGCGGCGTGACCTACACCGTGCGGCCGCTCTACCAGTACCGCATCCAGGGCCTGGTCGTCAGCCGCCACGACGCTGGTGTCTGGTGGGACGTGCTCCATCGCAAGGACTGGAACGACCACCTCAACGTGGTCGACCTGTGCCTGATCTGGGGCGCCAACCTGCGTAACGACGCCTACCGCGCCATCCGGTTCTGGAGCGAGGTCTACACCTGCAACGCCGGCACCGACTCGGCGCAGACCTGGGCGCGCTTCGACGAGAACGCGCTCTCGAACAACCATCTGCTGGCCAGCGATCCGCGCCTGGTCAGGGTGCTGCGCAGCGTGCGCCCGGGCGATCAGGTCGCCCTGCGCGGCTATCTGGCCGAGTACGCGCACGACCACGGCCGCCCCTTTCGCCGCGGCACGTCCACCGTGCGCACCGACCGCGGCAACGGCGCCTGCGAGACGATCTGGGTCACGCAGGCCGAGGTGCTGCGCACGGCCAATCGCGGCTGGCGCGCGCTGCTGCCTGCCGGCGTGGGCGCCATCGTGCTCGGGGTGCTGCTGTGGTGGTTCGCCCCTTTGCAGCGCCCGGCCGACTGAGCATGCGACGCAGCCGGTGGAACGCCGGCGGTTTCATCGTGCGCACCTGGCGCGGCGAGCACCCGCCCCTGTGGCAGACTGACTCCTTTCCCCAGCGTGCGGCAGGGGTTTCGATCAGGGAGACCGTCGGATGAGCTGGCAGCCCGAGCTGGACGAACTCGAACGGCGCCGCGCGTACGCGCACGCGATGGGCGGGCCCGACAAGGTCAAGCGCCAGCACGACGGCGGCCGCCTGACGGTGCGCGAGCGCATCGACGGCATGCTCGACGCCGGCAGCTTCCACGAGGTGGGCGAACTCTCCGGCATCGGCGAGTACGACGAGAAGGGCGCGCTGCGGCAGGTCACGCCGGCCAACTGCGTGTTCGGGCGCGGCACCGTCGAGGGCCGGCCGGTGGTGATCGTCGGCGACGACTTCACGGTGCGCGGCGGTTCGGCCGACGCCTCGATCAGCGCCAAGCCGCTGATGGCCGAGGAGATGGCCGCCGAGTTTCGCCTGCCGATAATCCGCATCATCGAGGGTTCGGGCGGTGGCGGCTCGGTCAAGACCATCGAGACCAAGGGCGCGGCCAACCTGCCCGGCGGGGTGGGCGGCACGCGCGGCTTCTACCACATGACCGCCAACCTCGCGCAGGTGCCGGTGGTGGGGCTGGGCCTGGGCTCGGTGGCCGGACTGGGTGCCGCGCGCCTGGCGTCGTCGCACTTCTCGGTCATGACCCGCGATTCCGCGATGTTCGTGGCCGGCCCGCCGCTGGTGGCCCGCCTGGGCCAATCCCTCACCAAGCAGGAGCTCGGCGGCGCCGACCTGCAGGCGCGCGCCGGCGGCATCGACAACGTCGTCGACACCGAGGCCGAGGCCTTCGAGCAGGCGCGCCGCTTCCTGTCCTATCTGCCCTCGTCGGTGCACGGCCTGCCACCGGTGGGCCCCTGCACCGACGACCCGGCGCGCGCCGACGAGTTCCTGCTGAGCGCGATCCCGCGCAACCGCCGGCAGGTCTACAAGATGCGGCCCATCGTCGAGTCGGTGGTCGACCGCGGCTCCTTCTTCGAGATGAGCCGCCAGTTCGGCCGCTCGATCATCGGCGGCCTGGCGCGCGTGGCCGGCCATCCGGTGGTGATCATGGCCAGCGATCCGATGCACTACGGCGGCAGCTGGAACGCCGAAACCTGCCAGAAGGTCGTGCGCTTCGTCGATCTCGCCGAGACCTTCCACCTGCCGGTCATCTACCTGCAGGATTGCCCGGGCTTCCTGATCGGTCTGGATGCCGAGAAGACCGCCACCATCCGGCACGGCGTGCGCGCGATGGCCGCGATGAACCAGACCACCGTGCCCTGGTGCACCGTGATCGTCCGCAATGCCTTCGGCGTGGCCGGCGCCGCCCACCAGCCGGGCGCGCGCCTGTCGCTGCGCTACGCCTGGGTGTCGGCCTACTGGGGCTCGCTGCCCCTCGAAGGCGGCATCGAGGCCGCCTACCGGGCCGACATCGATGCCGCGCCCGATCCCAAGGCCAAGCTCGAGGAGATCGAGCAGCGGCTCAACGCGCTGCGCTCGCCCTTTCGCACCGCCGAGAAGTTCTGGGTCGAGGAGATCATCGACCCGCGCAAGACCCGTTCCCTGCTGTCCGACTTCGTGCGACTGGCCGAGCCGGTGCGCACGCCGGGCAGCGTCTCGTTCCCGATGCGGCCCTGATCGCGCCGCCCGCCCCTTCAACCCATCCAGGAGATCCCCATGGCCCACGACCTCGTCATCCGCGGCGGCACCCTCGTCGACGGCACCGGCTCCGCACCCTTCAGCGGCGACATCGGCATCACCGACGGCCTGATCACCGCCGTCGGCAAGGTCGACGGCAAGGGCCGTCGCGAGATCGACGCCGACGGTCTCACCGTCACCCCCGGTTTCGTCGACATCCACACCCACCTCGATGCCCAGATCGGCTGGGACCCCGACTGCACGCCGGTGAGCTGGCACGGCGTGACCACCGCGCTGCTGGGCAACTGCGGCGTCACCTTCGCGCCGTGCAAGCCCACCGACCGCGAACTGCTCGCCGGCATGATGGAGACGGTGGAGGACATCCCGCGCCACGCCATCCTCACCGGCCTGCCCTGGAGCTGGGAAGACTACGGCGGCTACCTCGACGCGGTCGAGAAACTGCGCCCGGGCATCAACATCGCCGGCCTGGTCGGCCACAGCGCCGTGCGCTTCTACGTGATGGGCGAGCGCGCGGTCGAGGAGCAGGCCACCGCCGACGAACTGCAGCGCATGGCCGAGGTGGTCGGCCGCTCGATCGACGCCGGCGCCGCCGGCTTCTCGATCAACCGCTTCGCGATGCACACCCTGCCCGATGGCCGCGCCATCCCCGGCACCTTCGCCGACGAGGGCGAGATCATCGCCATCTCGCGCGAGGTGGCGCGCCGCAACGGCCTGGTGCAGGCGGTGGGCGCCGAGCTCAGCCTGCTGCAGAACATCTCCGATGCCGCGCACGCGCGGGTGCTGTGCAGCTACGGCGCCGGCCGCGGCGACCTCGCCAGCGCCACCGAGCGGCGCAATGCGCTGGAGGCCATCTGCGAGGGCCGCGACATCACCGCCATCACCCAGGTGCGCAGCTCCGGCATGATCTACGGCCTGCAGGCGGCGCTGCCGGTGCGCGGCCCCACCTGGGGTCGGGTGCAGAAGATGCGCACGCTCGCCGAGCGCGTGGCGGCGCTGAAGGACCCCGAGATCTTCTCGGCCATGGTCGAGGAGGGCAAGGCCGGCGGCTTCAAGGCCAACCTCGGCACGCCGGTCGACGACATGTACTACATGGGCGACGCCGACACGCCGGCCTACGCGGCCGACCCCTCGATGAGCGTCGTCAACCTCGCGCAGGCGCGCGGTGAACACTGGACCGAGACCTTCCTGCGCCTGTCGCGCGACAGCGAGGGCAAGGCGCTGTTCACGCTGCGCATGTTCAACCCCAACCTCACGGGGCTCGAGCACATGTTCCGCAGCCGCCACTGCTTCCCCAGCCTGGGCGATGCCGGCGCGCACGTGTCGCAGGTCATGGACGCCGGCTGGGCCACCTTCATGCTGTCGTACTGGGTGCGCGAGCGCGGCTTCTTCACGATGAGCGAGGCCATCGAGCGCATGACCTCGCGGCCGGCGCGCGTGCTGGGCCTGGCCGACCGTGGCGTGCTGGCGGCGGGCAAGCGCGCCGACGTCAACGTCTTCGACGCCTCGCGCGTGGCCGAACTGCACCCCGAGATCGTGCACGACCTGCCCGGTGGCGCGCGCCGCTTCAACCAGCGCGCAACCGGCTACAAGGCCACGATCGTCAACGGCGAGATCAACGTGCTCGACGACGAGCACACCGGCACGCGCGCCGGGCGGGTGCTGCGGCACGGCCGCTGATCG
>JBILUW010000400.1:0-2585 GCA_044370795.1 Burkholderiaceae bacterium
AGGCCTCGCGCGCCGACGCGCAGGCGATCGTCGATTTCGCCCAGGCGCGGCCCATGGCGGCGACGAGCTGCGGCTTGTCGCGAATGGTGTCGACGTGGGTCATCAGCGCCGAGGCGAACAGCCGACGCAGCGGGTCCGGGTAGCCGATCTGTCGGATCTTCAGGCCTGCCTGGCCCATGCGCACGTTCTCGGACACGTAGAGGTTGAGAGCATCGACCTGCCCGGTCTCTAGCTGCTTCCAGGCAGCCGCGCCGACGCCGACGGGGCGGATCTCGACGTCCTTGCCCCAGACGAGCCCGAGCTCCTTGAATGCTGCCTTGGTCATCGGCACGCTGTTGAAGGTCAGGCTGCCCACACCTAGCTTTCGGCCCTTGAGGTCGGCGAGCGACTTGACGGGGCCGTCGGCCAGCACCGCGAAGTTGTTCACGTTCTCGCGCAGGTAGTTGTAGAAGAAGCGCACCGGCAGGGGTTCGTTCTTGGCAAGCGCCGTGATGACCAGACTCGATTCGGTCAGTCCGAACGTGGCCGCCTTGTTGACCACCTGCGGTACGGCGACGCCCGAGCCCTGGAAGGCGACCAGCTGCAGGTCGATGCCTTCTTCCTTGAAGAAGCCCAGGTCCATGCCGAAGGCGATGTCGGAATACTGGGAGCCGACCACCGTGGGCATGGCCAGAATCACCTTTTCCTGGGCATGTGCGGCGACGGCCGTGAGGGCGAGCGCGCCGAGCGCGCGGCGGATGATGGCGAGGCAGCTTCTCATCGGTCTCCTCCTGGCATCGTGCCCGTTTGCGGTGGGCGCGATGCGGTCCGGGTCGGGCCTGAGGCAACGGCGACAACGCGAGGTCAGCGTAGGGGCCGGCGAGGGCCAGAGTCAAGGGTGCTGAAGCGGTCCAGTGCGCGTTGAGCGGTAATCGAACTCCTGATAGTTTCAGGGCCTGCTGAAGGAAGGGGTGCAAGACGATGTCGCAATACGCTGCGACGGTGCCGGTTCAGGAACGACACCGGCTCGATGATGGCGCGCTCGATCGCCTGCTGCGCGAGACGCTGCCCGATTACGGCGGCGCGCTCGAGGTTCGGCAATTCGCGGGCGGCTACTCGAACCCCACCTACCTGCTGCGCACCGCCAGCCGTGACGGCCCCGACCGCGAGTGCGTGCTCCGGAAGAAGCCGGCCGGTCGGCTGCTGGCTTCGGCCCATCAGGTCGATCGCGAGTACCGGATCCTGAAGGCGCTCGAGTCCACCGGCCTGCCCGTGCCGCGCACCGTGCTGTTCATGGACGACGGCAACCCGGTGCTGCAGCAGGCCTTCTACCTGATGGACTGCGTCGATGGGCGCATCTTCCACGACGCGGCGATGCCCGGCGTAGCACCCGCCGATCGTGCGGCGATCTTCGATGCGATGAACGCGACGCTGGCGCGGCTGCACGGGCTCGATCATCGAGCGCTCGGGCTGCAGGCCTTCGAGCGGCCCGAGCCCTACCTCGCGCGCCAGATCGAGCGCTGGACGCGGCAGTACCGCGCCGCGCAGACGGACGAGATCGAGGCGATGGAGCGCCTGATCGCGTGGTTGCCGTCGCACATCCCGGACTGGCAGCCGACCACCATCACCCACGGCGATTTTCGCCTGGGCAACCTCATCATCCATCCGACGCGGTCCGAGGTGGCGGCCATCCTCGACTGGGAGCTCTGGACGCTGGGCCACCCGCTGTGCGACCTCGCCTTCAACGCGATGGTCTACCACATACCCGAGCCGCCCTTCGGACTGCAGGGCGTCGACCCGCGCAGTCTCGGCCTGCCCACCGAGGATGCCTATCTCGAGGCCTACTGCCGGCGCGCGGGCCTTGGCGCTATCGGCGACTGGAACTTCTACCTGGTCTTCAATCTGTTCAAGCTGGCGGCGATCGTGCAGGGCGTGTATCGGCGCGCGCTCGAGGGCACCGGCACCAACGACGAGGCGCTCAAGCGCCGCCGCAGCGTGCGCGAGCGCGCCGAGATCGCGCTGGGCCTGATCGGGTGAGTGCGGGCGCGTCCTGGCGCGTCAGCCGTAGTGATACCGACAAGCGATCACGATCAGCACCCCGTCATCGACGGTGTAGACCAGCCGGTGGGTGTCGTCGATCCGGCGCGACCAGAAACCCGCGAGGTTTTCGCGCAGCGGCTCGGGCTTGCCGATTCCTTCGAAGGGCTGGCGCAGGCAGTCGGTGATCAGCGCATGGATGCGCCGGAGGGTCTTGCGGTCCTGGCTCTGCCACCAGGTGTAATCGTCCCAGGCGGCCAGGGTCCAGGCCAGCCTTGGCGGCCTCTCGTCAATCGGCATCGATCAGGCCCTGCTCCTTCAGCCGACCCTTGCGGTACTGCTCGATGGAGCGGGTCAGGTGAGCGGCATTGGCCGGCGACTTCAGCAGATGGACGGTTTCCATCAGTCCGTTGAAGGTGTCGAGGGACATCACGACGGCGTCGGGCGCGTCTCGGCGCGCGATGACCGTGTAGTCGGCATCGTCGATGACCTGATCGATGACGCTCTTGAGGTTGTTCCGTGCGTCCGAGAAGTTCACGACTCGCATGATGCTGATGCCTTAATGGTAC
>JBILUW010000087.1:0-13202 GCA_044370795.1 Burkholderiaceae bacterium
GATCGGGTGAGCGTCAAGGCCCAGACGCACGAGCGTCTGGGCTTCGAGGGCCGGGAGGAGGGCATCGCCGCGCAGGCGGTGGTGCTGCTCGTCGAACGTCCGGCGAAAGCCGCCGGGCCGAACGTACCTGCCCCGGCCTGAGCCTCCCGGCCACCTCGCGGTATCGACGCCGGCCCTTTGGCCCTCCAATTGTCGCAGCGACGCCCACACTCCCGCCCAAGGAGCCGCGCCATGAACACGCCCCGCACCCTGACCGCAGCCGACGTCGTGCATCGTCCCGAGCGCGCCTGCTTCGAACTGTTCGTCGACGGCCAGCGCTGCCGGGCCGACTATCGCCTGGCCGGCCGCACGATGGTCGTCCATCACACCGAGGTGCCCCCCGCGCTCGAGGGGCAGGGGCTGGCTGCCATCGTCGTGCGGGCGGTCTTCGATCACGCCGCCGCTCACGGCCTGTCGATCGAACCGCGCTGCTCCTACGTGCGGGTGTGGGCACGTCGGCATCCGGAAGTCGGGCCGCTCCTCGCCTGAGGTGGCCTGGCTGCGGCGTCCTGCGGCGCCCGATGCCAGGGCGTGATCAGCGCGCTGGCCTGGGCAGCAGTCCTACCGCCAGCGCGGTGCCCGCCAGCACCACTGCGCTTCCCGCCACCGTCTGCAGCGTGATCGCCTCGCCCAGGTAGAGCGCGCCCGAGACGATCGCGACCACCGGGTTCAGGAAGGTCACCGACATCGTCGGCACGGTGCCGACTTCGCGTAACAGCCGGAAGTACATCAGCATGCCCAACCCCGAACTCGCCACGCCGAGGAATACCGCCTCGGCCCACGCGCGCAGGCCGGGCAGCGCCACGCGCGGTTCGCCCCACGCGCCTTGCCACTCCGCCCAGGCGAGAGGTGCGAGCGCCAGGGCCGCGGCAAGCATGGTGCCCACGGTCATGGCAAGCGGGTCGATGCCCGACATGCGTACCCGGGCGAAGTTGGCCGACACGCCCCAGATCAGCGACGACCCCAGGCCCGCGAGCACCGCCCAGCCGACCGCCACCGACGAGGCGTCCATGCGCAGCGACATGCGCCCCCAAAGCAGCACCGCGACCCCGGCCATGCCCACCAGCAGGCCGACCCGGCGCCAGCCGCCGATGCGCTCGCCCAGCCACAGCCAGGCCACGATGGCACCGAACATGGGTGCGGTCGCATTGAGCACCGCTGTGAGGCCCGCGCTCAGGGTGAGCGCCGACCAGGCGATCAGGACGAACGACAGCGCCGTGAAGGCCGTGCCCTGCAGGGCGAACAGGGCCGCGTGCCGCCGCAGGACCGGCAGCCCCCCGCGCATCGCGAGCACCGGCAGCAGCAGGACGGCCGCAATGCCCATGCGCAGGGCGATCAGCGTGACCGGACCGAACTCCGGCACCGCCGAGCGGGTGAACAGGTAGGCGGCGCCCCACAGCAGCGACAGCATCCCGAGTTCGATGACATGCCGCGGGCGCACGGCACCCGCCGGCCTGCCCGGGCCGGATGGGCTCGCCGCCACTCAGGTTTCGGCCCGCACGCGCGCCACCACCTCGTCGGCGATGGCCAGGCTGGAGGTGAGCCCGGGCGATTCGATGCCGAAGAGGTTGACCAGACCCGCCAGGCCATGGGTGCTCGCCGACTGGATCACGAAGTCGGCGGCGGCTTCGCCCGGCCCGCCCAGCTTGGGGCGGATGCCGGCATAGGCCGGCGCCAGGGAGTCGTCGGGCAGCCCGGGCCAGTACTGGCGGATCGCGTCGGTGAAATCGGCGCAGCGTGCCGGGTCGACCGAATAGTCGATGACATCGACCCACTGCACGTCGGGGCCGAATCGTGCCTGACCGGCGAGGTCGAGGGTCAGATGAACCCCGAGCCCGGCGCTTTCGGGCACCGGGTAGATCAGCCGGGAAAAGGGCGCCCGGCCGGTGAGGGTGAAGTAGTTGCCCTTGCACAGCCGGCCCGTCGGCACGTGACGTGCATCGAGCCCGTCGATGCGTGCGGCCAGCGCCGGCGCATGCAGCCCGGCGCAGTTCACGACCACGCTGGCCCGCACGGCCATGGGTTCATCGCCGCCGGTGCGCAGATCGAAGCCGCCGGGCGCCACCGCGAGGCTGTCCACCGGCGACTTCAGCGCCAGCATCGCGCCGTGGTCCTGGGCCTGCCCGAGCAGCGCGAGCATCAGGCCGTGGCTGTCGATGATGCCGGTCACCGGCGACAGCAGCGCGGCGTCGCAGCGCAGCGCCGGCTCGAGCGCGCGCGCCTGCGCGCCATCGATCAGGGTGAGCTGCTCCACGCCATTGGCCTGGGCGTGACGCGCGATGCCCGCCAACTGCATCACCTGGGCGTCGCCGTTGGCGACGATCAGCTTGCCGCAGGCGCGATGGGCGACGCCGCGTTCGCGGCAGTAATCGTAGAGCTGGCGGCGGCCCGTCACGCACAGCCGCGCCTTCAGCGATCCGGCCGGATAGTAGATGCCGGCGTGGATCACCTCGCTGTTGCGCGAACTGGTCTCGGTGCCGATCGCATCGGCGGCATCGACGACGACGACCTCACGGCCATCGAGCGCGAGCGCCCGCGCGACGGCCAGCCCTACCACCCCGGCGCCGATCACCACGCAGTCGAGTGTTTCCACGGATACCTCGTGTCGAGTCGATCGAGCAGATAGTCGACTTCGGCCCGGGCGGTGCTGCTCAGCGCCGCGGCCGGACGGCGTTGCGCGTCGCTGGCCAGCACGCCGCGTCGCATCAGCACGTACTTGCGCACCGCCAGCCCGACGCCGGGCTGCTGCTCGTAGCGCAGCAGCGGCAGATGCGCGTCGAACAGATCGTGCGCCTCGTCGCGGCGCCCGGCCGCGATCAGGGTCGCCACGCCGGCGAGCATCTCGGGAAAGCAGTAGCCGGTCATCGCGCCGTCGGCGCCGCGCTCGCACTCGAAGTCGAGGAACAGCCCGCCGTTGCCGCAGAGGATCGAGATCCGCCGCATCGCCCCGTCGTGCTCCCAGCGGCGCAGCGTCGAGATCTTCTCGAGACCCGGCCAGTCCTCGTGCTTGAGCATCACGCAGGACGGATGCGCCATGACGATGCGCCGGATCACCGAGGGGCTCATGACCACGCTGAAGGTGAGGGGGTAATCCTGGATCACGAAGGGCACATCGGCCCCGATCGCCTCGACGGCCTGGTCGTAGTAGCCGACGATCTGGTCGTCGGTGCGCAGGGTGTTGGGCGGCGCGATCATCACGCCGGCGGCGCCTGCCTGCATCGCGTCGCACGCCAGGGCGCGCATCGCGGCAAAGCCCGGCGCCGTGACGCCGACGATCACCGGCATGCCCAGATGCTCGACCACGGCCTTCACCACGGCAACCGACTCGGCGTGGTCGAGCTTGGGCGCTTCGCCGAGCTGGCCCAGCACCGTGAGGCCGGTCGCGCCGGCCTTGCGGTAGAAGCGGCACATGCGCTCGAGCGATGCGTGGTCGAGCAGGCCGTCGGGCGTGAACGGCGTGGGCGCGATGGCGTAGACGCCGCGGGCGTCGGCGGTGAGACTCATGGCTGAGCTGTCGGGAGGATGGTTGTCGGGGCTCACGGGCTCGGCCGGAAGTATGCCCTCGTGACGACCCGCCGAGGATCGGAACCAGTGCGAAGGTGGATGCGTGCCTTCGAAGGTACGATCAGCGGGCCTCGAGAACTCAGGGAGCAGCGATGAACCTGGAATGCATCAATCCGCCGGGCATGTCGGTGGGCAGCTATTCGCACGCCGTGATCGTCAACGGCGGGCGGCTCGTGTTTCTGTCGGGACAGGTCGCCCAGGACGCGTCGGGCAAGGTCACGGCCGACACCTTCGAAGGTCAGGTCGACCAGGTCTTCGACAGCCTGACAACGGTGCTGGCCGCCAGCGGCGCGCAGTGGTCCGACGTGGTCAAGATGACCGTCTATCTCTGCGACATCAACCCCGAACGGGTACGCGTCTTTCGCGAACTGCGCGGCCGCAGGCTGGCCGGCCACAAGCCCGCGAGCACGCTGATCGGCACCTCGGGCCTGGTTCACGAGAAGCTGATGCTCGAGGTCGAGCTCGTCGCGCGGCTCCCCGAGGCGCAGGCGCCCGGCTGAGCCCGAGGCGGCGGCACAGGGATGGCGGCACAGGGGCTGCCTGGCCCGATGCCCTGGCCGCCCCTGCGCGTCAGGTGAGGTCGCAGACCAGGGCCAGCCGCGATTCGTTGGACACGGGTTCGGCCGCGGCCACGTAGTTCGGATGGTCGACCCCGACCGACAGCGACACGCCGTACTTCAGGGCGGCCGCCATCTCGTCGGTGAGTTCGAAGCGCAGGAAGTGCACCGAGGAGGTCTTCTCGTCGTTCTCGCGATCGAGATCCTCGTCGGCGATCGCATACACGCGCGGTGAGCCCTCGACCTGCACCCACACGCGGTCCTCGACGCCGATCAGGCGGCCAAGCTCGCGCCGGCGGATCTCGGGATCCGGGTACTCGATCAGCATGGTCGCCTTGAAGTTGCGGCCGTCGGGTACCAGCGGGTTGTAGGCCTCGAGTTCGTGGCAGATCCCGTCTTCCTCGAAGATCTTCTCGATGCGCAGCATCTCCTGGATCTGGTAGCGGACGGTCAGTTCGTCCTCGAAGATCAGCGTGATGTGATCGCCGAGAGCGACACTGCGGTGGCGCTTGTGGTCGATGACCTTGCGGCGAAAGTCGGGGCGGGCCTTGGCGTAGGCCTCGAGGGTCATCAGCGAATCGCGGGTCACTTTGGGCATGATTTCACTCCTTCAGTCCGTAAGCCTTGCGCAGCAGGGTCAGGGGGTGCGCGAGCTTGCCCTCGGTGGGCTTGCCGGCGAGCTCCATGCCCTGCTCGATGTGGTGGCCGGCGAGCTGGCAATCGGAGGCGATCCAGTCAGGCTCGCCGCCGGGGTGTTCGGCCATCTGGCGGAACACCGGTCGGCCGATCTTCAGCGCCGTCTCGTGGAATTCCTTCTTGACGCCCCAGGTGCCGGCGTGGCCCGAGCAGCGCTCGATGGTGTTGACCTGGGTGTCGGGCACCATCTGCAGCGTCTCGCGCGTTTTCTGCCCGACGTTCTGCACCCGCAGATGGCAGGCGATGTGGTACGAAACCTTGCCCAGAGGCTGCGCGAAGTCGGTCTTCAGCAGGCCATCCTTGTGCCGCGCGACGAAGTACTCGAACGGGTCGAACATCGCCTTCTGCACGGCCTTGACATCCTCGTCGTCGGGGAACATGAGCGGCAGTTCCTGCTTGAACATCAGGCCGCACGACGGGATCGGCGCCACGATCGCCCAGCCGTCGCGCGCCAGGCGCGCGAGCTTGGGGATGTTCTTTTCCTTGAGGGCCGCCACTGCCTCGAGGTCGCCAAGCTCGAGCTTTGGCATGCCGCAGCAGGCTTCCTTCTCGACCAGCGTGTAGGGGATGGCGTTGTGGTCGAGAACCTTGAGCAGATCGTGGCCGATGCCCGGCTCGTTGTAGTTGACGTAGCAGGTGGCGAACACCGCCACCTTGCCGGGCGTTCGCTGGCCGTCGCGTACCGGATGGCCGGCCGATGGCGCAGCGCTGCCGGGGAAGGGCGAGGCCGAGTAGTCGGGCAGCCAGGCCGTGCGGTGCACGCCGAGCTTGTCCTCGGCGAACTTGCGCAGGGCGGGCGACTCCTTGGCCTTGTTGACCGCCTGCACGACGATGGGAATGGTGGCCAGCTTGCCGTTGCGGTCGGTTGACGACAGGGCGGTGTCGCGAAACTTCGTAGGCGTGCCCTGCTTGAACTGGATCGCCTTGCCGCGCAGCATCAGGTGCGGGAAGTCGAGGTTCCAGGGGTGCGGCGGGACGTACGGGCACTTGGTCAGGTAACAGACGTCGCACAGGTAGCACTGGTCGACCACCTTCCAGTAGTCCTTGCGGTCGACGCCATCGATCTCGCCCGTGGCGCTTTCGTCGACCAGGTCGAACAGCGTCGGAAACGCGTTGCACAGGCTCACGCAGCGGCGGCAGCCATGGCAGATGTCGAAGACGCGCTCCATCTCGTCGAATGCCTTCGACTCGTCGTAGAACTCGGGGTTCTTCCAGTCGAGCGGGTGCCTGGTGGGGGCTTCGAGGGATCCTTCGCGTACGGTCATCGCGGTCTCACGTGCAAGGTCGGAATGGTTCGGGCTGGCCCAAACAAAAGGGGAGCGTTGCTGCCGCTCCCCGGAGTGCCGCCTGCGGTCGGGCGCGAGGGGCGCCCGACCAGGGTCAGGGCATGCTCAGGCCAGCGCCTCGAGGGCCTTGGCGAACTTGTTGGCGTGCGAGCGCTCGGCCTTGGCCAGCGTCTCGAACCAGTCGGCGATCTCGTCGAAACCCTCATCGCGGGCGGTCTTGGCCATGCCCGGGTACATGTCGGTGTACTCGTGGGTCTCGCCGGCGACCGCGGCCTTCAGGTTGTCGGACGAAGCGCCGATCGGCAGATCGGTGGCGGGGTCGCCGACTTCGGCCAGGTAGTCGAGGTGGCCGTGAGCATGGCCGGTCTCGCCTTCGGCGGTCGAACGGAACAGCGCGGCGACCTCCGGATGACCTTCGACGTCAGCCTTGTTTGCGAAATACAGGTAACGGCGGTTCGCCTGGCTCTCGCCGGCGAAGGCTGCCTTCAGGTTGTCGTGCGTCTTCGTGCCCTTGAGTGACGGCATGGAAGTTCTCCAAGGTTGCAGGGGTGAGTCGGGAAAGCCGCAGCTCGATGGTTTCGTCTGCGTCTGTCGACGTCACGGATTGTACAAACGCCGGGCAGCGTATGCCCAATTGATCCTTCATATGAGGGTGATTGAGCTTGACTATCGGCAAAGCCGTGCCTCGCGGGTGGCGGGGAGAGGCCGTGGCTGGGGCCGGCGCTCGGGGAAGGTTCAGTCGGGAGTGGCGCGCGTGCGCCCGGGTGCGCGAGCCGCCGCCAGGCTGATCCGCACCAGCAGGCCACGCCCCTGCGGTCCCGACTCGAGGGCGCAGCTGCCGCCGTGACGGGCCGCCAGCCGGGCGACGATCGCCAGGCCCAGACCGCATCAGCCGTTCGCGCGCGGCGATCGGCACCCCCGGACCGCGATCGCGGACGGTGATCACGAGGGCATCGCCCTCCTGCCGCGCCTGGATCTCGAGTTCGACCCCGCCGGTATCCGGCGAGCGCCCATAGCGCAGCGCGTTCTGTATGACGTTGGCGAGCATGCGGTCGAGGTCGGTGGGGTCGCCGCGCCACACCAGGCCCGGATCGATCCGGCTTTGGACCGTCAGCCGATCGGCCGGATCGATGGGGCGGTTCTCGGCCAGCGCCAGCGCGATCGCCTCGCCGATGTCGACCTCGCGCGCCTGCTCCGGGCGCCCCTCGCCGCCGGCCCGGGCGTACTCGATGAACTTGCCGACGATCTCGTCGATCCGCTCGATATCGTCGCTCATCGAGCGGCGCTCGTGCTCAGGCAACCCGGAGAGCTCGAGTGCGAGGCGCAGCCGGGTGAGGGGCGTTCGGATGTCGTGGGAGATGCCGGCGAGCGCGACGGCGCGGTCCTCGTCGAGGTCAGCCAGGGCGGCGGCCATCCGGTTGAAGCGGCGGTTGAGGGCGGCAACCTCGGGCGGGCCGGTCTCGCCCAGAGCGGGTGTGGCTTCTCCGCGGCTCAGTCGGCCCAGCGCCGCGGCCAGATCGGCCAGCGGGCGGCTGAGCGGCGCGGCCACTGCCAGCGCGCCGAGCAGACCGAGGCCGCCGGCAAGGATCAGCAACGCCCACCACGGCGGGCCGCCCTGACGCTCGAGACGGGCAGGGTCGAGGCCCAGCCAGTAGGGGTCGTCGTCGATGTCGAAACTCACCCAGACGCCGCTCTCGCCGTTGACGCGCCCGGCAAGCTGCGTGGCCGGGCCGAGCAGCAGCTTGAGATGATTCTGCAGGGCACGCGCATGCGGTGCCGGATCGAGGGGCTCGGCCCGGTCGCCGGGCTCGAGCGGAACGACCCGCACGCCCTCCTCGCGGGCCAGTTCGGTCAGCAGCTGGCGCCTGCGGTCGGACTGCGCGCTGACCAGACCCGAGCGGGTCAGGTTGACGACCGAAGCGATCTCCCAGGCGAGGCGTTGACCGGGTGGTGCCGGGTCCCAGAGATGCACGAGTTGCAGCATCAGCGCCAGACAGGCGATGACCAGGCCGGCGATGAGCAGGAAGGAGCGCCAGAAAAGGCTGCTGCGCAGCATTGCGACGGGGCCGGAAGACGCGGGCGGGGCGGCCTGTCCGGAGGTGTCGGGGCCGGGCGACGGTAGTGGGGAGTTGCGACTCACCCGCTGGCGCTGCGCTGTCGGTCGAGGGCCGTCGGGTCGTCGGGCACGAAGGCATAGCCCACGCCCCATACCGTCTGGATGTAGCGCGGATGCTGCGGGTCGGGCTCGATCAGCTTGCGCAGCCGCGAGATCTGGACATCGAGGCTGCGATCGAAGGCGCCGTACTCGCGTCCGCGCGCGAGCAGCATCAGCTTGTCGCGCCCCAGCGCCTGGCGCGGATGCCGGGCAAACACCTTCAGGACGGCGAATTCGCCGCTGGTGAGCGGGACCGGAGTGCCGTCGCGCGTCAGGCGTCGCATGGCGAGATCGAGCTCAAAGTCGCCGAAACGTATCGAGCCCGCTTCGGCGCTGGGCGCGCCGGGCGCCTCGGGAGGCGGCTGGCGGCGCAGCACCGCGTGAATGCGCGCGAGCAGCTCGCGCGGATTGAAGGGCTTGGCGAGATAGTCGTCGGCGCCCATCTCGAGGCCCACGATGCGATCGACCTCGTCGCCTTTGGCGGTGAGCATGATCACCGGCGTGGCATCGCCCGTGCCGCGCAGGCGACGCAGGATCGAAAGCCCATCCTCGCCGGGCAGCATGAGGTCGAGGATGACGAGATCGAAGGGCTGACGCCTGACCAGCCGGTCCATCACGCCGGCGTCGGGCGCAAGCGTGACCTCGAACTGGTTGGTCGTCAGGTAGCGTTGCAGCAGTTCGCGCAGCTTGGGGTCGTCATCGACCACCAGGAGTCGTTTGCCTGCGGGTTGCATGGGTCGATGATACCGGCGCCGATCGCGTCCCGCCGGGCGGTGGCACCATCGGCCACCCTTGTTACATCGGGTTGCGAACCTCCGGGGATCTCGGGGTGTGCGGGCGATCTACAATGCCCCGATGCTGTTGCCTTCCTTCGCGCCGGGTCCCAGAGACCGTCCGATCCTGTCCGTGGTGTTGCTGGCTGGTCTGGTGATGGCCATCGCCCCGATGCCGGTCATCGCTCATGGTCCGGGTGAGCGTCTGCACCCCGAGGAGCGGGCCCGGTTGCGGCACGAACTTCGGCTTCGCGCGGTCGATGCCCGCGCCGATCCGGCCCCGACGTGGCAGCGGCTGAGTCCCGAGGAAAGGCGTGAACTGCGCCTGGCGATCCGCGAGGAACGCCGGGCGAGGCGCCTGCACGGTACCGACGGCGAGCAGGGTCCCTGAGCCGGCGCCGGCGGGCGAATCGGACCCGGCGGGCGGGTAAACTGCCGGCGTGTCCGCCGCCTCCTCGAACCCTGCCCACGCGGCCTGCCCGCCACCTGCGCTCGCCCTCGGATCCTCCGGGCACTGGTGCACGGTGGCGCTCGTTCAGAAGGGGCAGATCACCTGCCGCCACGAACTCGCGCCCAATGCCCACTCGCAGCGGTTGCTGCCGATGGCACGCGAACTGCTCGTCGGCGCGGGGCTGGGCTGGCCCGGCCTCGGGCTGATTGCATTCGATGCGGGGCCGGGAAGCTTCACCGGGCTGCGCATCGGCTGCGGCCTGGCCCAGGGGCTGGCTCTCGGAATCGGTTGCCCGGTGCTGCCGGTGGGCTCTCTGGCGGCGCTTGCCTGGCCTTTTCGCGCCCGGCCGGTGTTCGCGGCGATCGACGCGCGCATGGGCGAGATCTACCTGGCCACCTTTGATGGCGCCGCGAGCGATGCCGCTGGGCAGCGGCCGGCGTGTCGGGTCGGTCCGGCGCTTGCCGATCCTGGCCATGCCGCCCGGCTCCTCGATGCGTTCGCCGAGCGCTGCCGCGCCGGTCGGGATCCGGGCGCGCCAGCGCAGCGCTGCTGGGTGGCTGCGGGCGATGCGTTCGCCCGTCACCCTCAGCTTGCCGAGGCTGCGCGTGCGCTCGGCGCCGAGGTCGTCGCCGATGCCTTTCCGGGGGCAGATGCCGTGGGCGCCCTGGCCGCGATCGGCTGGAGCCTCGGCGAGGCCGTCGCCGGCGACCAGGCATCGCCCGTGTATGTACGCGACAAGGTCGCGCTCGATGTCGACGAGCAGGCTTTGCTGCGCCGCGCCCGGGCGGGCGAGCCGTGAACGCGCTGCTCGCCCCCTGGCCGCCGCCAGGCATGGCGCTGCGACCCATGGGGGTCACCGATCTGCCGGCGGTCATGGCCGTCGAGCAGGACATCTATCCGTTTCCCTGGACGGCAGGCAATTTTGCCGATTCTCTGGAGGCCGGGCACGAAGCCTGGCTGCTCGAAGCCGATGGTCAACCGGTTGCCTACGCGCTGCAGATGCGGGTAATCGACGAGGTGCATCTGCTCAATCTGGCGGTGGCCGCGCAGTGGCAGGGCAGGGGACTGGGCGCGCGGCTACTCGAATGGCTGTGCGCCGGGGCCGTCGACGTCGGCGCATGCGCGATGTTTCTCGAGGTCCGGCCGTCGAATGTCCGAGCGCAGGCGCTCTATCAGCGCAGTGGTTTCCGACAGGTAGGGTTGCGCCGGCGCTACTACCCGTCCTGGAACCATGAACGCGAGGACGCGATCGTCATGCGCCGCGAACTCGGCAGCCCGAGCGCCTCGGGCGGCATGAACTCGGCCGGGCCATGACGCCGCGTCAGCGTCAGGCCTGGGTAGCGCTGGAGCATGGCCCGCTCTGGGTTGCGCGCGGCCGCTCCGATGCAGCCGGCTCGGTGCCTGCCGACGAGCCGCCGATGCTTGCTGCTGCTGTGCCCGCCGCCGACTTTCCGCAGGTGATGACGATGGACTGGACGGCCCTGGAGGCGGCGGTTGCCGCCTGCCAGCGATGCGGACTTTGCCGCTCGCGCCAGCGCACCGTGTTCGGGGTGGGCCCGATCTCCAGCCGGTGGATGATCGTCGGCGAGGCGCCCGGGGCCGAGGAGGATGCGCGCGGCGAGCCCTTCGTCGGCCAGGCGGGCCGCCTGCTCGACGCCATGCTGGCGTCGCTGGGCCTGTCGCGGCAGCGCGACGTCTACATCACCAACGTCCTGAAGTGCCGCCCGCCCGGTAACCGCAACCCCGAGCCCGATGAGGTCAGGCAGTGCGCGCCCTACCTGGAGCGCCAGGTCGAGTTGCTTGCGCCCGCGGGCATCCTCGTGATGGGGCGCTTCGCGGCGCAGGCCCTGCTTGGCACCGAAGCCTCGATCGCCAGCCTGCGCGGGCGGGTGCACGACTGCCGCATCGGCGCGCGCGCGGTGCCGGCGGTGGTCACCTACCATCCGGCCTACCTGCTGCGCAATCTTCCCGACAAGGCCAAGGCCTGGGCCGACCTGTGTCTGGCGCGCGCCAGCTTCGCGACCGGGCCGCAGGGCTGAGCGCCGCGCCGCCCGCCCTCAGTGACCGCCGTGAGGCAGCGTCGATTCCGAGTCGAACTCGCGCTGATTGGCCCGATGCCGCAGCAGCACCAGCGTCATCATGAGCGCCACGAAGGCGCCGAACAGCACGATGATCAGATAGATGTGGACACCGACGCTGATCAGCAGGGCGTACAGCCCGAGCATGGCGAGCACATTGAGGTTCTCGTTGAAATTCTGCACCGCGATCGAGTGGCCGGCGCTCATCAGCACATGGCCGCGATGCTGGAGCAGCGCGTTCATCGGCACCACGAAGAAGCCGGCCATTGCGCCGATCAGGACCAGCATCGGGTAGGCGGGGCCCAGCGACGAGACCAGCGTGATGGTCGGCACGAGCAGGCCCATCGCGATGCCCACCGGCAGCACGCGCAGTGCGCCCCGCAACGGAATCCAGCGCGCTGCAACCACGGCTCCGAGCGCGATGCCCAGCGCCACCACGCCCTGCAGGATGGCAGCGCGGTTGAGGGGCATGCCGAGCGCCACGCGGGCCCATTCGAGCACGATGAACTGCAGCGTGGCGCCAGCGCCCCAGAAGAGCGTCGTGACCGCGAGCGAGATCTGCCCGAGCTTGTCTTTCCACAGTACCGAGCAGCAGTGGGCGAACTCGCCGACCAGGCGCAGCGGGTTGCGTTCCTGATGCGGATAACGCGCGCCGGTATCCGGGATACGCAGGTTGAAGGCCGCGGCGATCGCGTACACGACGGCGATCACCAGGATCGCGGCCTCGGCCGGCGAATCAACGCCGGTGTCGATGCCGGGGAAGTCGGCCGCCAGCAAGATGCCCGATACGGTCGGGCTGATGAGCGCCCCGCCGAGCACCGTGCCGAGGATGATCGAGCCCACCGTGGTGCCCTCGATCCAGCCATTGGCGGCGACGAGCTTTTCGGGGGGCAGCAGTTCGGTGAGGATGCCGTACTTGGCCGGGGAGTAGGCCGCGGCTCCGAAGCCCACGACGGCGTAGGCGAGCAGCGGGTGCAGAGAGAAGAACATCAGCACGCAACCCACGACCTTGATCGTGTTCGTGATGAACATGACCCGACCCTTGGGCATCGAATCGGCAAACGCTCCCACGAACGGCGCGAGCATCACGTACGAGATCGTGAAGAACAGCTTGAGCATCGGCTTCATCCAGTCGGGCGCGTGGAGCTCGACCAGAAGCGCGATCGCGGCGATCAGCAGCGCGTTGTCGGCCAGCGACGAAAAGAACTGCGCCGCCATGATCGTGTAGAAGCCGCGTTTCATGAAAACCCTGGGTCCGGCCGCCGAATGGGCGCGCCGTTATACCACGAAGGCGGGCCCCCTCCCCGGCGAGGCCTCGCCACGGCGGGGCCGACCGCCGTGCTACTGTGAAGAGCGTCGCATGCCCCGTCCCACACGCGTCCGCATCCTGCCCGCCGCCCTGCGCGCCAACCTCGCGCTGGCCAGGCGGCTCGCCCCGGCCAGCCGCATCCTGGCGGTCGTGAAGGCCGACGCCTACGGCCACGGGCTGCTTGCCGCCGCTGCCGCCATGACCGATGCGCACGGCCTCGCGCTGGTCGAGTTCGATCAGGCGGCGCGGCTGCGCGCGGCCGGCTGGCGCAAACCCATCCTGATGCTCGAAGGA
>JBILUW010000088.1:0-13194 GCA_044370795.1 Burkholderiaceae bacterium
GCGCAGGAAGATCCGCAACACCTGGATGACTCTGCTGTCGGCCATCGTCCCCGACGACGAGGACGGCAACGAGCGCGACCCGCTGGAAGTGCTCGAGGCTGCCGGCGGGGCGGCGCCAGGCGGCAGCGCCGCTGACGAAGTCGAGCGGCGCCAGGTGATGCAGGCGATCGAGGAAGAACTGCAGCGTTTGCCGCCGCGTCAACGGGAAGCGTTTCTCATGCGTTATTGGGAGGATCTCGACGTGGCCGAAACAGCGGCGGCCATGGGTTGCTCCGAGGGAAGCGTCAAGACGCACTGCTCGCGCGCCTCCCACGCGCTCGCTGCCGCTCTCAGGGCCCGGGGATTGCGATCATGACCGAACCTTCCCTCTTCCAGCGCGACATCCGGGCGGCCCTCGACGAGTCGGTAGCCCGCCTGCCTTACCGCGTCACCCACCGCCTCGAGGCTGCACGGGCGGCAGCACTAGCCCGGCACCAGCCGGTTGGCCAGCAGCGCCTGGTCGCCGCCCTGCGCCTCGCACCGGCGGGCCCCGGGGGCGACCGCGCGCAGGCGCCGCTCTGGTGGCGGATCGGCGTTGCTGCGTTGCCGCTGCTGGTCGTGGTGCTGGGCCTGTATGCCATTGCCGTCTGGAACGACACCGAGACATCCGACGAAATCGCCGAGATCGATACCGCCGTGCTCACCGATGAAGTGCCACTGACGGCCTACACCGACCGCGGCTTCGGCGTGTTTCTGAAGAACATCCGCCAGGACTGACCATCGTGCGCCGTCACCCTTCGACAGCCGCTGCCGCCCACCGCTGGCCAGGGGTCGGGTCGGTGGCCGCGTTCGCGGCGCTGTCGGTGCTCGCAATCGGTCTGTCCGCTGCCGGCTCGGCCCAGGGCCAGACCCAGGCCGCGCCGGCGGCTGCCGCCGAGCCCCGTACCGCCGTGCCGGCGGCGGTGGCCGAGCCCCGGCAGACTCGCCCCGCGGCGGCCGGCGGCCCCACCGCCGCTGGCCGGCCGGCCCTGCCGCTCGCCATGCCCGCCTGGGTCGAACTGAACAGCTATCAGCGCGAGGCGTTGGCGCCGCTGCAACCCCTATGGAACAGCCTGCCGGCGGCCAACAAACGCTCCTGGCTGGCGCTCACCGAGAAACTGCCGGTGATGGCGGCCTCCGACCGGGAAGCCGCCCAGAAGCGCATCCGCGAGTGGGCGGCGCTGTCTCCCGAGCAGCGTCGGATGGCCCGTGACAACTTCCGTCTGGCCAAGTCCCTCGACCGTGACGAGCGCCTGGCCACCTGGGAGAGCTACCAGCAGCTCACCCCGGAACAGCGCACGGTGCTGCGCGACAACGGCTGGACCAGCAACACCGCGGCGCGCCACGCCGGCGCCGCCACTGGTCTGGCCAAAGAGGCGGCGCGTCCTCTCGCCGCACGGCAGCCCGGGAGCCGAACCCAGAGCGGTGAGCGGCACGTCGCATCGGCCACGCGCCCGAGCGCGCCACCTGCCGCCGCGCCTGCCGCGCCTGCCTCGCCGCAGCAGGCTGCCACGCCGGCGGCCCCCGCGAGCGCAGCCGGCGGCGCCGAGCCGGCGGCTGCCACCGAATCGGCCGACTGACATGACCGCTGACAGCAGCGGCGCGCCCTCGCCCGGCGCAGGCGACGCGCGCCCGACCGATGCGCCCAGCGCCGACCCGTGGCGCCGCTTCATGTGCGTGGCCTACGAGGGCGTGATCCTCTTTGCGGTGGTTTTCTTCTTCGCCTACGGCTTCTCGGCGCTCACCCGCTTCACCGGGCAGCCTGGCGCGCTCCGATATGCCTTCCAGGTATTCATGTTCGCGGTGCTAGGGCTGTACTTCGTGTGGTTCTGGTCGCACGGCCGCCGCACGCTGCCGATGAAGACGATGGGCGTCACGCTGGTCGATGGCGACGGCCGGCCCGCCGGCACGCGCCGCTCGTTCGTGCGATACCTGGTTGCCAGCGCAGGCTGGGCCATCCCACTGGCGCTGGCCTCGCACGTGCACGGCGCGGCCCTGCTCCTGGTGGTCATCCCTTTCGCCTGGACCCTGTTCGATCGCCGACGCCGGGCGCTCTACGACATCGCAAGCGGCACCCGACTGGTCGCCGACGAGCGCTGACTGTCAGCCAGGCCCGAGCCGGCGCGCGGGCCCGCGGGGCCCCTCAACGATCCATGCGCACGCAGTCGACGAAGTAATTGCCGGCGTCGTCGATGAACAGACCGTGGACATCGGTGTCGAAGCCCGGGAAGCGCTCGTTGAACGCGCGGGCGAACTGCAGGTACTCGACGATCGCCCGGTTGAATCGCTCGCCCGGAATCAGCAGCGGGATGCCCGGCGGATAGGGGGTGACCAGCATGGTGGTCACGCGCCCCTCGAGCTCGGCGATCGGCACCCGGTCGACCCGCCGATGCGCCAGGCACTCGAAGGCGTCGGAGGGCTTCATGACCGGCACCATGTCGGACAGGTACATCTCGGTGGTGACCCTGGCGACGTCGTTACGCCGGTAATCCTCGTGGATCTGCTGGGCGAGATCCTTGAGGCCGACGCGCTCGTACTGGGGATGCTTCTGGACGAACTCGGGCATCACCCGCCATAGCGGCTGGTTGGCGTCGTAGTCCATCTTGAACTGCTGCAACTCGGTGACCAGCGTGTTCCAGCGCCCCTTCGTGATGCCGATCGTGAACATCACGAAGAACGAATAGAGCCCAGTCTTCTCGACCACGACGCCGTGCTCGGCGAGGTACTTGGTGACGATGGCGGCCGGGATGCCCCAGGGCGCGAAGCGGCCGTGGATGTCGAGCCCCGGGGTGCTGATGGTCGCCTTGATGGGGTCGAGCATGTTGAAGCCCGACGACAGCCGGCCGAAGCCGTGCCAGTCGTCGCTCGACTTCAGGAACCAGTCGTCGCGCTTGCCGATGCCGGTGTCGGCGAGGTGATTGGGCCCCCAGACCTGGAACCACCAGTCCTTGCCGAATTCGGCGTCGACCTTGCGCATCGCGCGCCGGAAGGCAAGCGACTCGTAGATCGACTCCTCGACCAGCGCGGTGCCGCCAGGCGGCTCCATCATGGCCGCGGCGACGTCGCAACTCGCGATGATCGCGTACTGCGGGCTGGTCGAGGTGTGCATCAGGAACGCCTCGTTGAACCGGTACTGATCGAGCTTGCGGGTCTCGGAGTCCTGGACCAGGATCTGCGAGGCCTGCGACAGGCCGGCGAGCAGCTTGTGCGTCGACTGCGTGGCGAAGATCATGGCGTCGTGGCTGCGCGGACGGTTCGGGCCGATCGCGTGGAACTCGTGATAGAACGGGTGGAAGACGGCGTGGGGCAGCCAGGCCTCGTCGAAGTGAAGGTTCTCGATGTAGTCGCCCAGCGTCGACTTGATCCGCTCGACGTTGTAGAGCACGCCGTCGTAGGTCGACTGCGTGATCGTGAGCACCCGGGGCCGTGCGCTCTTGTCGCGCACGAGCGGGTTGGCGTCGATCTTGCGACGGATGCTCTCGACCTCGAACTGCTCGACCGGGATGGGTCCGATGATGCCCTGCTGGTTGCGGGTGGGCTGCAGGAAGATCGGCACCGTGCCGGTCATCATGATCGCGTGCAGCACCGACTTGTGGCAGTTGCGGTCGACGACGACGATGTCGTCGGTGCCCACCGAGCTGTGCCAGACGATCTTGTTCGACGTCGAGGTGCCGTTGGTGACGAAGAACAGGTGGTCGGCGCTGAAGATGCGCGCGGCATTGCGCTCGGAGGCGGCTACCGGGCCGGTGTGATCGAGCAGCTGGCCCAGCTCGTCGACGGCGTTGCAGACGTCGGCGCGCAGCATGTTCTCGCCGAAGAACTGATGGAACATCTGGCCGACCGGGCTCTTCAGGAACGCGACCCCGCCGGAGTGCCCCGGGCAATGCCACGAATACGAGCCGTCGTGCGCGTAGTGCACCAGCGCCTTGAAGAACGGCGGCGCCAGCGAGTTCAGGTAGTTGGTGGCCTCGCGGATGATGTAGCGGGCGACGAACTCCGGGGTGTCCTCGAACATGTGAATGAAGCCGTGGAGCTCCTTCAGGATGTCGTTGGGGATGTGCTGGGAGGTGCGGGTCTCGCCGAACAGGAAGATCGGGATGTCGGCATTGCGCCGGCGGGTCTCGACGATGAACTTGCGCAGATCCTGCAGCGCCGCGCTCTCGGCGCCGTCCTCGTTGATCTCCTCGTCGTCGATCGACACGATGAACGCCGACGCGCGCGCCGCCTGGTTGGCGACCATCGTGACATCGACGTACGTGAAGCCGCCGACCACGTCCATGCCCTGGTCCTCGATGGCCTTGGCGAGCGCCCGGATGCCCAGGCCGCTGGAGGACTCTGACTTCCAGTCCTCGTCGATGATGATGATCGGGAAGCGGAATTTCATGGCAGGCGGGGCGGCGCGGCCGCGGCAACGATGGGCGGGGTCAGGAGCGCGCCTGCGATCGATACGCGCGGCGGCACCCTGGCGGCAGAGTAGACCACACTTTCGCGTCGCATCCGTTGCGGCGGACGCAGGGCCGACCGGGGGCCCGAACCGCGCTCAGGACGAACGGCCGGCGCGCCGAAAGGCATCGGCCAGCGCGGTCCCGGCGACGGCCGGAGCGGGGGCAGACCTGCCCTGGGCGCCGCGCGCCGGTCGCTGCCCGGCTGCGCGCTCGCCCGCGGCGCGCGCCGGCCCGGCCGGCGAGGAGACGCCGGCCGCCTCGCCGGGGCGCGGCGCGCGCATGCTCAGCGCGATGCGCTTCCTCGCGGGGTCGATCTCGAGAACGCGCACGCGCACCGTCTGGCCCACACGCACCACCTCGCGCGGATCGCGCACGAACCGATCGGCGAGCTCGGAGACGTGCACCAGTCCGTCCTGGTGCACACCGACATCGACAAAGGCCCCGAAGGCCGCGACGTTGGTCACGACGCCGGGCAGCTCCATGCCAGGGCGCAGGTCGGCCATGCTGTGGACGTCGTCACGGAAGGCCGCCGCGGCAAAATCGCCGCGGGGGTCGCGACCGGGCTTTTCGAGCTCGACGAGGATGTCGCGCACCGTCGGCTCGCCGAAGCGCTCGTCGGCGAAATCGGCCGCGCGCACGCGGCGCAGCAGCTCGCGGTTGCCGATCAGGGAGTCGGCAGTCGCGCCGACCCGCGCCAGGATGCGCTCGACCACCCCATAGGCCTCCGGGTGCACCGCCGAGGCGTCGAGAGGGTTGGCGCCGCCGACGATCCGCAGGAAGCCAGCGGCCTGCTCGAAGGTCTTCTCGCCGAACTGCGGCACCTCGCGCAGCGATCGGCGATCGGGGAAGGCGCCTTTCGCCTCGCGCCAGGCGACGATGCGCTGGGCGAGCGTCGCGCTCAGGCCCGACACACGGGCGAGCAGCGGCGCCGAAGCGGTGTTGAGGTCGACGCCGACCGCGTTGACGCAGTCCTCGACGACCGCGTCGAGCCGGCGCGCGAGCTCGCGCTGATTGACGTCGTGCTGATACTGCCCCACGCCGATCGACTTCGCGTCGATCTTGACCAGCTCGGCGAGCGGATCCTGCAGCCGCCGGGCGATCGATACGGCGCCGCGCAGCGAGACGTCGAGCTGGGGGAATTCGCGCGCGGCGAGCTCGCTGGCCGAATAGACCGATGCGCCGGCCTCCGAGACCTGCACCCGGCGCAGGCTCAGCTCGGGGTGTCGCTGCTGCAGGTCGGCGACCAGCCGATCGGTTTCGCGCGACGCCGTGCCGTTGCCGATCGCGACCAGCGCGACCCGGTGACGCGCGGCGAGCGCGGCGAGCGTGGCGATCGCGCCGTCCCAGTCGCGTCGGGGCTCGTGCGGATAAATGGTTGCGGTGTCAACGAGCTTGCCAGTGTCATCGACGACGGCAGCCTTGACGCCGGTGCGCAGGCCGGGGTCGAGTCCGAGCACGGCCAGGCGCCCCGCCGGCGCGGCGAGCAGCAGGTCGGCGAGATTCTCGCCGAACACCCGGATCGCCTGCATCTCGGCCTGCTCGCGCAGCCGCCCGAAGAGCTCGGTCTCGAGGTGCGGCAGCAGCTTGACCCGCCAGGTCCAGCGGCAGACGTCGGCCAGCCACGGATCGGCGGGCCGGGCGCCGCCGATGGCCGTGGCCAGTCCGACGATGCCCGCCAGCCGCAGCATCGCGGGGTGCGGCACCAGTTCGTCGCGCGCCGGCTCCAGGCCCAGGCGCAGCGCGAGCAGGCCGAGCTGGCGGCCGCGAAACAGCGCGAGCGCCCGGTGCGACGGGATCGCGGCCAGCGGCTCGGCGTGGTCGAAGTAGTCGCTGAACTTGACGGCCTCGCCGCGCTTTTCCTCGACGACGCGACAGTGCATCCAGCCCTGGTCCCAGAGCATCGCGCGCAGCGCCTCGAGCACGTCGGCGCGTTCGGCATAGCGCTCGGAAAGGATGTCGCGGGCGCCGTCGAGCGCGGTCTTGACGTCTGGCACGCCGTTCTCGCCCGCCGCGTCGGGTGGCCGCAGGTAGGCCTGTGCCGCTTGCGCCGGCTCCAGCCCCGGATCGGCGAGCAGCGCGTCGGCAAGCGGCTCGAGCCCGAGTTCGCGGGCGATCTGGGCACGGGTGCGCCGACGCGGCTTGAACGGCAGGTACAGATCCTCGAGACGCTGACGGGTGTCGGCACCGTCGATGCTCGCGGCGAGCGCGTCGTCGAGCCGGCCCTGCGCCGCGATCGCGTCGCGCACGAAGGCGCGACGCTCCTCGAGTTCGCGCAGGTAGCCCAGGCGTTCCTCGAGCAGGCGCAGCTGCGTGTCGTCGAGACCGCCGGTGGCCTCCTTGCGGTAGCGGGCGATGAAGGGCACGGTGGCGCCGCCATCGAGCAGGGCGACGGCGGCGGCCACATGGGCACGCGGCGCCGACAGCTCGCCGGCGAGGGTGGCAAGCACCCGCTCTTCACCGGCGACGGGGGAAACGACAGGCATGGTCGGCAACGGGCAGGGCTGATGCGAGGCGCGGATTCTGCCACGAAGCGGGCGAAGCTCGAGCCGACTCCTGCGGCCATCGGCCGCACAGGCACCGGACGCGGCCCGGCCGAGGGCGTTCCCGGGCCGCGCGCAGCCGCTCAGTGGACGATGCGCTCGAACACGAAGCGCTCGTCGCGCCAGTCGACCGGAATCACGTCCTTGGGCCCGAACCTGCCTTCGAGGATGAGGCGCGACACCGGATTCTCGATGTGCTGCTGGATCGCGCGCTTGAGCGGACGCGCGCCGTATACCGGATCGAAGCCGACCTTGGCCAGCTCGGCGATCGCCGCCTCGGTCACCGTCAGGGTCATGCCCTGTGCGGCAACACGCTGCTCGAGGTTGCGCAACTGGATGCGCGCGATCGAGGCAATGTGGCGCGGATCGAGGCCGTGGAAGACGACGATCTCGTCGATCCGGTTGACGAACTCGGGGCGGAACGACTTCTTGACCTCGATCATCACCGCCTCCTTGATCAGCTCCGGATCGTTGCTCTCCGGATGCGAGGACATGCGCTGGATCTCGTGGCTGCCGATGTTGGACGTCATCACGATCACGGTGTTCTTGAAGTCGACCGTGCGCCCCTGCCCGTCGGTCATGCGGCCGTCGTCGAGCACCTGCAGCAGCACGTTGAAGACGTCCGGGTGGGCCTTCTCGACCTCGTCGAACAGGATCACGCTGTAGGGCTTGCGCCGCACCGCCTCGGTCAGGTAGCCGCCCTCGTCGTAGCCGACGTATCCCGGAGGCGCGCCGATCAGCCGCGCCACCGAGTGCTTCTCCATGAACTCGCTCATGTCGATGCGGATCAGGTGGTCCTGCGAGTCGAACAGGAAAGTGGCCAGCGCCTTGCACAGCTCGGTCTTGCCCACGCCGGTGGGACCGAGGAACAGGAACGAGCCGTAGGGGCGATTCGGATCCGACAGCCCGGCGCGCGATCGGCGAATCGCGTCGGACACCAGCCGCACGGCCTCGTCCTGACCGACCACGCGCTCGTGCAGCCTGTCCTCCATGGCAAGCAGCTTCTCGCGCTCGCCCTTCAGCATCTTGCTGACCGGGATGCCGGTCGCACGCGAGACCACCTCGGCGATCTCCTCGGCGCCGACCTGCGTGCGCAACAGCCGGGGCCGGCCCGCGCCCTCGGCTCCACGGCCAGCTTCGGCCTCGCTCGCCGCCTTCAGGCGGCCCTCGAGCTCGGGCAGCCTGCCGTACTGGATCTCGGCGAGCTTGTCGAACTGGCCCTTGCGCTGCAGCTCGGCCATCTGCGCGCGCAGCTTGTCGATCTCGGTCTTGATCTGCGCGCTGCCCTGGACCGCGGCCTTCTCGGCGCGCAGCAGCTCGTCGAGATCGGCGTACTCCTTCTCGAGGCGCGCGATTTCCTGCTCGATCAGCTCGAAGCGCTTGCGCGAGGCCTCGTCGGTCTCGCGGCGCACGGCTTCGCGCTCGATCTTGAGCTGAATCAGGCGCCGGTCGAGCTTGTCCATCGCCTCGGGCTTGCTGTCGATCTCCATCTTGATCCGGGCCGCGGCCTCGTCGATGAGGTCGATCGCCTTGTCGGGCAGGAAGCGGTCGGTGATGTAGCGATGCGAGAGCTCGGCGGCGGCGACGATCGCCGGGTCGGTGATGTCGATGCCATGGTGCAGTTCGTAGCGCTCCTGCAGACCGCGCAGGATCGCGATGGTCGCCTCGACACTGGGCTCGCCGACCAGCACCTTCTGGAAGCGACGCTCGAGCGCGGCGTCCTTCTCGACGTGCTTGCGGTATTCGTCGAGCGTGGTGGCGCCGATGCAGTGCAGCTCGCCGCGCGCGAGCGCCGGCTTGAGCATGTTGCCGGCGTCGATCGCGCCCTCGGCCTTGCCGGCGCCCACCATCGTGTGGATCTCGTCGATGAAGACGATGGTCTGGCCTTCGTCCTGCGCGACCTCCTTGAGCACCGCCTTCAGGCGTTCCTCGAACTCGCCGCGGTACTTGGCGCCCGCCAGCAGTGACGCCATATCCAGCACCAGCACCCGCTTGTCCTTGAGCGACTCGGGCACCTCGCCGTTGACGATGCGCTGTGCCAGGCCCTCGACGATGGCGGTCTTGCCCACACCGGGCTCTCCGATCAGAACCGGATTGTTCTTGGTGCGCCGCTGCAGGATCTGGATGACGCGCCGGATCTCGTCGTCGCGTCCGATGACGGGGTCGAGCTTGCCCAGACGGGCGCGCTCGGTCAGGTCCAGGGTGTATTTCTTGAGCGCCTCGCGGCTGCCCTCGGCCTCCTGGCTCTGGACCGATTCGCCGCCCCGCACCGCGGCCACTGCCTGCTCTATCGCGGCGCGGCTGCCACCATGCTGCTTGAGCAGGCGCCCGGTCTCGCCCTTGTCGTCGGCAAGCGCAAGCAGGAACAACTCCGAGGCGATGAACTGGTCACCCCGCTTCTGGGCCTCCTTGTCGGTCAGATTGAGCAGGCCGGCGAGATCGCGGGACACGTTGACCTCGCCGCCCGCGCCCTCGACCTTGGGCAGGCGCTCCGCCGCGGCGCGCACCGCCGCCGCCAGGGCCGGCACGTTGACCCCGGCGCGCTGCAGGATCGAGGCCGAGGAGCCGTCGTCCTGCTGCAGCAGGGCGAGCAGCAGGTGCTGCGGCTCGATATAGCCGCTGTCGCGGCCGACCGCGAGGCTCTGGGCGTCAGCCAGGGCCTGCTGGAACTTGGTGGTGAGCTTGTCGAAGCGCATGTTTCCCCCGGATATGGATCTGTCTGGAGCGGCAGATGGGGCCCCGCCACGGCTTTTCAACCGGTACGGCAGTGAGTACTACAATCCCCGACTCACTCTCAGCGAGGTCACCAACATGATCCGGACCCTTGCCACCCTGCTGCTGTCCAGCGCGATGTTCGCGTCCGGCTCCGCCCGCGCGGATGCCGATTTCGACGCCGCCCTGGCGGAATCACGCAGCCTCGCCGGCCAGCTCGGCTCCCAGCTCGGCGCCGCGCTGAAGAAGGAACTCTCCACCGGCGGGCCGGAGTCGGCCATCGGCGTCCGCGTGGCGCGCGTGAGCCTCAGGACCCGCAACCCCCTGCTCGGCCAGCCCGACGCCTGGGAACAGGCGGTGCTGCAGGATTTCGAACGGCGACTCTCGGCCGGCGAGAAGCCCGAGACGCTGGAGCACGCCGAGCTCGTCACCGAGCCGGCCGGACGCAGCTTCCGCTACATGAAGGCGATCCCGGTACAACCGATGTGTCTTGGCTGTCACGGCGCGACCGAGTCCATGGCCCCCGCCATCCGTGAACGCCTGGCGGCCGACTACCCCCAGGACCGTGCGGTGGGCTATGCGCCCGGCCAGCTGCGCGGCGCCTTTTCGGTGCGCAAGCCCAGGTGATCACATGTTCCGCCAGCTTTTCGATCCGGAATCATCCACCTTCAGCTACCTGATCGCGGACCCCGCCACTGGCGCGGCCGTGCTGGTGGACCCGGTGCGCGAGCAGGTCGAGCGCGACCTCGCCCTGGTGGCATCGCTGTCGCTGCGGCTGCAGTGGATCGTGGAAACGCACGTCCACGCCGACCACATCACCGGCGCGCGCGCCCTGCGGACGCGCACCGGCGCCAGGACGGCGGTGAGCCGCCACTGCGGCGCGGAAGGTTTCGACCGCCTGCTCGACGATGGCGACGACGTCGTCTTCGGCCACGAGGTGCTGCATGTGATCGCGACCCCCGGCCATACGCCCGGCGGGGTGTGTTTCCTGTGGCGCGACCGGGTGCTCACCGGGGACACGCTGCTGATAGGAGGATGCGGGCGGACCGACTTCCAGAATGGCAGCGCCATCGCCCTGTACGAAAGCATCACCACGCGGCTGTTCGCGCTGCCCGAGGACACCCTGGTGTACCCGGGGCACGATTACCGCGGTCGCCGGGTCTCGACCATCGGCGAGGAAAAGGCGACCAACCCCCGTCTGGCCGGCAAGTCGCGTGAGGAATTCGTCAGCATCATGGAAAACCTCGACCTGCCGCTGCCGAAGCACCTGCACCGCGCGGTGCCTGCGAATCTCAAGGGGGGAACCGAATGAAGGCCGTGGTGTTCGATGCCTATGGCACCCTGTTCGATGTCCAGTCGGTGCTCGCCGAATGCGAGCGCCTGTTCCCTGGGCGCGGCGCCGAGGTGTCCCGCCGGTGGCGCCAGAAGCAGCTGGAGTACAGCTGGCTGCGCAGCCTGATGGATCGCTACGCGCCCTTCGATCAGGTCACCGAGGATGCGCTGCGGCATGCCTGCGCCGCCCTCGGTCTGGCTCTGGATGCCGAGGGCAGCGCTGCGCTGATGGCGGCCTATCGACGTCTGAGCCCCTATCCGGAGGTGCCGGGCGCCCTGACGGCACTCGCCGGCCGCAGCCTGGCCATCCTGTCCAACGGCTCGCCGTCCATGCTGGACGACGTGGTCCGCAATGCGGGCCTGGAACATCACTTCGAGGCCGTTCTGAGCGTCCACCCGCGGCGCGTCTTCAAGCCGCACCCGAGCGTCTATCAGTCGGCGGTGGACCGGCTGGAGGTGAGCGTCGCGGACGTCGCCTTCGTGTCGTCGAATTTCTGGGATATCGCCGGCGCCACCGCGTTCGGCTTCCGCACCTTCTGGATCAACCGCGCCGGCATGGCGGCGGACCAGCTCGGCGTAGCACCAACCGGCGTGCTGCACCGGCTGGATCAGCTGCCCGGTCTGCTGGCCTGACTCTGCCAGCCAGCCTCAACCGCGCTTGCGCGCCACGAGGTCGATCAAGGCTGAGCGGCCGACGTGCTTGCTGCCCTCTGCGAGCTCTGCCTCGTACTCCTCGAGCCGCAGCAGGTCGAAGCCCGCGAACCCCTCGCGCAGAAGATCCGCCGTGTAGAGGTGGGCGATGTCACCGGGTCCGCCGGTGCGGTACTCCAGCTGGCGCGGGGTGTAGCCATGCAGCAGCACCAGCCCGCCGGGACGCAAGGCGGTGAGAAAGCCCTCGAACAGGCGTTGCCGTTCGGCGGGCGCGGCAAACTGGATGAAGATGCAGACGATGGCGTCGTAGGCCGCCGGCTCCCAGGTCCAGTCGCGCACATCGCACTGGCGCAGCACGGGAGACACGCCGTGCGCCTCGGCCAGCCGGGCTGCCTTGGCCAGAGCGAAGGGCGAGATGTCCAGGCCGCTGACCCGGTGGCCCTGCCGCGCCAGCCACACGGCGTTGCGACCTTCTCCGCAGGCCACGTCCAGGACTTCGCTGCCCGCGGGTATGCGCTGGGCCTCCCTCTCCAGGAAGACGTTGGGCTCGAGCCCGAAGATGTATTCCTCGGTGTCGAAGCGGCCGTCCCAGAAACTGCGGGCGTCGTCGTGATCAGCCATGCTCACTCCCCATTGCTCCATTCCGGCGGATGCTTCCGCGTCGCCGCGCTGCACGAGGTGCACCGCCACGCCTGCATCACGGTTTGTCCTCATCCGTGAGCAGCGCTCGCGCGCGCTCGCGCGCCGCCTCGTCCACGGGCAGGGTGGCGCTCCTGGCGCTCTCCGCGTTGCGGCGCCGGAGCGTGCGTTGCAGCACCACCAGACCGCCGACGAGAAGCACGAACGGCCCTGCCCACAACAGCCAGGTGCTGCGCCTGACCGGGGGCCGGTACAGCACGAAGTCACCGTAGCGCTGGGTGAGATAGTCCTTGATCTCCTCGTCGCTGCGGCCGGCACGCATCATGTCGCGCACCTGGTTCTTGAGGTCCACCGCCAGCTCGGCGTGCGAATCGGCCAGCGACTGGTTCTGGCACACCAGGCAGCGCAACTCCGCCGAAAGCGTCATGAGGCGTTGCTCCAGCGCCTGCTCGGCGGGCTCCGGCGCCTGTGCCCCGGCAAGGCCGGCAGCGACCAGGAGCAGAAATCCGGACATCCATGTCGCTATGCCCCTCATCCCTGGAGCTCCCGGACCAGAGGGAGGATCTTGTCCCGCAGGGCAGCCGGCGTGATCGGGCCGATCTGCTTGTAGCGGATCACGCCGTTGCGGTCGATGACGAAGGTCTCGGGGACGCCATAGACCCCGTAGTCGATGCCGACCCGCCCGTCCGCGTCGACCAGCGACGCCTGATAGGGATTACCGAACTCGTCCAGCCACTTGAGGGCCGCGTCCCGCTGATCCTTGTAGTTGAGGCCGTAGATCGGCACCACGCCGGACTTGCCGAGCTCGACCAGCAGCGGATGCTCCTGCCTGCAGGACACGCACCACGAGGCCCACA
>JBILUW010000334.1:0-3650 GCA_044370795.1 Burkholderiaceae bacterium
CCGGCGCTCGTCGTAGCCGAACGACACGCGCTCGAAGGTCACGCGCGGCCCGGGCCCCGCGCGCAGCGCCGGCGCGCCCGGCGCATCGGCAACCTCGCGGCGGGCCTGCAGCAGGGCGAACATGCGGTCGAGATCGGTGAGCGACTGCTTGATCTCGCGATAGAGCACGCCGAGGAAGTTGAGCGGCACGTAGAGCTGGATCATGAAGGCGTTGACCAGGACCAGATCGCCCAGCGTCATGCGGCCCTCGGCCACGCCGACGGTGGCGCGCCACACCATCAGCGTGACCGCGACCGCGATGATCAGCGACTGCCCGGTGTTCAGCAGCGACAGCGTCGACTGGCTCTTGAGCTTGGCCTGCTCGTAGCGGCGCAGCGTCTCGTCGTAGCGGCGCGACTCCCAGGCCTCGTTGCCGAAGTACTTGACGGTCTCGAAGTTGAGCAGCGAGTCGATCGCCCGGGTGCTGGCGCGCGAGTCGAGCTCGTTCATCGTGCGGCGAAACTGCGTGCGCCACTCGGTGACACTGACCGTGAACACGACGTAGGTGAGCAGCGCGCCCAGCGTGATTGCGGTGAACCAGATCTCGTAGTTGAGGAACAGGTAGCCGAGCACGAGCGTGATCTCGACCGCGGTGGGCAGGATGCTGTAGAGGGTGTAGCCGACCAGCGACGAGATGGCCCGCGAGCCGCGCTCGATGTCACGGGTGAGGCCGCCGGTCTGGCGCTCGAGATGGAAGCGCAGCGACAGCGCGTGCAGGTGCTCGAAGACCTGCAGGGCCACGCGCCGCACGGCGTGCTCGGTGACCCGCGCGAACACCAGCTCGCGCAGTTCGGTGAAGACCGTGGTCGACAGGCGCAGCGCCCCGTAGGCGAGCACCAGGGCCATCGGCACGGCGAGCGCCGCCTGCGCGCCCGAGACGGGCGTCAGGCTGTCGACGATCCCCTTGAGCAGCACGGGCACGCCGACGGTGGCTGCCTTGGCGCCTAGCAGGCAGGCGAGCGCGAGCAGCACCCGCGCGCGGTGCTCCCAGAGGTAGGGCAGGAGCGCACCGAGGGTGCGCCAGTCGTTGCGCGGGCGGCCGTCGGACGACGCGGGCAGGGGCAGGCTGGGGGCGGCAGGTCTCATCGCCCGATCTTAGCGCCGCCATCGGCACAGATCTGCGCAGGCGCAATTCCGGGCCTCGCCCGCCGCTCACAATGGTTGCGAGCGCGCGCTCCGCCGAGGACAGGGGCGCGCCGGGAGAACCCGATGCCGATCCAGGCGCACGACAGCGAACATCCGAATGCCCATCAGGCCGATGCCCTGCGGGTGCTGGTGGTCGACGACAGCGCGGTGGGCAGGGTTCTGGCCGAGGCCGCGCTGGTGGATCTGGGCCATGTCTGCGCGACCGCTCGCGACGGCCGTCAGGCGCTGCAGCGGGCGATCGCGGAGGACTGGGATCTGGTGGTGAGCGATCTGCAGATGCCCGAGATGGACGGGCTCGCGCTGGCACGAGCGCTGCGCGCGCTGCCCGGCGAGCGCGGCCGGCTGCCGCTGATCGCCCTGACCGGTGAGGATCCGGCGCCCAGCCGGGCGCTCTGCCGGGCGGCCGGATTCGACGAGTGGCTCGCCAAGCCGATCGACACCATGACCCTTGCCGCCGCGATCGAACGCGTGAAGGCCGCGCGCTCGGCGCGGGCCGGGCAGGAACGGGCCGGGCAGGAACGGACCGGGCAGTCGAGGGCGGCGCGGAAGCTCGGCGAGATCAGCCGGCAGGCGGGTGGCTCCCGGGCCCGCCCGGAGCCGGGGCGAGGCTCGCCAAGCCACGGTTGACGCGGGCGAGATCGCCCGCCACGTGGGGCAGCGCCAGCAGCCGGGGGTCCATCACGCGAAACCACAGCGGCGGCACGCAGGCAAGCGGGAACATGCCGAAGTAGCCGCTGGGCAGGCGAGGAACGCCGGGCAGGCTGCGCAGCGCCTGGTAGCGACGCGACGGATGGGCGTGGTGGTCGGAGTGGCGCTGCAGGTTGAACAGCACCCGGTTGCTGATCCGGTGATCGGCATTCCAGGCGTGATGCGGCTGCGGCGGCTCCCAGCGGCCGTCGGAGCCGCGTTCGCGCAGCAGCCCGTAGTGTTCGACGTAGTTGGCGCAGGTGAGCTGCCACCACGCGACGAGGTTGTGCACCGCCAGGAAACCGAGCATCGGCCAGCCGAAGGCAAGCACCAGCGCGCCCTGCAGCGCGGCGCTCAGGGCCCATGAATGCAGCAGCGTGTTGGCCGGCGACCAGGCGCGCCTGCCGGCCTGCGCGAGCCGCTCGCGCTCGAGCTGCCAGGCGCGGTGCACGCCGCCGGGCATCTCGCGCAGCGCGAAGCGGTAGATGTTCTCGCCCATGCGGGCGCTGGCGTGATCGTGCGGCGTGGCCACCCAGCGGTGATGGCCGCGGCCGTGCTCGACGGTGAAGTGGCCATAGAAGGGCAGCGCCAGGACCGCGCGCGCCAGCCATTGCTCGAGCCGGCCACGCCGATGGCCGAGCTCGTGGCCGGTGTTCAGACCCAGACCGCTGCCGATCCCGGCGACCACCGCCAGCAGCAGCAGGCCGCCCGCCGACAGCGGCTGGGTGCCCGCCCACCAGGCACAGCCGAGCAGCGCGATGAGGTGCATGGGCACCGCGATCCAGGTCAGCCAGCGATAGCAGGGGTCGTGTTGCAGCGCGGCCAGTTCAGCTTCCGGGTGTGAGCGACGGTCCTCGCCGATCAGGGCGTCGGCGATCGGCATCAGGCCGTAGCTCAGCAGCAGCGGCAGACCGAGGGCGAGCTCGTGGCCGGACAGCGCGTGGCCGGCCACCCCGATCAGGGGCAGCAGCGGGTAGAAGGCCGACAGCAGCCAGCTCGCGCGGCCCGGGGCACGCGGTGCGGGCGGGGTGGCGCGCGCGGCGCCGGGGGTGGTGGCGCGCGAGGTGGTGGCGGGAGACCGGGATTCGACGGACATGGCGTGTCGAGCAGGCGTGCCGGAGGGGTTCACGGCACCTCGGGGAGCCCGGCGAGCGCTTCGGCGGCGGGGGCGAGCAACTCGCCCCAGAGCCGATGACCCGCCGGTCCCGGATGGAAACCGTCGGTCGCCATCATGCCATCGCCGCGCAGATCGGGCAGCGGCAGGTGGCGCATCGACGGGTCGCCGGCTACCCAGGCCTCGAGCGCCGCATCGAGCCGCCGGGCGCGCCCGCCCAGATAATTGCGCAACGGCCGCGGCAGGGCCGGAAACGCGTGCATCGGCGGCAGGCCCGACCACAGCAGACGCACCCCCGGCGAATGCCTGCGCAGCGCGTCGCGCACCTTCGCGAGATCGTCGATCCAGCGCGCGGGCGCGCGGCGACCGGTGGCGTCGTTGACGCCGACCGCGATCAGCGCGAGGTCGAGCCCGACGGGCGCATCGACGAGCCGCGGCAGCAGGCCGCGCGCGTCCAGCCCGTTGGCGGCGATCAGGCGCCAGGCTACCGGACGGTCCAGGCGCGCGGCAAGCAGCCCGGGCAGCCAGCCCGCCATCGCCTCGTCGATCCGCTCCACGCCCACCCCGGCGGCAGCCGAGTCGCCGGCGATCAGCAGGCGTAGCGGTCGGGCGGCCGCGGCCGGGTCGGCGCCGGGGCCGGGCGACGCGCGAGCGGCGTCGCCCG
>JBILUW010000089.1:0-13104 GCA_044370795.1 Burkholderiaceae bacterium
CGTGATCGAGAGGCGGTTGCCCTTGCGCAGCACCGTCATGCCGGCAAGCCCCGGGTGCTCGCGCATCTCGGTGAGCGACAGCAACCGGGTGCGCCGCAGGGCCTGCACGTCGCGCAGCAGCCAGCGCGGCGCCTGCGGCGAGGAGCGCGGGTCGTGGTAGGGAGACGCGGCATCGAACTGCGTGGGGTCGGGCCGGCAGTCGGAGGCGATGCGCGCGATGCCCACGATGCCCGGATGCTCGCAGCCCGAATGGCTGAAGAGCACGCCATCGCCGATGGCCATGGCGTCGCGCATGAAATTGCGCGCCTGATAGTTGCGCACGCCGGTCCAGGCAACCGTGCCATGCGGGGCGGCGAGTGCGTCGTCGATCGAGCACTCGTGGGGCTCGGACTTCATGAGCCAGAAGTTCACGAGCCCGCCGGCCGCCAGCCGCCGGCTGCGTCTGCACGCAGCCGACAGAAAGAAAAGCGCCCCGCCTGTGCCGTCAGGCCGGCATCCTGAACCATGAGGCTCAGGTCGGCCGCAGCGGGCGTCACATCAGGTTCGTCCGACGGGGGACGATCACAACAGCGACGCGCCATTCGCCGCGGCCTGGTACAACACATTGGTTCAAGGAATGTAAGGCCTGGTCGAACACTGCAGGGCAGGACGGATTGTAGCCCCTGAGCCCGCGCTCGCGGGCGCCGCACGCCCCCCGCGAGCGCCCGCTCAGAAGAGCGAGTCCTGGCGCTTGAGTTCGTCCTCGACAGCCTGGGCGAGCGCGCGCACCCGACGCGCGGCGTCGGGTGCCGGCAATGCTGCGGGGACGGCGGGGTCGAGGCCCTGCCGCGTCGCGATCAGGGCCTCGGCCAGACGCAGCGCGGCCCCCACGGCGATGCGATCGAGCTGGGTCAGGCGGTTTTCGTCGCGAACGCTGCGCATGGTCTCGTCGACGAGCGCGGCGGCCGCGATCAGCCCGGCCTTCTCGTCGGGGCCCACCGCGAGGCGATAGTCGCGGTCGAAGATGCGCACATCGATCTTTTCCATGACGAACTCAGAGCCTCTCAATCGTGCGCCGGATCGGGCGCATCGGCGGGCAGCCTGGCCAGCGCGCTGCGCACCCGGTCCCGCGCTTCGTCCATGCGGTTCTCGAGGCGCTGTCCGTGCTCGAGTGCTGCGGCCAGGTCGCGCTTCAGCGCGGCGTTCTCGTCGGCCAGCCTGCGCGCTGCTGCGATCAGGCGGCCCAGTTGCTGCTCGAGGCGTTCGAGTTCCAGGTCCATGCGGTCATGGTAGGCAGGCGGCACCGGGGGGGTCAAGCCGCGGGGTTTGCCGCAGCGCATGCGGTAGCATCGGCGCGTGAGCATTCTCCGAGAGCAAACACGCCCCCGCCTGCCGCACTGGCAGGGGTCGCTCGCGCGGCTGCTGCTCGCCGTGCTCCTGAGCGTTGCCCTGATCGCCCCGCCGCTTGCGGGCGCGGCGCCGCAGCGCGTCGATGCCGTCGAGGTCGAGCTGGTCGCCCGCGATGCGGCGGTGGTGCCGGGCCGGCCCCTCGAGGCGGCGCTTCGCATCCGGCACGATCCCCACTGGCACTCCTACTGGCGCAATCCCGGCGACTCGGGTCTGCCCACGCGTCTCGACTGGACGCTGCCCGAGGGCTGGCGGGCGGGCGAGATCCGCTGGCCGGCACCGGTGCGCCTGCTGATCGGCCCGCTCGCCAATTACGGCTACGAGGGCGAGGTGCTGCTGCCGGTCCGGCTGACCGTGCCCGAGCGGCTCGCCCCCGGCACCGTCGAGCTGCTGGCGCAGGCCAGCTGGCTGGTCTGCAAGGATGTCTGCATCCCGGGCGAGGCCAGCTTGCGCCTGCGTCTGCCGGTCCTTGCCGCTGGCGAGCCCCCCGCTGCCGCGCACCGCGCGGCCATCGACGCCACGCTGGCGGCGCTGCCACGGCCCGGCCCGACGGTTGACGCGGCGGTGAGCGACGGGCGCCTGATGCTGCTGCTGCCCGACGAGGGCGCCCGGCGGGCCGAGTTCTTCCCCTACGAGTCAGGGCGGCTGGCAGCAGCCGCGCCGCAGGAGCTCGACCGCCTCGGCGCGGGGCCGCAGGCCGGGCGGCTGCGGCTGTCGATGCCGCTGGCCGATGGGGTCGAGGGCGCGGCCTGGCTGGCCACGCTGGGCGGCGGCCGCGCGCTGGGCGTGCTGCGGCTCGACGATCGGGTGACCGAGCTGGTGGCGCGTGCGGGCGGGCCCGTGCGTGAACCCGGCGAGCGCATCGCCAGCGCCGTCGGGCGTCAGCTGCTTGCCGATGCCGCCACGGGCGCAAGCGGGTTGCTCGGCGCGGCCCGCCGCGCCGGGGAGGCTGCCGGGGGGGCGTCCGGAGCGGCGAACGGCCCGGGTTCGCTGGCCCTCGCGCTGGTCTTCGGCGCGATCGGCGGCCTGATCCTCAACCTGATGCCGTGCGTGTTTCCGGTGGTCGGCCTCAAGGTGATGGGATTTGCCGGCCGCAGTCCCGCGCAGGCGCGTCTGGGCGCCTTCGCCTTCGCGGCCGGCGTGCTCGCCACCTTCCTGTTGCTCGGCGGGCTGCTGCTTGCGCTGCGCGCGGCCGGGCAGGCCGCGGGCTGGGGCTTTCAGCTGCAGTCGCCGGCCTTCGTGGTCGCGCTGGCGCTGCTGTTCGTCGTGCTCGCCGCGAATTTCGCCGGGGTGTTCGAGATCGGCACCGCGCTCACGCGCCTGGGCGACCGTGACGCCCGGCTGGCCGGCCAGGCCCGCGAGGGCGGCGCAGGCGGCCTGGGCGCGGCCTTCGGCTCGGGCGCCCTGGCTGTGCTGGTGGCCACGCCCTGCACCGCGCCTTTCATGGGGTCGGCGCTAGGCTACACGCTCGACAAGCCGGCTGCGGTGGTGCTGGCAGTGTTTGCCGCGATCGCCGCCGGCATGGCGCTGCCTTACCTCGTGCTGGGTTGTCTGCCGGCCCTGATCGCGCGGCTGCCGCGTCCCGGCCGCTGGATGGAGAGCCTGCGCCAGTTCATGACCTTTCCCATGCTCGCCAGCGCCGCCTGGCTGGCCTGGGTGCTCGGGCAGCAGGCGGGCATCGATGCGGTGCTTGGCCTGACGATGGGTGCCGTGCTGGTCGCGCTCGCGGCCTGGATCTACGGGCGCTTCCTGCCTCTGGGCATCGTCGGCGCGCGTGGCGTGGCGGCGGCGCTGCTCGCCGTCGCGGCACTTGCATCCGGGCTGTGGGTGGCCTACGCGCCGCTCGATGACGTGCCGCTCAAGGCGTCGACCGTGCCTGATCCCAGGCCGGTGGCGGGCGACCAGCCGGCCACCGGCTGGCAGGATTGGAGCCGCGCCCGGGTGGAGCAGGCTCTTGCGCGCGGTCAGCCCGTGTTCGTCGATTTCACCGCCGCCTGGTGCGTGAGTTGCCAGGCGAACAAGCGCCTGGCGCTCGAGCGCGAGTCGGTGCGCGAGGCGTTTGCGCGCGCCGGCGTGCTGCTGCTGCGCGCCGACTGGACGCAGCGCGATCCGGTCATTGCCGACGAGCTTGCCCGCCACGGCCGCAACGGCGTGCCGCTCTACCTGCTGTTCGCGCCGGGCAAGCCGCAGCCGCGGGTGCTGCCCGAGTTGCTCACGCCCGGGCTGGTGCTCGAGGCGCTCGCCGAACTGCGCTGACCCCGCTGCGAGCCGCCGGGCCCGTCCGCGAGACGCGGCAGCGGTGCAGCCCGAGCCCCCGGGGCTATACTGGTCTGGCTTTCGGTGCCGGATCCTCGTTCGTCGGATCCGGTTAAACGGGAAACAGGGAGCCATCGTGGCGCCGCGCGCGCCACCGGCCAACCTGTGCTGCCCCCGCAACGGTAAGCAGGCGCATCCGGCTTTCGGGCCGGATGCGGGCGGTCCTCGGCCACTGGCGATCCACGCGTTGAGCGTTGGTCCTGGGAAGGCGGTCCGCTCGGTCCTGTGAGCCCGGATACCGGCCGAAAGGGGGAAGGCGCGGCCCGGCCGCGCCTTCATGTCGTCAACGTGTCGCTGCGGTGGGCAGCGACCCGCTGCGTCGTGCCGGCCCATGAAAGCCGCGCGGCGCGGGAGTCCTCATCATGTCGCAGAGCCGGCGCCCCTTCCGGACACTGCGCAGTGGCGCGCTCGCCTTGGCGTGCGCCACCGCGCCCCTTGCAGCCCAGACCCTGCCCGAGGTCGTTGTCACCGCAACCCGCGGCGAGCGGGTGCTCGACGAGATGCTCGTCGACGTGCGCGTGATCGACGCCGCCGAGATCGCCCGCTCGGGAGCCACATCTGTCACCGAACTGCTGCGGGCCCGCGGCGGGGTCGAGATCTCGCAGAACGGCGGCCCGGCCGCGGTCTCGGGGCTGTTCGTGCGCGGGACCAAGACCGCCCAGACCGTGATCCTGGTCGATGGCGTGCGGCTCGAGAACCCGACCGGCGGCGGCGCCAATCTCGAGTATCTGCCGCTTGCCGCCATCGAGCGCATCGAGATCGTGCGCGGGCCGGCGTCGGCCCTTTACGGGTCGGCGGCGATGGGTGGCGTGATCCAGATCTTCACCCGCGGCGGAGCGGGCCAGGCGACCAGCGCGCAGCTGGCGATCGGCACCCAGGGCAGCGCGCAGTGGCAGGCTGCACTATCGCGATCCGGGGCCGACGGGCGCACGCGTCTCACGGCTTCGGTGTCGGGGGAACGCAGCGACGGGTTCGACGCCACCCGCCCCGGGTCGCCCAATGCCCAGACCGATCGCGACGGCTACCGTCGGCTCGCGGCCAGCGCGAGTCTGGCGCACCGGCTCGACAGCGGCTGGCAGCTCGCGGCGTCGGTGCTGGGCAGCGAGGGTCGCGCGGCCTACGACGACGCCTTCTCGACCCCGGCGAGCGCGCGCCTGTCGTACCGCACCACCGCGCTCGCCGTTTCGGCCCGGGGTCGGCTGGGCGAGCGCTGGACCACCGAGGTGCGCGCCGGCCAGACCGGCATCGACTACCGCTATCTCGCCTTCGACTTCGCGCCGTCGACCGAGTCGCGCTCGCTGCTGTGGCTCAACGCCCTCGCGCTGAGCGCCGGCCGGCTCGAGTTCGGTGTCGAGCATCTCGACCAGCGCATCGCCGGTCCGGGCGTGAGCGGTGGGTCGAACGCCTACCGGAGCACGCAGCGCGGCACGCTGGCCACCTTTGCGGCCTGGGAGGCGACCGTCGGCGATCACCGGCTGCGCCTGCAGGCCCGCAACGACCGCATCGACGGTTTCGGGGCGGAGTCGACCGCCGCGCTCGGCTGGGGCTGGAACTTCGCGCCCGCCTGGCGGCTGCGGGCCTCGTGGGCAACCTCGTTTCGCGCACCGACCTTCGACGATCTGTTCAGCCCCTACGGCGCGAATCCGGCGCTGCGCGCCGAACGTGGCGAGGGCGGCGAGGTGGCGCTCGAACATCGCGGCGCCGGTGACGCGGTGCTGCGCCTGATCGCGTTTGACAACCGCATCCGCGATGCGATCGAACTCGACGAACGCTTCGTGCCGCGCAACCTTGCCCGCGCGCGTGTCCAGGGCGTCACCGCGGAGGGCCAGCGCGTCTGGGCCGGCCTGCGCTGGCGCGCCGCCGCGACCGTCCAGGACGCGGCCGGCGAGCGCGACGACGGCACGCCAGCTCAGCGACTCGCGCGTCGCGCCCGCGTGTTCGGCGTGCTCGGCGCCGACTGGCAACAGGGGCCCTGGCGGGCGGGTGCTCAGCTCATCGGCCAGGGCGACCGGGTCGATACCCGGGGCCAGCCCATGGCCGGTTACGGCATCGTCGATCTGACGGTGGGCTGGCGTTTCGCGCCGGCCTGGGAACTGTTTGCCCGCGCGGCCAATCTCGGCGATCGGGCCTACGAGACGGCGGCCGGCTACGCGATGCCGGGCCGCACGCTGTGGATCGGTCTGCGCTTCAGCGAGCGCGCGCCCTGAGGTTCGCCGCCCGCGCCCTGAGGTTCGCCGCCCGCCCCCGGCTGCGCCGGCGTGCGGGGGCCTGGGCGCCCGCTGCCGCGAGCCTGGGGCTGGCCGGTGTCGTGGTGATGCTCGCGTGCGCGGCGCCGCATGCGCGCGCCGCTGCCGACGTCACTGCGCCCCGGGTGATCGTCGATGACTGGGGGCGCAGCGTGCGCCTGCCGGCCGCTCGCGCGCCACGCATCGTGTCACTCGCGCCGCATGCCACCGAGTGGCTGGCGGCGCTGGGCGGGCTGCCGCGTGTGGTGGCGGTCGATCCCAACAGCGACGAGCCTGCGGCGGTGCGGATGCTGCCGCGCGTGAGCGCCTGGCCCAGCCCCGACCGGGAGGCGCTGGCCGCACTGCGTCCCGACGTCGTGATCGTCTGGGGCGCGGGGCTGCGCCCCGAAGGGCTGGCGCGGCTCGAGGCGCTGGGGCTGGCCGTCTATGTGAGCCAGCCGCGGGGCCTGGCCGATCTGCCGCAGGCTGCCGCACGGCTGGCTTTGCTCGCGCCCGATCCCGCACAGGGCCTGGCGGTGGCGCGCGCCTGGGGCGAGGCGATGGCGGCGCTGGCCGAGCGCTACCGCGGCGCGGCGAACGTGCCGGTCTTCCTGCAGGTGTCGTCGCGTCCGCTGATCACGTTGAGCGATCGCGATCCTGCGGCCGAGGCGCTGCGGCTTTGCGGGGCGCAAAGCGTGTTCGCACAGGCGGCGGCGGTCGCGCCGGTCGTGGGGGTCGAGGCGGTGCTCGCGCGCTCGCCGGCCGCCGTCGTGCTGGTCGAGCCGGCGACCGATCCTCATCCATGGCGCACGCTCGGCCTGCTCGCGCCGGCGGGCCGTCTGGCGCTGCTGCGCGCCGAGGCCGCGCTGGTGCGGCCCGGACCCCGACTGCCCGAGGCGCTCGGTCGGCTGTGCGAGGCCATCGACGCGCTGCGCCGGCCGCAGCCCGCCCAGGCCGGGCCGGGCGCTAAACTGCCGCCATGATCGACGAGCTTCCCCGATCGGTGCCGGCCCTGCGCGGGCCGCGCGGCGCAACCTTTTCCGTGCGGATGGTCGCCGAGCGCGCGAGGCATCTGCAGGTGCTGCGCGGTGTCGTCCAGCCCGACGCCACCGTGCTCGATGCCGGCGCGATGGTCACGGCCTGGCACGAGGGCGGCGTGGGTTACGCGGCAAGCGCCGACCTCTCCGCGGCCGGGCTGCAGGCCGCTGCCGATCGCGCGCTCGCCTGGGCGCAGCGGGTGGGCCGCGCCGGGCTGTTCGATGGTGTCGAGCTGCCGCGGCCGGCCGCCCATGGCCTGCGCTGGGCCACCGACGCCGGCGCGCCCCTGCCGCCTCGCGGCGATCTGCTCGCCATGCTGGTGCGCGAGTCGAACGCGTTGCGACGCGACGAGCGCATCGTCCACTGGGCGGCTTCGCTGCGCCTGATCGACACCGTCCAGCGGCTGTTCGTCGATGGCGAGCCGGTCGCCGATCAGTCGTTCGCCTTCGTCGAGCCCAACCTCGAGGCCACCGCCGCCCGCGACGGTGTCTCCCAGACCCGCACGCTGGGCGGCCAGTACAACGGCTGGTGCATGCAGGGTGGTGCCGACGTCATCGCCCGCTCGGGTCTGGTCGGTGGCGGCGTGCGCATCGGCGAGGAGGCGCTGCAGCTGCTTGCCGCGCCCAACTGCCCGTCGGATCGCCGCTCGCTGCTGCTGGCGCCCGACCAGATGATGCTGCAGATCCACGAGTCGATCGGCCATCCGCTCGAGCTCGACCGCATCCTCGGCGACGAGCGCAACTTCGCCGGCACGAGTTTCGTCACGCTCGACATGTTCGGCAGCTACCGCTACGGCTCGCCGCTGCTCGACGTGAGCTTCGATCCGGGCGTGCCCGGCGAGTTCGCCAGCTACGGCGCCGACGACGAAGGCGCGCCCGCCCGGCGCGTCATGCTGATCGAAAAGGGCGTGCTGCGTCGGCCGCTGGGCTCGGCGCTGTCGGTGGCTCGCGCCGCCGCGGCCGGCCATGCGCTCGAGGCCACCGCCAATGCGCGCGCCAGCGGCTGGCACCGGCCGCCCATCGACCGCATGGCCAACATCAACGTCGAGCCGGGCGCCGCCAGCCTCGCCAACATGATCCGCGCCACCGAACGCGGCGTGCTGATGCGCACCAACGTGTCGTGGTCGATCGATGACTCGCGCAACAAGTTCCAGTTCGGCTGCGAGTGGGGCCAGCTGATCGAGAACGGCGAGCTCGGCGCGGTCGTGCGCAATCCCAACTACCGGGGCGTGTCGGCCACCTTCTGGCGCAGCCTGGCGGCGGTCGGCGCGGCCGACGAGGCGCAGCGGCTGGGCACGCCCTATTGCGGCAAGGGTGAGCCGGGCCAGGTGGTGCGCGTGGGTCACGCCGCGCCGTGGTGCCTGTTCGACGACGTCGACGTCTTCGGAGCCGACGCGTGAGCGGCTGCGCCGCCCGCGCCGACGCCGGCGCGCTGATCGATCGTCACGCCGCCGTGCTCGAGCGCGTGCGCGAGGCGGCGCGCCCTGGCGAGATCGCCACCGGCTGGCTGCGCGCCGAGCACGCCGACTTCGTGCGCTTCAACCGCGGCCGCATCCGGCAGGCCGGCAGCGTCGAGAAGGCGAGCCTCGAGCTGCGCCTGCTGCGCGACGGCCGGCAGGCGGGCGCCACGCTCACGCTGGCCGGCGACGCCGCCACCGATGCCGCGCGCCTCGAATCGGCCTTCGCGATGCTGCGCGCCGACGTCGCCCGAAGCGACCCCGATCCGTGGCTCGTCGTCTGCGAGCAACCCGCGCAGTCGCGCACCCTGCTCGCCGGCGACCTGCCCGAGCCCGATGCCCTGTGCGACACCGTGCTGGCCGCGGCCGGGCCCGCCGATCTGGTGGGCTTCTACGCCGGCGGGCCGCTGGCCTGCGGCTATGCCAGCAGCCTGGGCCATCTGCACTGGCACGAGAGCCGCCCCTGGTTCTTCGATTTCAGCATCCAGGCCGGCGGCGACAAGGCGGTCAAGCGCGTCTTCGCGCCGCCCGCCTGGCGCCCCGAAGACCTCGCGGCGGCCATCGCCCGGGCGCGGCGCGAGGCGCAGATCCTGCACCGTCCGCCGCGGGTGCTTCAGCCCGGCGAGTACCGCGCGTGGCTTGCGCCGGCGGCGCTGGCCGATCTGGTCGGCATGCTCAACTGGGGGGGCTTCTCGGCCTCGGCGCTGCGCAGCGGTCACTCGCCGCTCGCCCGCCTGGCCAACGGGCAGGTTGCGCTGAACCCTGCGATCACGCTGCGCGACGACATCGAATCGGCGGGGCTGCCTCGCTTCCAGTCCGACGGTTTCCTGCGTCCCGCGCGTCTGACACTCGTCGAGGCCGGCCGTCAGGTGGGGTCGCTGGTCTCGCCGCGCACCGGCCGCGAGTTCGGCCTGCCCGACACCGGCGCCGATGCCTCCGAAACCGCGCGAGCGCTCTCCATGGCGCCGGGGGTGCTGGCCGAAGACGACGCCCTGGCGCGTCTGGGCACGGGCGTGGCCGTCAGCGACCTGTGGTACCTCAACTGGTCGGACCGCGCCGCCGCCCGGCTCACCGGCATGACGCGCTTTGCCACGATGTGGGTCGAGGATGGCGAACCGGTCGCGCCCGTAGCCGTCATGCGTTTCGACGACTCGCTCTTCCGGCTGCTCGGGCCCGGGCTGGAGACGCTGTCGCGCGAGCTGCACCGGATGCCCGATACCCAGACCTACGACGCCCGCTCCTTCGGCCGGGTCACGGTGCCTGGTGCGCTGGTCGCCGGGCTGCGATTCACGCTGTGAGGCGACGCGCACTCGCCGGTCTGGCCGCCCTGGCCGGTGTGCCCTGGCTGGCCGGCTGCGCGGCGCTGCGCCAGTCCGCGGGGGCTGCGGCCGCGCCGCGTGTGGCGGTGCCGTCTGCCCTCGTGCGTGCGCTGCGCGCAACGCAGCCCCCGGCGTTGCTCGCGCTGGGCGAGGTCCACGACCACGCCGGCCTGCACCGGCTGCGGCTCGACTGGCTGCGCGAGCTCGCAGCCGCTGTGCCGCGTTTCGCCATCGCGCTCGAGCAGTTCGACGCCTCGCGCCAGGACGAGCTCGATGCCGCGCGCGCGACGGGCGCCGCCGAGCCGCGTGCGCTTGCCCGGGCCGGCGGCTTCGACTTCGACGGCTGGACATGGTCGTACTACGAGCCTGTGATCGCGCTGGCGCTGGCCCGTGGACTGCCCCTGGTGGGCGCCAATCTGCCGATGGCCGAGGTGGCGGCGATCGCCCGCGGCGTGCGCGCCGGCGGCGAGCCGCCACCGGGCTGGACGCCGTCAGACGAGCGCGCGCAGCAGCGGCTGCTCGACGACGGCCACTGCGGACTGATGCCGCCGGCCGCGCTCGCCCCGATGGCCCGGGCGCAGCGGGCGCGCGACGCCGCAATGGCGCAGGCGCTCGCCCGGGCCGCCGCTGCGCACCGGATGCCGGTCGTGCTGCTCGCGGGCAACGGCCATGTCCGGCGCGATCTTGGCGTGCCGCGATTTCTGGCTGCCGCGGGCCATGCCGGCACAACCCTTGCCGTGGGGTTCGTCGAGGAAACGGCGGGCACCGGCGAGGCGGGCGCCGATGGCCTGGGGCTCTACGACTGGCGTGTTGCCTTGCCCGCAACGCCCCGGCCCGACCCCTGCGAGGCCCTGCGCGAGCGCTTTCGTCGGCCGCGCTGAGCGGCGCCGCGGCTCAGTCCGGGGCTTGCTGCCCGGCCGGCGCGGCCTGCGCCACGGCGCAGGCCCATGCGGCCATGCGCTCGGCGGCCTGCGACCGGGCCATCGCCGGCTCGAAGCGGCGCTCGACCTGCCACTGCGCGGCGAGTTCGTCCTGGCTGCGCCACACCCCGACCGCCAGCCCGGCCAGATAGGCCGCACCCAGCGCGGTGGTTTCGGTGATGCGCGGCCGCACCACCGGCACGCCGAGCAGGTCGGACTGGATCTGCATCAGCAGGTCGTTGGCGCAGGCTCCGCCATCGACCCGCAGTTCGGCCACCGGGCTGCCGGCGTCGCGCTGCATGGCCTCGAGCAGTGCTGCGCTCTGGAACGCGATGGACTCGAGCGCTGCGCGCGCGATGTGCGCCACCGTGCTGCCGCGGGTGAGCCCCAGGATGGCGCCGCGCGCGTCGGGCCGCCAGTAGGGCGCGCCCAGCCCGGTGAATGCCGGCACCAGCACCACGCCGCCGGCGTCGGGCACGCTGGCCGCAAGGGCTTCGACATCAGCCGACGCGCGGATCGCGCCCAGCCCGTCGCGCAGCCACTGCACCACGGCGCCGCCGACGAACACGCTGCCTTCGAGGGCGCAGTCGCGGTTCGTGCCGCGCCGCGCGGCGGCCGTGGTGATCAGGCCGTTCGTGGAGGACTGGAATCGCTCGCCGGTGTGCATCAGCATGAAGCAGCCGGTGCCGTAGGTGTTCTTGACCATGCCGGGCGCAAAGCAGGCCTGGCCGAACAGCGCCGCCTGCTGGTCGCCGGCCAGCCCGCCGATCGGGATGCTGGCGCCCAGCACTTCGGCGTCGGTGGCGCCCACCACATGGCTGGATGGCGCCACCTCGGGCAGCAGGGCGGCCGGCACGCGCAGCGCTGCCAGCAGGTCGGGATCCCAGCGGCCATCGCACACGTCGAACAGCAAGGTGCGCGCGGCGTTGCTGGGGTCGGTGATGTGCAATCGCCCGCCGGTGAGGTGCCACACCAGCCAGGTGTCGATGGTGCCGAACGCAAGCTCGCCGCGCTCGGCCGCCGCGCGCGCGCCCTCGACGTGGTCGAGGATCCAGGCGATCTTGGTGCCGGAGAAGTAGGGGTCGAGCACCAGACCGGTGCGCTCGCGCACCATGGGCTCCAGGCCCGCGGCCCGCAGGCGCGCGCAGTCGGGCTCGGTGCGGCGGTCCTGCCAGACGATGGCCCGGTGGATGGGCTCGCCGGTGCGGCGGTTCCAGACCACGGTGGTCTCGCGCTGGTTGGCGATGCCCAGCGCGGCGATGTCCTGGGGGCGCACCGCCGCCCGCGCCATGGCCTCGCGGGCGGTGGCGATCTGGGTTTCGAGGATCTCGAGCGGATCGTGCTCGACCCAGCCCGGGCGCGGGAAGTGCTGCGTGAACTCGCGCTGCGCCATCGCGACGATGGCGCCGGAGGCGTCGAAGACGATGCTGCGCGAGCTCGAGGTGCCCTGGTCGAGCGCGAGCAGCAGGCTCATGGGCGCGCGCCCCGCAGCCCGAGGACGTCGCGCATGTCGTAGAGCCCCGGCGCGCGGCCGGCCGCGAGGAAGCGCGCCGCGCGCAGGCTGCCCTCGGCGTAGCCCAGGCGGCTGGTCGAGCGGTGGGTGATCTCGATGCGCTCGCCGGCGCCGGCGAACAGCACGGTGTGGTCGCCGACGATGTCGCCGCCGCGGATCACGGAAAAGCCGATGCTGCCCGGCTGACGCTCGCCGGTGTGGCCGTGCCGCCCGTGGACGGCGACGTCGTCGAGGCGCTGACCGAGTTCCTGGGCGATCACTTCGCCCATCCGCAGCGCGGTGCCCGAGGGGGCGTCGACCTTGTGCCGGTGGTGCGCCTCGATCACCTCGATGTCGTAGCCCTGCGACAGCAGCCGGGCGGCGAGCGCGAGCAGTTCGAGGGTGGCGTTGACGCCGACGCTCATGTTGGGGGCCGCGACGATGGGAATCTGCTGCGCGGCCTGCGCGATGCGCGCCCGTCCGGCCTCGTCGAAGCCGGTGGTGCCGATCACCATGGGCACGCGGGCGGCCTGCGCGGCGCCGAGGTGGCGCAGCGCCGCCTCGGCGCGGGTGAAGTCGATGACCACGTCGGCCTGCGCGAGCACCTCGTCGAGACGGTCGGTGACCAGCGCGCCGGTGGGTCGACCGAGAAACTCGCCGGCGTCGCGGCCAAAGCCGGGGGCGCCAGGAAGATCGAGTGCGCCGGTGAGCCGCGCATCGGGCGAGGCGAGCACGGCCTCGATGATCATGCGGCCCATCCGGCCGAGGGCGCCGGTGACGGCCACGCGCAGCGTTGTCATGGGCAGCTCAGCGCGTGGCGGCCGCGGCGCGCGTGCGCGCGCCGGGCAGCAGGGGGTCGATGGCCTCGTCGTTCTCGGGCAGCGTGTCGGCCTTGATGGTGGCGATCATGTCGTCCTTGAAGAAGATGGCCACCCTGCGCACCTCGGTACGG
>JBILUW010000090.1:0-13076 GCA_044370795.1 Burkholderiaceae bacterium
CACCGCAGGGAACCCGGCGCAGCCGGGCGAGGTCGGCAGCTGCGCGCTCCGCCAACCCCCGTCCGCGCGACGCGCAGTCCTGCGCCCGGGCGCGAAGCGCGTGCAGGAGGCCGGGCGCGAAGCGCGGGCAGGAGACCGGGCGCGAAGCGCGAGCGGGCGCCCCCGAGCCTCAGCCGAGCAGATCGGCGAGCGCGGCGTCGAGCGCCAGGCCCTGCTCCGGCGTGCCGACGCTGATGCGCAGGAACTGCGCGATGCGCGGCGCCGTGAAGTGTCGCACCAGAACCTTGCGCGCCCGCAGCCCTGCCTGCAGCCAGGCGCCGTCGTGCGCCGGGTGGCGCGCGAAGACGAAGTTGGCGGCCGAGGGCAGCACCTCGAAGCCGCGAGCCTGCAGGCGCGCGGTCATGGCCTCGCGCTCGGCGATGACCGCGGCGCAGGCCCGCGAGAACCACGCGGCATCCTGCACCGAGGCGACCCCGGCGGCGATCGCGATGCGGTCGAGCGGATAGGAGTTGAAGCTGTCCTTCACGCGCTCGAGGGCCTCGATCAGGCCGGGATGGCCCATCGCATAGCCTACGCGCAGGCCGGCGAGCGCGCGCGACTTGGAGAACGTGCGCACCACCAGCAGCTGCGGGAAGCGATCGAGCAGCGCCACCGCCGACTCGCCGCCGAAATCGACGTAGGCCTCGTCGATCAGCACCACCGAGTCGGGGTTGGCCAGCAGCAGTCGCTCGATGCGCTCGAGCGGTAGCAGCCGGCCAGTGGGCGCGTTCGGGTTGGCGATCACGATGCCGCCGTTCGGGCGCAGGTAGTCGCCGACCTCGACCGTGAAGTCGGCCGCCAGCGGCACGCGTTCGTGCGCGATCCGGTACAGCCCGCAGTAGACCGGATAGAAGCTGTAGCTGATGTCTGGGAAGAGCACCGGCCGGCCGTTGCCGAAGAGTGCGAGGAAGGCGTGGGCGAGCACCTCGTCGGAGCCGTTGCCGACGAAGATCTGCGCCGGCTCCAGGCCGTGGAGTTGCGCGAGCGCGCGTTTCAGGGCGCCAGCCTGCGGGTCGGGGTACAGGCGCAGTGCATCGCTGGTCTCGCGGCGGATGGCCTCGAGCACGCGGGGCGACGGCCCCATCGGATGCTCGTTGGTGTTGAGCTTCACCAGCCCTTCGATCTGCGGCTGCTCGCCCGGCACGTAGGGGCTGAGGCTGGCGACCACCGGGCTCCAGAGACGGCGCGGGTCGGCCGGATCGCGGGCGGGAGGCTGCGTGCCGTCGCGCGGGGCGGCGGTCGGCGTGGGGATGGCGGCGGGCGAGCTCACGGGCGGCTGTCCTTCAGGCGATGCCGGCGGCGTGCGCCTGCTGGTCGGCGTGATACGAGGAGCGCACCATCGGCCCCACCGCGGCGTGGCCGAAGCCCATCGCCTGGGCCTGCTCCTCGAACATGCGGAAGGTGTCGGGATGCACGTAGCGGCGCACCGGCAGGTGGGCGCTCGAAGGTGCGAGGTACTGGCCCAGGGTCAGCATGTCGACATCGTGCGCGCGCAGATCGCGCATGGTGGCCAGGATTTCGTCGTCGGTCTCGCCCAGCCCCACCATCAGGCCGCTCTTGGTCGGCACGCCGGGGACGCGGCGCCGGAACTCCTGCAGCAGCTTGAGCGAGTGGGCGTAGTCGGAGCCCGGTCGCGCCTCCTTGTACAGGCGCGGCACGGTCTCGAGGTTGTGGTTCATGACATCGGGCGGCGCGGTTTCGAGGATGGCCAGGGCCCGGTCGAGCCGGCCGCGGAAGTCGGGCACCAGCACCTCGATGCGGGTGGCGGGTGACAGTTCGCGCACCGCCCGTATGCACTCGACGAAATGCTGGGCGCCGCCGTCGCGCAGGTCGTCGCGGTCGACGCTGGTGATCACCACGTACGACAGGCGCAGTTCGGCGATGGTGCGGGCGAGGTTGCGCGGCTCGTCGGCGTCGAGGGGATCGGGGCGGCCGTGGCCGACGTCGCAGAACGGGCAGCGCCGGGTGCACTTGTCGCCCATGATCATGAAGGTGGCCGTGCCCTTGCCGAAGCACTCGCCGATGTTCGGGCAGCTTGCCTCCTCGCAGACCGTGTGCAGCCGGTTGCGGCGCAGGATGTCCTTGATCTCGCCGAAGCGGCTGCCGCTGGAGGCCGCGCGCACCCGGATCCATTCGGGTTTCCTGAGGACCTCGGTGGGCGGCACGACCTTGATCGGGATGCGCGAGGTCTTGGCCGCCGCCTTCTGCTTGGCGCTGGGGTCGTAGGCGATCGGGGGATCGAGGGGTTCGCTCATGCTGGGCTCCGGGGCGGCGCGCCGGGCGCGCACGGCCATGATTCTAGTGCGCGGGCCCGGCCTTGCCCGCGAACGCCACGGCGCACGCGGCGTCGATGCTCCGTGGCCAAGCCGCTGCGCCGGCGAGCCGCTCGCCGAACCGCGCCGCGATGGCGGCCGGATCGACCGGTGTGCCGGCGGCACGCGACAGGTCGGTGACTGGCAGCCCCGTGTAGCCGCAGGGGTTGATGCGACCGAAGGGCGCAAGATCCATGGCCGCGTTGAGCGCGACCCCGTGGAAGGTGCAGCCGCGCGACACCTTGAGGCCGACCGATGCGAACTTGGCGCCGGCCTGACGCGGTGCGTCGTCGGCGACGTAGACGCCGGGCGCGCCGGGACGGCGTACCGCCGGCACGCCGATCTCGCCGGCGATCGCGATCACCGCAGCCTCGAGGCGGCAGACCAGATCGCGCACGCCCAGCCCGGTGCGCCGCAGGTCGAGCAGCAGATAGGCCACCACCTGCCCCGGACCGTGGTAAGTGACCTGACCGCCGCGCTCGGTGCGCACCACGGGAATCCCCCCGGGGTCGAGCACGTGCTCGGCGCGGCCGGCCAGCCCCTGCGTGTACACCGGCTCATGCTCGACCAGCCAGATCTCGTCGGGCGTGTCGGGCCCGCGTTGCGCGGTGAACTCGCGCATGGCCGCGAGGCACTCGAGATAGAGCCGGCGGCGCCAGGGCCGCACGGTGGGCAGTTCGGGCCAGGGCCGCACGGTGGGCAGCTGCGTCATGGGACCACGCTCGCCGGGGCTGCCAGCCGGTCAGCCGAACGGGGCTACGCCAATCAGCCAGCCGTGCAGGAACAGCGCGAAGACCACCCATCCCGCCACGCCCACGGCCACCGCGATCGCGTCGCGGCTCACCGGCCCGACCGGCCGCACCACCCCGTCGCGGCGGTCGCGGGCGCGGGCGGCGCGAAAGCAGGCCACCGCCCAGACCAGGAAGCTGCCGAACAGCAGGATATCGGCGAGGCGCCCGTTGGAGAGCAGATGCGCCAGTGCCCACAGCTTGACCCCCAGCACCATCGGATGGCCGAGCCGTGCCCGGATCCGGGTGCCCGGCACGTAGGCCGCGGCCATCAGCACGAAGGCCGGCAGCGTCAGCAGCGACGCGATGTGGCGCATGAAGATCGGCGGCTGCCACAGGTCGATCGGGGTGGCGCGTGTCTGGCCGTAGCCCCAGGCCAGCAGCACCAGGCCCACCAGCGAGACCAGCGTGTAGAGGCCCTTCCAGGCGCCTTCGCCCATCTGCGCGATGCGCGCGCCGCGCCAGTCGGCGGCAACGATGCGCGAGGAGTGCGCCCCGAGGAAGAGGATCAGGCCGATGAGAAAGACGAGCATGGGTGGCTCCGGAGAACGGATGGAAAGAGGGCTCAGCGCGTCGCTTGCGCGTCGGTCAGGCGGTAGAGCAGGCCCATGGGGTCGTTGGGCAGCACGCGCAACGTGCCTTCGAGCACCATGGCGTCGACCCCGACCCGGATGCCGGCGCCGCGCATGCGGATCTCGATGACGCCTTCCGGGCCGGCCGGCAGGCAGAAGTTGCAGGTGGTGGGCACCGCCGACAGCAGGAAGTGGGTCTGGCGCTCGCCCGCCTGCAGCGGCAGCATGAAGCCCTGCACCTTGACGCGGCTGCCCGCGAGGCTGGCGAGTTGCGCCGGAAACACCGGCACCGAGCGCTTGCCCTCCTGCCGGTGGCTGACCTCGCCGAACAGGCTCCAGGGCAGCACCCCCGGCAGATCGCGCAGCGGCGCGAAGGCGCTCTGCGGCGAGTGGAATCCCTGCCCGGTGCCCAGCGCCTCGGCGCCGGGGCCGACCACCGTCGGCGCGGTTTGCGCCGCGGGGCTCTGGGCTTGCGCGCCTTGTGACGCGGCGAGCAGTCCTGGAGCCAGCGCTGCGAGAATCGCCAGCAACATGGCCATCCGCGCGGGCTGCCGCTCGCTCATCGCGCCGGTTGGCGGCTCAGTGCACATGCTTCATGCCGCAGTGCTTGCCGATGCCCAGCCCCTTGCAGGCTGCCTGCAGCTGGGCGAGGCAGCTGTCGTAGGGTTGCCTGGCCTCGAGGCAGCGCGCGGCCGCCTCGTGCGCGGCGGCCATGGCGCGATGGCGCTCGATATCGCGCCGGATATGCTCGGCGCCGTGCTTGTCCTGGGCCAGGGCGGCAGCCGCTGGCAGCAGGCAGGCGATGGCCAGCGCGGCGGCGAGCGGCGCGATCGTGGCGCGCGAAGGCGGAGCGGATCGGTTCTTCATGGTCTTTCCAGTAGGGTAGCCGATGGCTGGCCGGTCAGCCGGCCAGCAGATGGTCGACCGGGGTACGGAAGGCTTTCAGGGCCGGCACCAGCGCCGCCACCCAGGCGGTGGCCAGCGCCGCCGCCGCCGCCCAGAGTTCGCCAGGCGCGAGCCACGCCCCGGTGAGCGGCAGCCCGCCGTCGGCCGCCAGCATTCGTCCGAGGATCTCGACACCGAGGTGGCCCAGCCCCAGCCCCACCAGCAGCGCGCCCAGGCCCAGTGCGCTCGCCTGCAGCAGCACCACCAGCACCAGCTTCGCCCGGGTGGCGCCCACGAGCCGCAGCAGCGCCAGGTCGTCCATGCGGTCCTGCACGGCAGCGTAGAGCGCGGCGAAGATCGACAGACCCGCAAGCAACAGCAGTCCGGAGCCGACCGCGCCGACGACCGTCGAGCCGACTCCCAGCATGCGCCAGAGCCGGGCCATCTCGAGAGCGGGCACCGCGGCCTGCAGGTCGGGGCGGGCGTTGAGCGTGCGCGGCAGCGTGACCGCCGCCAGCGGCGAGCGGTAGGTGAGGTGCAGCAGCGTGATCTCGCGGTCGGCCTCGAGCGCGGCGCGGTCGGCGTCGTCGAGCGCGACTTCCTTCTCGTGGACCAGCCAGACCGAGGCGAGATCGGTGAGGATCAGCCGGTCGATCGCGCCCCCGGTGGGAGCCAGGATGCCGACCACCTCGTAGGGATGCGCGTCGTGGCTTTCGCCGCCTGCACCCAGTCCGTGCTGTCCGGCAAATCTCGCGCCTGGCGTCAGACCGGCTATGCGTGCCGCGCGCGCGCCGACCACCGCCTGCATCGGCGCGTCCCACAGCCGACCCTGCGCCAGCCGCGCGCCTGCCGCCTCGAGATAGCCGTGGCGGGTGCCGACGATGCGCTGGCCACGATAGCTGTCGCCCAGCGACAGGGGAACCACCTGCGCCACCGTGGGCAACGCCGCGAGTTCGGCCTCGAGCGTGGCGGGCAGGTTGCCTGCCGGCTGGTCGAGGTGGAAGACGCCGGCGAGGATGAGCTGCAGGGGGCTGCCCTTGACGCCGACCACCAGGTCGACGCCGCGCAGATCGCGCTCGACGTGCTCGCGTATCTGGCCGGAGACGACCAGCACCGCGACCAGCGCCGCCAGGCCCAGGGCGAGCGTGGCGATGTTGAGCAGCGCAGCGGCTGGTCGGTGGGCCAGCAGCCGCCAGGCGAGGCGCCACCAGCTCATGGCGCGCGCTCCGCAGCAGCAGGCGGCGTGTTGTCTGGCACCTGGCCCAGGATCACCGCGCGCGCCTCGGGGGCGGCCGCGTTCAGCAAGGCGACTGCGCGCGCATCGTGCGTGGCCACCAGCAGGCTCGCGCCGGTTTCGCGCCAGCAGTCGAGCAGCTCGCCCACCGCGGTCGCTGCCGCGGCATCGTCGAGGCTCGCCGTGGGCTCGTCGGCGACCAGCAGGCCGGGGCGGTTCATGAGCGCGCGCGCCAGGGCCACCCGCTGCGCCTGTCCGCCGCTGAGTTCGGCAGGCCGGGCGCGCGCCAGGCCCGACAGTCCGAAACGCTCGAGCAGCGCATCGGCGCGGGCCCGGGCTGACCCCGCAGGCGCGGCGACCGCCAGCGCCGCCAGCAGCAGGTTCTCGCGGACATCGAGAGCCGGCGCCAGATGGAGCCTTTGCGGCAGCAGTCCCACCGTGCGACCGCGCCAGGCATCGCGCAGCGCCGGCGGCAGCGCCGCGGGCTGCGTGCCACAGACCACGACCCGTCCGCGATCGGGCTCGAGCAGCCCGGTGATCAGGGCGATGAGGGTGGACTTGCCACTGCCCGACGGGCCGCGCAGCAGCGCCAGCCCGCCCTGGGGCAGGTCGAGGTCGGGGAAGTCGAGCCGCAGGCGCCGGTCGCGCGCGACGCGGTCGACGCCGGCTCCCTGCAACGCGATCATCGGGGCGCGACGGCTACAGGACGATGCGCACCGACGGGTGCGCGGCCACCGCGCGATAGACCGACTCGAGCTGCGCGCGCGACTCGACCCGCAGTTGCAGGGTCAGGCTGAGCCAGGCGCCGCCCGAGGATGCGCGCAGCTCGATGGTCCCGGGGTCGAAGCCGGGCAGCAGGGCGCCGACCAGCGACGCGATCTCCTGCGCGAAACCATCGACTCGCCGGCCCATCACCTTCAGCGGGAAGTCGGTAGGGAACTCGAGCAGCTTCTCGATCCGGTCGAAGGCCTGGCCGATGTCGGCCGCCTGCTGGGCGTCCGGCGTGGCGCTGTCCGGCGGCTGCTGGTCGGAGGGCACGCTCAGCCTCGTTTGGCGGTCTGGTAGGCGGCGTGGAGCGCGCGGTAGACCGGCCCCGGGCGTCCGTCGCCGACGGGCTTGCCATCGAGGGTGGTGATGGCGAGGACTTCCTTGGTGGCCGAACTGAGCAGCAGTTCGTCGGCGGCAAGGACCTCCTCGCGCAGCACGGGCCGGGTTTCCGAGGGCATGCCGCAGCTTGCGCAGAGTTCGTCGATCAGGCCGACCCGGATGCCCTCGAGGATGCGGTTGTCGCGCGGCGCGCCCAGCACCGTGCCATTGCGCACCACCCAGACATTGGAGGCCGAGCCTTCGGTGAGGAAGCCGTCGCGGAACATCACGCACTCGACCGCGCCGGCGTCAACCGCCGCCTGCCGCGCCAGCACGTTGCCCAGCAGCGACACCGACTTGATGTCGCAGTGCAGCCAGCGCTCGTCGGGCAGGGTAACGGCCGCGACGCCGTTCTCGCGCTGGGCGGCCGGCACCGGCACCAGCTCGCTCGCCATGGCGAACACGGTGGGGGCGACGCCGGCCGGAAAGGCGTGATCGCGCCGCGCCACGCCGCGCGTGACCTGGAGGTAGATGAACTGGTCGGTCCAGGGATGGCGGTCGACGAGTTCCTGCACCAGCGCCGTCCAGCCGGCGTCGTCGCGCGGATTGTCGATGCGGATCGCGGCCAGGCTGCGCTTGAGCCGCGCCAGGTGCTGCGGCCAGCGGAACAGCCGGCCGCCGTAGCTGGGTACCACCTCGTAGATGCCGTCGCCGAAGATGAATCCCCGGTCGAGCACCGGCACGCGAGCCTGCTCCAGCGGCAGGAACTCGCCATTGAGGAATACGGTCTGGTTCGTGCTCATCGTCCCTCCATCCAGAGGCGGATCGTATCCCAGGCGCGCCCGAACAGCCCCGCCTGGCCGACGGCCTCGAGGGCGACCAGCGGGCGCTCGGCGAGCACCTGGTCGCCCAGCGTGACGCGCAGCGTGCCTAGCTTCTGCCCCTTGGCGATGGGGGCGACGAGCTGCTGCGGGCGCTCGATGTCGGCTTTCAGCGCACCGGCCTGGCCGCGCGGCGCGCTGATCAGTACGTCGGTCTCGAAACCGGCCTTGAGTTCGGGCGCCGTACCTTTCCAGACCCGTAAGGTGGCCGCGGGTTGCTCGCGAGCGAAAAGGCGGACCGCCTCGGTGCTCTGGAATCCCCAGTTGAGCAGTCGCTGCGTCTCGCTTGCCCGCGCCGAGTCGGACGCCGCGCCCAGCACCACCGACAGCAGCCTGCGCTCGATCCCGCCCTGCTCGCGGCGCGCCGAGGCGACCAGACACCAGCCTGCGGCCTCGGTGTGGCCGGTCTTCAGGCCGTCGACCGCGGGATCGATGAACAGCAGGCGGTTGCGGTTGGGCTGGCGGATGCCGTTGTAGGTGTACTCCTTGCGCGAGTACAGGCCGTAGTGCTGCGGGTGGTCGGCGATCAGCCGGGTGGCGAGCAGGGCGAGATCGCGGGCGCTGGAGTAGTGCTGCGGGTCGGGCAGGCCAGTGGCGTTGGCAAAGCGCGTGTTGTTCAGACCGAGCCGCTGCGCCTCGCGGTTCATGCGTTCGACGAAACCGGCCTCGCTGCCGCCCACCGCTTCGGCGAGCACGATCGAGGCGTCGTTACCCGACTGCACGATCATGCCCTGCATCAGTTCCTCGACGGTGGCCGGCTTTGCCGGATCGACGAACATGCGCGAGCCGATCGCCTTCCAGGCGAGCTGCGACACGGGGGGGCGCTGGTCGGGCTTGAGCGATCCGTCGGCCAGCGCGGCGAACACCAGCCTGGCGGTCATCAGCTTGGTGAGCGAGGCCGGCTCGACCTTGCGGTCGGCTTCGGCCGAGGCGAGCACCTGGCCGGTGCTCACGTCGACCAGCATCCAGCTGCGCGCGGCGAGCGTCGGTGCGCCACCGGGCTGCGGCGGCGGTGCGGGTGCCGCCTCGGCGGGCTGGCGCTTGGATGCGCGCTTGGAGGCGGCCTCGCCCGGTGTGGGAGAGCCGGCGACCAGGAGGCCGGCGAGCAGCGCTGCGGCAACGCGCAGGCCCGCGGGCGGAGTCGAAACCATGGGAAATGCCTTCTGAGGGAGGATGCCCGCCGCCGGCGTCAGCCGGGGTCGGCGTCCGCCGCCGGGTCGGAGAATTCGGAGGCGTGCGCACCGAACGCGCCCAGCACGAGCCGCTTGAGCAGCGGCAGGCGGCGATGGAAGAAGTGATCGGTGGCCGGCAGCACGACGACAGGCAGCGTCATGGGCCGCGCCCAGTCGAGCACCGCCGACAACGGAACGACGTCGTCGGTCTCGCCGTGGATCACCAGCGTGTCGGGCGCCACCTCGCCGAGAGCAAAGCGCGAGACCGCCGGCGCGACCAGCACCAGACGCGCCGCCGGCTCGCCGGCCTGCGCCAGACGCTGCGCGACCTGGGCCTGCACGAAGGCGCCGAAGGAAAAGCCCGCGAGCACCAGTGGCAGGTCGGCCTGGCCGTCGGCGGCCGCCGCGGCGCGTGCGGCGCGGGCCACCGCGACCAGGTCGTCGGTCTCGCCGCGCCCTTCGTCGTAGGCGCCCTCCGACAGACCCACGCCGCGGAAGTCGGGCCGGTAGCACGCGTAGCCCAGAGCCAGGAAGGCGCGCGCGAGTGTCTGGACGACCTTGTTGTCGCGGGTGCCACCGTAGAGCGGGTGCGGGTGGGCGATCAGGGCCAGACCGGTGGGCGCGCCGGCCGGCCGGTCGAGCGCGACGTCGATCGCGCCGGCGGCGCCGGCGATCCGCACCGTGCGCGTACCGGCGTTCATTCGATGCGCAGCCGCTCGACGGGTACGCCGCCCACCAGGTGCGAGTCGATGATCTCGTCGATGTCCTCGCGGTCGACGAAGGTGTACCAGACGCCTTCCGGGTAGACGACCGCGACCGGACCGAGTTCGCAGCGATCGAGGCAGCCGGCCTTGTTGATGCGGATCATGCCCGGCCCGGACATCCCGAGCTCCTTGATGCGGCGCTTCGCGTGTTCCTGCAGGGCGGCTGCGCCGGCGGCGGCGCAGCAGGCGCGCGCCGGGTCGTCGCGGTGGTTGAGGCAGAAGAAGACGTGCTTGGCGTAATGGCTCATGGCGCTTCCGTGACGGGCCCGGCGCTCGGCGGCTCGCGCGCATGGGGCGATCCGGCCGGGGGGTGGACCGGCGGCCGCGGTGGCGGGTGCGGTGAATTATAGGCGCGGCACGGGCGGCGGCACGGCAGGCTCGAGCGCGCGCAGCCGCAGGCCGCACCAGGCGATGGCCAGATAGGGCCAGACCGTCGCCGCATCGCGCAGCAGACCTTCGAGGTTGCGCCAGCTTGCCGCCAGCCGCGAGCCCTGCGCGCTGACGAAATAGGGATCGAGTGGCAGCAGCGTGCTGCAGGCGCCGCTGGCCGCCAGCGCGCCGATCGCCAGGCTCAGCCGGGTGCGGCGGCGCGCCCAGGCCAGCAGCGCGAGCAGCACGGCGCCGGTCAGCAGGCCGCCCTGGGCTCCGGCGGTCAGCCAGCCGGGCATGCGGGCCTCGGCGGCCGAGGCGCTGCCGGTCAGCTTGATCGCGATTGCCGCGGCGATCAGACCGGCAGTGACGGCCGCCCGCGGGGTCCGGGTGGGCAGCACCTCGCGCACGATCAGCCCGATGCTCACGACGGCGGCGGCCACCCCGAGCGCCTCGAGGAGCTCGGTGTAGGCTGTCGCGAGCCGCCAGGAGGCCGGATCGATGCCCGAGCCGGCGAGCGCGAGGACGCCGCCGAGCAGCGTCTGCAGATCGCCCTGTCCGAACAGCAACCGCTGGGGTGGCCACTGAATCACGAGCCAGCTCGCCATCAGCAGGGCGCCGATGGCGCTGTCGGTCGCCCCGATGGCCTGGCGTGCGTCGAGCGCGCGCTGGCTGCTCGCGACCGCACGCTCGCCCCACGGCGCCGCCAGCCCGCCCAGCAGCGCGCCCGCGGTGTTGGCAAGCCAGTCGATGCGGGACGGCACGCGTTCGGGCAGCAGGCTCTGCAGCGCCTCCAGACCCAGGGCGGTCGCGCTGCAGGCCAGCAGGGCCGCGGGCAGCGCCCATCGTCGCCATGCCGCCTCGCGCAGCAGCATCGTGGCGAGCAGGCCCCCGGGCAGGTAGATGGCGACGTTGAAGACAAGATCGGTGCCGGTCCACCAGCGCGGCCAGGGGTCGAGCAGGAAACCGAGCAGGGGGGCGCCGCGGTCGCGCCAGCCGGACATCGGAAAAAGCGACCCCCAGACCAGGGCGATCGTCCAGGCGGCCAGCGCCGTCGGCACGAGCCGGGAGGGGCGGCGTGGAGGGGCGCTCATCATGGCGGGAGGGTCGAGGGTACAGGATATGATTGAACGGTGGATCGCAATCCGGCACCCCCGATGCTCGCCGAGACCGGCGCGGCTGCCGGCTCGTCCGGCAGTCTGCTCGACGCAGGGCGCGTCGCGCAGGCGGCTGGCCTGCCTTCGCCTGCGGTGCGCGTGGTCGCCGAGGCCGACTCGACCAACCGCGTCCTCATGGAGGCCGCGTGGCCTTCGGCGCCAGCGGCTCCCGTCGTGTTCATCGCGCGGCGCCAGACCGCCGGCCGCGGACGCCTGGGCCGCACCTGGGTCAGCGGTGACGACGACTCCCTCACGATGTCGGTCGCGCTCGAGCTCACGCTGTCGGCGGCCGGCGGCCGCCTTCCCGCGCTGTCGGTTCTGGCCGGGATCGAAGTGGCCGAATGCCTCGCGCGTCGCGTCGCCGGCCTGGCTCTCAAGTGGCCCAACGACCTGCAGCGGCACGGCCGCAAGGTGGCGGGCCTGCTGTGTGAGTCGCGGGTGTTCGGTGATCGCATCCGCGTGGTCGCCGGCCTGGGCGTCAATCTGCTGCCGGCCCCGGATCGGCTCGACGCCGTCGGTCAGCCGGCCGGAGCGCTCTTCGATGATGCGCAGTCCATGCCGGAGCGCTCCGAGCTCGCCGGCGAGCTGGCCGGCGCCCTGATCGCCGCCATCGCCGGCGATTCCCGGCCGCTGCCGCCGCTGAGCGTGCGCTGGGCCCGTTTCGATGCCCTCGCCGGTCTGACGGTCGACATGATTTCCGGCGGCCTGGTGCGCGACAGCGGCGTGGCGCGTGGCATCGATGACGGCGGCGCCCTGCGCGTGGAAACCGGGGCCGGCGAGCGGCTGATCAGCGTGGGCGAGGTGTCGGTCCGGCCCAGCCCCGGTGGAGCGCCAGCATGATCCGCCTGCTCGCGATCGCGCTGGCCCTGGCCAACCTGATCGTGCTGGGCCTGGCGCTGGGTCTGTTCGATGGTCTCTGGCCGCGTGGTCGCGAGCCGCAGCGCGTGGTGAACCAGGTCGCTCCCGACAAGCTGCGGGTGCTGCCGGTCACGCCGCCGGCGTCCGAAGGCGAAGTTGCGCCCCCTTCCCCCGCGCCGCAATCCGCGCCGGCGCCCGCGGGTGGCGGCGCTGCCGTGAGCACCCCGGGCGGCAGCGCCGCTGCCGTCGCCGTGGCGGCCGAGCCCATGTGCGTCGAAGCGGGGCCCCTCGACGACGCGCGAGCCGAGCGCATCCGCGAATGGGCGCGAGGCCTGCGCGAGGGTTTGCGTGCCGACATCGAGCGTCGCGCGGAGCCAGCGTCGTTCATGGTCTACCTGCCACCCTCGGCCGATGCGCAGCGCCGGATCACCCAGCTCAGACAGGCCGGTGTCGCCGATATCTATCTGATCGGCGACGGTCCCTTGCGTCAGGCGATTTCGCTGGGCATCTTCCGTTCCCAGGAGGGCGCGCGCGCGCGGCAGGGTGACCTGGCGGCGCGTGGCGTGCAGGGCACCCGTATCGGCCCCGGGCCTGCCCGCGCCGATCGGCTGGTCGCCCGGCTGGCCCGCGACCCTGCGGCTGCCGATGCGGCATGGCGCGAGGCGCTCGTCCGCTTCCAGGGGCTGGCGGGCGTCGAGCCCGTTGCCTGTTCGTCCGGCTGACCCCGATCCTTTCCCGAGCACGGCGCCGTCCATTACCGCAGGAGCCCGCCATGAGCATCTTCTCCTTCCGCCGCCCGTCGCCCCCTGGCTGCCTGTCCGCGCGCATCGTCCGCGGTGCCGGCGCACTGACGGTGGTCGCAGCCGGGCTGGGGCCGGTGGCCGTCTGCGCATCCGGCATCTCGGCGGGTCCTGGCACCACGGTGTCGACCACCACCACCACCACCACCACCACCACCA
>JBILUW010000091.1:0-13023 GCA_044370795.1 Burkholderiaceae bacterium
ATCGCCACGAAGGCGCGGCCGGTGGGCGAACGCAGCAGGTTGAGCACCCCCAGCGTGATCACCACGCACAGCACCAGGCACAGGTAGTAGAACGACTCGGCGGTGTCGAGCTTGAAGCCGAAGAGGTTGGGCGCCTTCAGGTGGATGCCGGCGTTGCCGCCCGTGACCGACTCCCAGCGCGCGAGCACTTCCTCGACGATGAAGCCGAAGGCCAGCGTGGCGATGCCCAGGTAGATGCCCTTGACGCGCAGCGCCGGCACCCCCACCACCAGACCCACCGCGGCCGACAGCGCCGTGCCCGCGGCCAGCGCCAGCGGAAAGGGCCAGCCGGCGCTGGTGAGCACCGCCTGGGTGTAGGCGCCCACGCCCATGAAGGCGGCGTGACCGATCGAGACCTGGCCGGTGTAGCCGGCCAGCAGCATCAGGCCCAGGCCGGCGATCGAGAAGATGAGCACGAAGCTTGCCTGCGCCAGCCAGTATTCCGGCAGACCCCAGGGCGCCACCAGGAGCAGCGCGAGCAGCAGCCCGTACCAGAAGCGGTGGCCGGCGTGCTTGGCCAGGACGATGTCCTGGTCGTAGGAGGTCTTGAACAGGAAGCGCACGGTTCAGACCTTCTTGCGCAGCTTCTCGCCGAACAGGCCGTTGGGCTTGAACCAGAGCATCAGCAGCACGACGATGAAGGGGGCGGTGTCCTTGAAGCCGTCGGGCAGGTAGAAGCCCGACAGCGACTCCACCACGCCAATGATCAGCCCGCCCACGATGGCGCCGGGCAGGCTGCCGAAGCCGCCGATCACGGCCGCCGGGAAGGCCTTCAGGCCGATGAAGCCGAGGTTCACGTGCACGAAGGTGATGGGCGCGAGCAGCAGACCGGCCACTGCCGCCACCGCCGCGGCCAGCGCCCACACCAGGCCGTTGAGCCGGCGCACCGGGATGCCCATGTAGTAGGCGGCCAGCTGGTTCTGCGAGGCGGCCTGCATCGCGATGCCGATGGTGGAGTAGCGGAACATCGCGTAGAGCAGGCCGCAAAGCACGGCAGTCACGGCAATGATCACCGCGTGCTCGCCGGCGATCACCACGCCGCCGACGTCCCAGATCACGTCCTTGTAGGGCACCGGCAGGGTGTGGGTCTCGGTGCCGATCGCCGGGATCATGGTGATCAGGCCGCGCACGATGTAGCCGATGCCGATCGTGAGCATCACCACCGTGAACTGCGGCTGGCCGAGGATGGGGCGGATGGTTGTGCGCTCAACCAGCCAGCCGAAGGCGCCCATCGCCAGCATCGAGGCGATGACGCCGATCCAGAACGGAAAGCCGAGCATCGTGACGGCGGCCAGCCCGCAGAAGGCGCCGAGCATCATCAGGTCACCCTGCACGAAGCTGACGGTCTCGGTGGCCTTGTAGATCAGCACGAAGCCGAGCGCCACCAGCCCGTAGATGCAACCCAGCGCCACGCCGGTGATGACGAGTTGTATGAGCTGCAAGCCTGTCCCGCTGTGGTTGTTGTTGTCGGCCGCTGGGGCGGACCGGGACTCTCCCGAGGGGGTGGAGAATACCACGCTGCGAGCATGGGCAAATTGTGCCGGCTGCCGTCGCGAAACGATGAGCCGCGCGCAGCCGGCTACAGTAGCGGCGCAAGGCTCGGGTAAAGCACGGGAGAAGGCAATGGGCGAGATGGCCGACTGGCTGCGGCAGATGCAGGCGATCGTCAACGGCAGCGAGCCGCTGGCGCGGCGCGGCCGGTACGTGCGGGCCACGGTGCTGATCGACACCGGCGACACCCAGCACCTGCTGGGCGTCAACGCCGGGCGCATCGAACGCCTGGAGCACGGGCCCTTCGTGATGCCGACCTGGGACTTCGCCCTGCGCGCCGCGCAGCCCGAGTGGCTGGCCTTCTGGCAGCCGCTGCCTGCGCCCGGGCATCACGACCTGTTCGCGATGATCCGGCGCCGGGCGCTGCGCGTGGAGGGCAATCTGCAGCCCTTCATGGCCAACCTGCTGTGGTTCAAGGACGTGCTGGCGGCCCCGCGCGGGGCGCCGGCCGTGTCAGGCTGCTAGCAGTCTGCGCCCGAGCAACGATGGCAGATCACGACGGCCGTCGACGATGAGGTGGATGACCACCTGATCACCGCCGACCCTGTAGATCACCCGGTAAGGCTTGAAGCCGGTCTGGCGGAAATCCCGGATGCCGAGCGCCAGCAACTCGGGAGGATGGGCGCTGCGGTCCGGAAAGAGGGCGAGTGTTTCGATGACCCCCGCGATCTCGTCGAGCAGATGGCGCGCCGCCGCGATGCTGTCGTGTTCGGCAAGGTAGTCGTGGAGCGACTCGAGATCGGCCTCGGCGCCTCGGGTCAGCAGGACCTGCCGGCGGCGGGCGCGTGGCTTCATGACTCGCTGGGCGTCTTCTTCCTCAGGCGGGCGACCGCGTCGAGAGCGGGTGTGACGCGGCCCGCCTCGACATCCTGCTGGCCCAGGGCGAGGATTTTCAGCAGGGCCAGGGTTTCCTGGGTCTGTTCGTAGGAGGCGATGTCCTGGACCACGGCCTTGGCCTCGCCATGCTGGGTGATGACCAGGGGTTCGCGCAACTCGGCCAGTTCGGCGAGCACCTCGGCCGCGTTGGCCTTCAGATAGCTGATGGGTTTGACGCGGGTGGAGTAACGCATGGCTGGAGATCCCGGCGAGGTGGACTGAAGATAGTCCGTTTATGGTCCGCCCGTCAAAGCCTGCGCCCGCGCCATAATTTCTCGTACCCCGCACCCACCGGACGCCGCCATGCCCGATACCGCCTTCGAGCCCATCACCGGTCGCTACCTGCGGCTGAGCATCGACGGCGTGCCGCATCGGGTCTACGTCGAGGAGGCGGGCCAGGGCATCCCGCTGCTGTGCCTGCACACTGCGGGCGCCGACAGCCGGCAGTGGCGTGGCGTGATGAACGACCCCGAGGTGCTGTCGCGCTATCGCGTGATCGCCTTCGACATGCCCTGGCACGGCAAGTCGTCGCCGCCGGCGGGCTGGCACGAGCAGGAGTACCGGCTCACCACCGAGGGCTACGTGGCGCAGGTGCTGGCGGTGTGCGAGGCGCTGGCGCTGCAGCGGCCGGTGGTGATGGGCTGCTCGATCGGCGGGCGGCTGGTGCTGCAGCTGGCGCTTTCGCACCCCGAGCGCTTTCGCGCGGCCATCGGCCTGCAGGCCGGCGCGCATGTGGACCCGTACTACGACACCACCTGGCTGCACCACCCCGACGCGCACGGCGGCGAGGTGTGCGCGGGCGTGGTGTCGGGCCTGGTGGGGCCGCAGGCGCCGGTGGCCGAACGCTGGGAAACGCTGTGGCACTACATGCAGGGCGGCCCGGGGGTGTTCAAGGGCGATCTGGTCTTCTACAAGGTGGACGGCGACATCCGCGGCAAGGTGGCCGACATCGACACCCGCCGCTGCCCGCTCTACCTGCTCACCGGCGAGTACGACTACTCATGCACGCCGGCCGAGACGCTGGCCGTGGCTGCCAGCGTGCCGGGCGCGAAGGCCACCATCATGAGCGGTCTGGGGCACTTCCCCATGAGCGAGGATCCGGAGCGCTTCCTGGGGTATCTGAGGCCGGTGCTGGGGGAGATTGCCGAGGACAGGTGACGCGCAGTGGCCCACGCGCGGGTCGTCGTCAGGGCCGGTAGCACCTGTTCCATCGCTCACCCCATCACATGCGCCTGCACCCCCCGGCGCGGTGAGGGCCCCACGGCCGGGGCGTGCCCAAGGCGCGCCCACATCTGCACCGTGGCCCGGGGCGGGGGCGCCTGCAGCAGCGCGTGGATCTTCCCGTAGGGCTCGGCCACCTCGGGGTATTCCTGCAGGGCCTGCGAGAGCGGCTGCATGGCCAGCCCCTGCGCGGTGGCGGCGAGCTGGGCGCGCGCCCAGGCACGGCCGGCATTGATCTGCGTGCGACGGTCGTTGCCTTCGGTGATCAGCCAGAAGAAGGCCGGCGTGGCCGCGAGCGTGTCGTTGAAAGCCGTGATCTGCCGGCCGATGGCGGCATCGTCGGGGCCGGGCGGCTTGCCGCGATCGAACAGGCCCAGCGCGACCAGCGCGCGCACCATGGGTGCATTGATGGACAGCCCGTCGCGGTGGCGGGCGATCTCGGTGGGGCCCACCCGCAGCCAGCGCAGGCTCTCCATCAGCGTGCGGGTGGTGCGCATCTCGATGCGGAAGGCGTCCGCCGCGATGGCCCGGTGCTGCGCCATCAGCTGCGGCTGCGCCGAGCCGACGAAGCCCGCGCTCAGCGGCACGCCGCCCATGAAGGGCGTGGCGGCGGGGGCCACGCTGGCGGCGATGGCCTGCAGGGCGGCGGGCGCCGGCTCCTGCGGCAGGTAGGCCTCGCGGTTGGTGCGCCGGCGCACGATCTGCGCGAAGAGCGGGTCGGGCCGCACGGATGCATCGGCGATCAGGCGGATGCGGGCGGTGGGCCGGGCATCGGGCTGGGCGGCCTCGTACGCGCCCTGCGGAAAGAGCGTGATGTCGGCGCGCAGGCCGCGCTCGCGGGCCGCGAGGTCGAGCAGCTCGAGGAAGGTGCCCTGGCTCATCATGATCTGGCGCGACAGCGGATCGGTCTCGGGCAGCAGGCGCTCGCGGTCACAGTAGAGCGTGATGGTGTCGGGCTCGGCAAGGTCCACCTGCCACGACTGCAGGTTGTGCGAGTGCGGCGCGAGGATGGCGTAGCCGAGCAGCCAGCGGCGCAGGTCGCTCTCCTGCGTGCCGGCCTGCCGCCAGGCGGCAAGCGCCTCGGCGGGCAGCTCGCTGCTGCAGCCGGAAACGCCGGTGGCGGTGGCGGCAAGGACGATCCCGCCGCCGGTGATGCGGATGAAGGCTCTGCGATGCATGGCGGGCTCCAGGCTCGGGGGTGGGGTGGACATGGCGCCATTGTGGGAAGCCCCGCAGCCCTGCACAATTGCCTGTACCCAAGCATCAGTTATTCAGAATTGCATAGCCATGTCCAAGGCCGCTGCAGCCGCATCGCCCGCGGGGTTCGACTGGACGCTGGTGCGCTCGTTTCTCGCGGCGCTCGAGCACGGCAGTCTGCTGGCCGGCGCGCGGGCGCTGGGCCTGAGCCAGCCCACCCTGGGCCGGCACATCGCCGAGCTGGAGGCGCAGCTGGGGGTGGTGCTCTTCGAGCGCACCGGCCGCGGCCTGCTGCCCACCGAGGCCGCGCTGGGCATGGCCGACTCGGCCCGGGCCATGGAGGCGGGCGCGCTGCAACTGGCACGGCGGGTGTCGGGCACGCAGTCGGCGCTGCAGGGCACGGTGCGCATCAGCGCCAGCCAGCCGGTGGCCTGTGTGCTGCTGCCGCCGGTGCTCGCACGCATGCGCCAGGCGCTGCCCGAGGTGCAGGTGGAGCTGGTCTCGAGCGACGCGGTGGCCAACCTGCTGCGCCGCGAGGCCGACATCGCGCTGCGCATGGTCGCGCCCACCCAGGCCAGCCTGATCGCGCGGCGCATCGGCAAGGTGCGCGTGGGCGCGTACGCGCATCGCGACTACCTGCGCCGGCGCGGCACGCCGCGCACGCCCGCCGACCTGCTGAACCACGACCTCGTGGGCGAGGACCGGGCCGATGCCATGCTGAAGGGCTTTGCCGCGGCCGGCTCGCCGGTGCGCCGCGAGCAGTTCGTGCTGCGCACCGACGACCGCATCGCCTACTGGGGCGCGGTGCGCGCCGGGGTCGGGATCGGCTTCCTGACGGAAATACTCGCGAAGGCCGACCCGGATCTGGTGCCGGTGCTGCCGGGGCTGCGGATACCGCCGCTGCCGCTATGGCTGGTGGTGCACCGGGAGATCAGGACGAATCAGCGGGTCAGGGCGGTGTTCGAGTATCTGGGGAGGGAGCTGGGGTAGGGCTGGGCGATTCGCAGTCCGGGTTTCGCATTCGCTCGCTCTCGGTATCCGTTAGTCGTCTGCCTGGGGTCTCATGCAGCCAACTTGAAGCGTTCGAAGCGGGCAGCCAATCGGTCTCTGTCGGGGCGATCTTTCTCTCGGAGCGGATCGCGAAGCTTCTCGCCATTCAGTTTCTTGAGCGCCTCCAGCATGGGCCCGTCATTTTGCGAGAGAAGTCTCTTGGATACATGCAGTCGATAGTCTGGATCGATGCCGATAAGGTGCGCATCGAATGCCGCATGATGAATCTTCGAAAGCGGAATTCCGTTGGTCACGACGGGCTGGCCGAGCTTTTCGTTGCCGTCTTCCATGATGTGAGCGGCGTCCAGTAGCGAAGGTTCAGGCAGGCCTGAGAGCGCGCACCGCCCCCGGTAGGCGGTAATAACTGCCTCTCGGAAAGAGGCTTGATGGAGACGTTGCTTGACCGTGCGAAGAGCATATCTTCGCTCGATTGCGGTTTCCGGCTCTGCTGCCCGGAGCGGACTTTCTATTCCAAATCCAACCTGAGCGCTAAGCGCTTTGGCATGCCAGCCGGTGATGTACGCCGGGATTATTGCCTGATACCGGCCTGGTGCAATGCCCAGGAAGTAGATGATCGGGATTCTGTTTTCGCAAGCCTCCCGGAGCCAGCGATTGTCCGCGTGGTCAGGGTTTGTACCCATGAAAGCGTAGTTGACGGATTCATCCCCGTCGTAGATTTGCTGATGCACGCGAGTTTGATCGTCATACCAGATCCGTGTTCCCGGGCGTGGAAAAACGGTCTTGATCGAGAGAAGATACTTCATCTGGTGCGGCTTGAAGATCCCTCGCTGAGGATTCACCAACGGAATTCTCTGGCCTTCGAAATGAAACCCCGGGCTGATTTCGGTTTTTGTGAGAACGATGTGTCGTTCAGTCAGTCTGCGTATATGAAGAAAGGCAGCTTGTCGTAAGCGAGTGTCGGCATCGAAATCGGTTGTCATGCAACTGCCCCAGCGAAGCGGAATCTGTAGTGTCACCCTAGCTCAGAGTCTTGCCGTTCGCAATAACTGCAGAGCCTGTCTCCAGGGTCATGAACAGTCGTTTGGTCAGGCAACGTCCGGGACACTGGCGGTTATCTCTCGAAGTCCATCCGCAACAATGACGAAACCACCGGCCGGCGCAGAGCGTAAGCCCTGATTCGCATGCTTTCCGTTACGCTCTCGCCATGCAACTCTCTCACCTCTGCCCCTTCTGCACCCTCCCCGCAGACCGCATCCTCCTCGCCACTTCCCTCGCCCTCGTCCTGCGCGACGCCTACCCCGTCTCCCCGGGCCATACCCTCGTCATTCCTCGCCGCCACATCGCCAGCTTCTTCGACCTCTCCGCTGACGAGCGCGCCGACCTCTTCACCCTGCTCGAGCAGGCCCGCGCGGGCCTTGACGCCGAGTTCCACCCCGACGCCTACAACATCGGCATCAACGACGGCCCGGCGGCGGGCCAGACCATCGGCCATCTGCACATCCATCTGATTCCCCGCTACGCCGGCGACCAGCCCGATCCGCGCGGCGGGGTGCGCTGGATCTTCCCCGACAAGGCCGACTACTGGACCACCCGTGCGGACCCCTCGCGGCCCTGAGAAGCTGATCCGCGATCGCATCCCCGCCATCGCGGCGGCCGATGGGCGTACGCTGGCCGTGCGCACCGCGGGCCCCGACGAGATGGCGCGGCTGCTCGGCCTGAAACTCGTCGAGGAAAGCCACGAGGTGCTCGACGCGCTGGCCACCGGCCGCGGCGGTGTGGGAGATACGGGGGGTTTGAGGGGCCTCAGCGACCGCCTGGTGCTGCAGCAGGCTTACCCCTGCGCACCGACGCCGGCCTGTGGGCGGCGGCGCACGGCGGCGCGGTGATCCCGGCATGAGCGAAGGGATGACGCCGTTCCCGCTTTGACTTTCGTCATGTAAAGCGGAGAATGCGCTGTAATACAAGTACTGCGGAGTGTTGCAGATATGGCTGCCAGGACCATCAATGTGCGCCTGCCTGAGGCCCTGTATCACCAGATTGAGGAATTGGCCAAGGCGACGGCACGCACCAAGAGCTTCCTGACCATAGACGCCTTGACCCGCTATGTGGAGCGGGAGTCCTGGCAGATTCGTGATATCCACGAAGGCATCAGGGAGGCCGACGCCGGCGAGTTTGCTACCGACGAGCAGGTCAAGGGCGTGTTTGCCAAGTACGGCGCCTGATCAATGGCCCTGCGGTGGACCAGCACGGCGCTTCGCTCCGTTGACGAGATCGCCGGCTTCATCGCGGCGGACAGCCCGAGCCGGGCCACAAGCTTTGTGCTGGAGCTCAAGGACGCGGTGAACAGGTTGCAGGCTCACCCCGGCATGGGCAGGGCAGGCCGGGTCCCCGGCACCCGTGAACTGGTCCTGCACGAGAACTACATCGCCATCTATCGGGTGCGTGGCGATGATGTCGAAATCCTGAGACTGCACCATGCCGCCCGAAAACGCTGACCGGCTGCGTCCGCCCCTGAGCTCGGCATCGGAGTGGGAGATACGTGGGCCAGATCTACGGCCACGTTGTCGCCATAAGTGACCTGGGCCTTGGCCAGGAGGTGCGGACCGAATCCGCCCCCCTTCCCGATTCGGCTTCAGAGCGGCGCGAACAAGGGCTCGCAGCCCGTGCCCAGGAGAAGACGGTCAACGCGTCTGCGCGCCGTCTCGTCCAGCGCGCAGTACGCCTTGCGGAGCCAGCCGAGGCATTTGGCTTGGTAAACAAATGACTCCTGCACCCAGGGCTGGCCGTCCACCTCGCACTCCACCTGCTTTGCGCCCCGCGCGATCGCCTTCGCATTGCCGATCATGTAGGGCACATAGACCCGGCCGACTTCGCCAAGCAAGTCGCGCAAGGTAGCGGGCGGATCGGACAAGTCGATCCAGTCGGCCTCGCTCACGTCCAGCCCGCTCACATCCTCCAGTCTTTCGGTCCACGCATAGGCTCGCGGCGAGACCTCCATGGCGACCTGGGACGGGGTGGGATCGGTGATCACGAGCATCGTCATCTGACCGAACGCTGCGAAATCGCCTGCGCCGGGCCGCTGGCCCAGCAGGTATGGCTGGTTCTGGATGTGCGCCTCGAAGATCTCCAGAAACCGACGCCAGCTACCCTCGATGATCGGCGCAGTCACGGGATTGGAGCCGACGACGCCGATGCGCGAAATCTGCCGACTGGCGAAGTCCCGCTCCCCCTGCTCGCCCTCCTCGCGCGTGATTTGCATGGCCCTGCGGTAGGGCAGATAGGCGCTCGCCTTCTTGATATCCGCCGCATACGACCAGCGATAGTGGAACATGCATTTGCTCAGCCACTCGTCGCCATAATCCTCGAGCAGCAGGTCGATCAGGTTCAGCGCGGCATCGGATGGCCGGAGCCGTCGCTCGGCATAGGTCTCTTCCAGGCGATTCAGGATCGGGGTGGTATCGGAGATCGCCGTGAGCGACCCGCCATCGGCTGCGGGCAGCACAAGGTAGGGCACGAGCGGGAGCGGACGTTCGGGCAGTGCGCTCGCTTCCTTGCTTCCCATGATCACAAAGCGGAAAGGCAGGCGGCGAAAGCGCAGCGCCCCGCGAAGTTTGCGCGTGTAGGGCGAGGATCCAACCCCAACCAGTCTCAAGTCGCTGTCCGAACTCATCCCGTGCTACTCCCGATTCATGTTTGCCGTTGGCTGGCCAGAGAAATGCAAGCTGCCGGACCGATCGGCACGTGACTTGTTGCGGTGGAACGCGCTATCGGCTGCCAGCGCGCAAGGGATCAACCATCAGGCGGCAACCTTCAGCAGGATGTGCCGCGGGTCGGCGAGGCGCCTATCGACGGGGGGCTTTGGCAGGCATATGAGTCTCATTTTCTGCATATCCGGAATTCGTCGGGATTGATGCGTATTCCGGCGATCGTAACCGCTCAGATCGGGATCGTGACCGGCGGATCCGTGGATGTGCTGCGCGATCTCGTCGAGTCGGAGGCTTTCCACGCCTTCGCAACGCTCGAGATTCTCAGGGGTTTGATACTGCGAGATGTCGAGATCGCCAGCGCGATCGCCCTTTCCTGCGATCGCTACGTGAAGGTGGCGCGGGTGGAATTGGTTGCGGCGTTGATGGAGCACCCGGATCCGGCTGTGGCCGATGCCGCGCGGCGGGTTCGATGAACCGACTGCCCCGCCCTCACCCCTCCATCCTGATGTTCGCCTTGCGGATGATCACCCCCCACTTCTGGTGGTCGGCCTGCATCTGCTCGGCGATCTTCGCCGGGCTCCAGGCGCCCACCTCCTCGATGCCCGCCTTGCGCAGCGCGCTGGCCACCTCGGGGTCCTCGATGGCGGCCTTGTAGGCCGCGCGCAGTCGCTCGAGCACCGGCGCGGGCACGCCCGCCGTGGTCACGAAACAGTTCCAGGGCTTCTCGTCGAAGCCCGGCATGCCCTGCTCGGCGATGCTGGGCACATCGGGCAGCGCCGACGATCGGCTCGCGCTCGACACGCCCAGCGGCCGCAGCTTGCCGGCGGCGATGTGCGGCAGCGCCGGGGTAATGGTGGACACCGCGAGGTCCACCTGGCCGCCGAGCAGGTCGGCGATGTACTGCGCGGCGCCCTTGTAGGGCACGTGCGTGAGCTGGATGCCGGCGCGCTCCCGGAAGAACTCGCCGATCAGATGGTGCGGCGAGCCCACGCCCGCGCTGGCGATCGTCACCTTGCCGGGGTTGGCCTTCGCGTGCGCGATCAGCTCGGGCACCGACTTCACCGGCGAGTTCGGGCCGGCCACCAGCACCATCGGCCCCACGCCCAGCATGCCCACCGGCACGAAGGACTTCAGCGGGTCGTAGTTCACCTTGCGCAGGTGCGGCACGTAGGCAAAGGTGGTGCTGTCGATCATGAAGAGCGTGTAGCCATCGGCCGGCGCGCGCGCCGCCGCCTCGGCGCCGATGGTGGTGCTCGCCCCGGGCCTGTAGTCGAAGACGATGGGCTGGCCCAGCGTCTTCTCGAGCCGCGCGGCCACGGTGCGCGCCCATGAATCCGCGCCACCGCCGGGCGGGTAGGGCACGATCATCTTCACCGGCTTGTCCGGGAAGCCCTGCGCGGCGGCTCCCCGGGGCAGCGCCGCGCCCGCGGCCGCTGCCGCGCCCAGCCACCGCAGCGTATCGCGGCGGCCTGTGTCGTGAGTACGCTCCTCGTTCATGGTCCTGTCTCCGTGCGCCTGCGTGTTCAGATCACGCCATCGCGTCGCAGGTCCGCGATGGCTTGCGTGTCGTAGCCCAGTGCGGCCAGCACGTCCTCGGTGTCCTGGCCCACCGCCGGCAGCGAGCGCTCCAGCCGCCCCGGCGTGCGCGACAGCGTCACCGTGGGCGCGAGCACCGAGACCGGCCCGCGGGTGTCGTGCCGCACCGTCGCGGCCATGCCGCCGGCCACCACCTGCGGATCGTTGAAGACCTCGTCGACGCGGTAGATCGGCCCGCAGGGCACGCCCGCGGCGTTGAGCCGCGCTATCCACTCGGCGCTGCCTCGGGTGCGGAAGATCGCGCCGAGCTCGGCGTTGAGCGCCTGCCGGTTGCGCGAGCGCTCGGGCCCGCGCGCAAAGCGCGGGTCGGTGGCCAGCGCCGGGCGCTCGAGCACTTCGCACAGCTTCACCCACATCGCTTCGCCGCCCGCGCCCAGGTTCACGTGGCCGTCGGCCGTCGCGTAGGCCGAGGTCGGCATGCCGGTGGGATGGTCGTTGCCCACCTGGCCGGGCACCTCGCCATCGACCAGGTAACGCGCGGCCTGGAAGTCCATCAGCCCCAGGCCCGACTGCAGCAGCGAGGCCTGCACCCACTGGCCGCGGCCGCTGCGCTGGCGCTCGTGCAGCGCGGTCATGACGCCCAGCGCGGCGTACAGCCCGGTGGCCACGTCGATGACCGCTGCGCCCACCCGCATCGGCCCCTCATCGGGCTTGCCGGTCACCGACATCATCCCCGACATGCCCTGTGCGATCTGGTCGAAGCCCGGCCGCATGCGGTAGGGGCCCTCCTGGCCGAAGCCCGAGATGCTGGCCAGGATGATGCGCGGGTTGATCGCCGCCAGGCTCTCGTAGTCGATGCCCAGCCGCTCCTTGACGTCGGGCCGGTAGTTCTCCACCACCACGTCGGCCGTGCGCACCAGGCGATGCAGCACCTCGCGCGCGCCGCTCGCCTTCAGATCCAGCGTCATCAGCCGCTTGTTGCGGTGCAGGTTGAGCATGTCGGCGCCGTCGCGCGCGCCGGTCATCAGTTCGGCGCGGCCCGAGTGCGCCGGCGGCTCGATGCGGATGACGTCGGCGCCGAAGTCGGCGAACTGCTTGACGCAGGTGGGTCCCGAGCGCACCTGCGCCAGATCGATCACGCGCAGGCCCTCGAAGGCGCCGCCGGGAGAGGGTCGGAACATGGGGTGGGCTCCGGGAACGGGCGATGGGCAATGCTGGCACGGGAGCCGGACGGCCCGTGCGCCAGGGTGCGGTGAATTCGGATCGCCCTTCGGAGCGGGGATCGGTCTGCGCGCGCCGGGCTGGCATCCGGGACTCCGTGCCATCGCCGCGTCGGGTCCAGGGACGCCCGTCCCGTGGCCACCCGCGCATCGGCCGGCTAGCTTGCAGATAGCCGCTGCGCCGCCCACGGCGCGGCGCGACTCGACCCCGCCCGCCCGGAGCTGCCATGCCCCTGATCGCCTTCACCACCTTCGCCATCCTGCGCGCGCCCTTTGGCGATGCGCAGGTGCAGGGCTTCTTCGACCGCCTGCCGGCCGCCTTCGGCGCGGCCGATGCCGCCGAGGGCTTCGTCGACCGCTCCTCCCGCGACCCGGTCACCCTCAAGCACTCGTGGGGCGACTACGTGCCCGCGCGCTTCTTCGACCCCGCCCGGCATGGCGGCGTGGTGTTCACGCTCTCGCGCTGGCGCACGCTCGAGGCCATCCACGCCTACGCCTACGCCGGCGTGCATGGCGAGTCGCTGCGCCATCGGCTCGAGTGGTTCGAAAAGCCGCAGTGGCCCAGCTACGCCGCCTGGTGGGTGGCCGACGATCACCGGCCCGACTGGGTCGAGGCGAAGGAGCGCCTGGAACACCTGCACGATCACGGCGCCAGCGCCCGGGCC
>JBILUW010000092.1:0-12979 GCA_044370795.1 Burkholderiaceae bacterium
CCATGGGCACCCGGCTGCAGGGGCCGGAGGTGGCGTACATCCTCGAGCACTGCGGCGCGGTGGCCGTCGTGCACGATCCGGAGCTCGCCGACCGGCTGCCCGCCCCCGACGCCCTGCCCGCGCTCAGGAACCGATGGACCGAGCCGCCACGAGCCACGGGCGCGGCGCTCGCCGGCCTGCCGCAGCGCCCCGCCGTCGCCCAGGAAGACACGGTATTCATCCTCTACACCTCGGGCACCACCGGCCGACCCAAGGGCGCGATGCTCACGCACCTGAACGTGGTGCACTCGGTGCTGCACTTCAGCCATGCGATGGATCTGCGCCAGGGCGAGCGCTCGATGCTCGCGGTGCCCGCCAGCCACGTCACCGGTCTGGTGGCGATCATCCTCGCGATGGCCGGCTGCGCCGGCTGCACGGTGATGCTGCCGGAGTTCAAGGCGCCGGCGTTCATCGAGGTGGCGCAGCGCGAGCGGATCACGCACACCATCCTGGTGCCGGCGATGTATACGCTGCTGCTGATGCAGCCCGCCTTCGACAGCGCCGACCTTTCCGCCTGGCGCATCGGTGGCTATGGCGGCGCGCCGATGCCCGAGGCCACCATCGCAGCACTCGCCCAGCGCCTGCCCGGACTGGCGCTGATCAACGCCTACGGCGCGACCGAGACCACCTCGCCGGTGACGCTGCTGCCGGCCGAACTGGCCGCCCGGCGGCCCGACAGCGTCGGCCTGGCCCTGCCATGCGCCGAGCTGCGCGTGATGGACCCGGAGGGCCGCGAGGTGGCGCCCGGCGAATCCGGCGAGCTCTGGATCCGGGGGCCCATGGTCGTGCCCGGGTACTGGGGCAACCCGGAAGCCACCCGAGCGTCGTTCTGCGCGGGCTACTGGAAGTCGGGTGACGTCGGCTCGATCGACGCCGAGGGCTACGTGCGGGTCTTCGACCGCGTCAAGGACATGCTGAACCGCGGCGGCTACAAGGTGTTCTCGGTCGAGGTCGAGAACGTGCTGGCCGCCTGCCCCGGCGTGCTCGAGAGCGCGATCGTCGCCAAACCCTGCCCGGTGCTCGGCGAGCGCGTCCATGCCTTCGTGACCGTGACCGACCCGGCGCTCGACGCGGCCGCTCTGAAAGCCTTCTGCGCGCCCCGTCTGGCCGACTACAAGGTACCCGAGAGCTACACCATCGGCGCCGAGCCGCTGCCGCGCAACGCCAACGGCAAGCTGCTCAAGCGGGTGCTGCGCGAACGTCTGCTGGCCACCAGCGCCTGACGCCACGGCCTGGCGCGCGGCGCCTGACGCCACGGCCTGACGCGCGGCGCCAGGGCGCCGGGCCGGCCCCTGCCACAGGCCCGCTCAGGCGGGCTCGAAGACCGCCATCGATTCGACGTGCGAGGTGTGCGGAAACATGTTGACCACGCCGGCGGCGCACAGCCGGTAGCCGCCGGTGTGCGTCAGCACCGCCGCATCGCGCGCAAGGGTGGCCGGGTTGCACGACACGTAGACGACGCGCCGCAGCTTGCGCTCGTCGGCGGCAAGCGCCTGACACACCGCGAGCGCGCCTTCGCGCGGCGGATCGATGAGCGCCCGATCGAACGGCCCGAGTTCGCGCCAGGACTCGGGGGTGGTCTCGAACAGGTTGGCGGCCGAGAAGCTGGCCTGCGTTTCGAGGCCGTTGGCGCGCGCACCGGCCCGCGCGCGCTCGACCAGCGCCGCGCTGCCCTCGATACCGACCACCGCGGCACCGGCGCGCGCCAGCGGCAGGCTGAAGTTGCCCAGGCCACAGAACAGATCGGCGACGCGCTCGCCGGCGGCCGGAGCGAGCAGGCGAACCGCGCGCGAGACCAGCACCTCGTTGATCCGGTGATTGACCTGCGTGAAGTCGGTCGGCACGAAGGGCATGGTCAGAGCGAACTCGGGCATCCCGTAGGCCAGGCGCGACAGCGGCGCGCCCGCGGCGTCGGTCTGCGGCGCGGCCAGCAAGGTCACGCTGTCGGGGCCGCGCGGCTGCAGCCAGAGCTCCAGCGCGTGCACCCGGGCAAACGCGGCGAGCGCCTGCGCGTCGGCCGGGTCGACCGGATCGAGCACCCGGAACACGAGCGCGACGATCACCTCGCCGCCGCGCTCGGCAACGGCGACCTCGATCTGCGGCATCCGGTCGCGCATCAGCAGCCCGCCGACGAGTTCGCGCAGCGGCAGCAGCAGACGCGCCACCTGCGGCGCGAGCACGTGACACTCGCGCATGTCGGCGACGTAGCTCGAGCCGCGCTCGTGGAAGCCGACCAGCACGCCGCCCTTGCGCGGCACGTTGCGCACCGACAGGCGGGCGCGATAGCGGTAGCCCCAGTCGGGTCCGGCAATCGCCCGCAGGACGGTCTCGGGGCGCACGCCGCCGACGTGGGCGAGCTGATCCTCGAGTACCCGCTGCTTGATCGCCACCTGAGCGCGGGTATCGAGGTGCTGCATCGAGCAGCCGCCGCAGTTGCCGAAATGCGGGCAGCGAGGCCGCACGCGCATCGACGATTCGGCGAGCACACGCACGGTCCGGGCAACGTCGAACCGGGGCTTGCGGCGCACGATCTCCACCTCGACGCGCTCGCCCGGCAGCGCATCGCGCACGAACACCACCTTGCCGTCGGCCCGCGCGACGCCCTGGGCGTCGAGGTCGAGCGACTCGATGCGCAGTTCGGTCATGCTTCGCCTGCGGCTGCCCAGGCCTGCAGGTAGGCGCGCCAGTGCTCGCCCGGCAGGCCGTCGAGCGCATCGCGCATCAGCCGCGTCTCGTGCTGCAGGCGCTCGGGCCCGAAAACCCCCCGAAGCTGCTGGAAGCGGCAGTACATCAGCCAGGTGTTGGCGACATCGGTCTCGCAGTAGGCGCGGATCTCGTCGATGCGGCCCTCGCGCCACGCGGGCCATACCTGCGAGCCGTCCATGCCCAGCTTGCCGGGCAGGCCGCACAGGCGCGACAGCTCGTCGAGCGGCACCGCTGCGCGCCCGTTGTACAGGGCAAGCACGTCCATCAGATCGGTGTGCCGGCTGTGGTAGCGGCTGATGTAGTTGTTGTAGCGGAAGTCACGATCGTCGTCGCCGGTGTCCCAGTAGCGCGGCGCCTGGATGCCGTGCATCAGTGCGCGGTAGTGGAGCACCGGCAGATCGAAGCCGCTGCCGTTCCAGGAGACCAGGGTGGGGACGTGGCGCTCGATGGTGCGAAAGAAGTCGCTGATCAGCCGGGCCTCGTCGTCGGCCGCCGTGCCCAGGCAACGCACCTTGACGGTCTCGGCGTCGCGGAACAGGCAGCCGATCGCGATCACCCGATGCAGGTGCAGCGGCAGGAAGTCGGAGCCGGTCTTTTCGCGACGCCGCGCGAAGGCCGCTTCGGCGACCTCGGCGTCGGTCATCGAATCGGGCAGCGCGCCGAGCCGGCGCAGTCCGGCGATGTCGGGGATGGTCTCGATGTCGAAGACGAGAACGGGCGCCATGGGCTGCTCGGGATGCGTCGGTTGGCGAAGAGGCTCGGTCGCCGCGTCAGCGCGGCGGCAGCAGCCCCGCGGGATCGACGGGCTTGCCGCCCCGCCGTATCTCGAAGAGCAGGCGCGGGCGGTCGGTGCCGCTGTCGCCGGCCTCGGCGATGCGTTGCCCCTTGCGCACGGTCTGGCCTTCCTTGACGAGCAGCGTGCGACCGTGTCCGTAGACCGAAAGCAGGTCGGCGTCGTGCTTGATGATGATGAGATTGCCGTAACCGCGCGGCCCAGGCCCGCTGAAGATCACCCTGCCATCGCCGGCGGCGAGGATGGGGTCGCCGGCCGATGCTGCGATGGCCAGGCCCGTGCTGCGGCCTTCGCCAAACCCCTGCAGGATGGCGCCGCGCAACGGCCAGTCGAGCTCGATGTTCCCGACGGGCCCGGGCCGCTCGGCCGCGGGCGCCGATGCCGGCGGCGTGCCAGCCGGTGGCGGGGGCACGGCGGCGCCGGAGGCCATGCCGGTGGCAGGCGCGCCGGCAGGCGGCACGGTGCCGGCAGGCGGCGGCGTGGTACCGGCTGCGTCGGCGGCGCCGCCCGCGGCGGCGTCGGCCGCGCGCATTTCGGCCAGCGCCGCATCGCTGAACGGGCGCTTGGTCACGCGCGGCTCGCGCAGCAGGTTGGAAGGCGAAGGCGGCGGCGGCAGCGGCCGTGCCTCGACGCTGCCCGGGCGCACTGGCGCGGTCTGGACGGCGGGCTCGCGGGGGCGGACGGGCGCCGCCGCCGCCGGCGCGGGAGCAGGCACCGGTGCGGGGCGAGCAGGAGCCGGAGCAGGTGCCGAGCCGGCCGCAGCCGCCGGTCGCGGCGCCGGCGCGGGCGCCTGCGGCCGGGTGCGATTCTCGACCGGCGCCGGCGTGGGCGGCGCGCTGGCGCAAGCCGACACCAGCACGACCAGACCGACCAGCAGCCCGGCTCGCGGCCGCCGACCCGAGGCCGCTGGACGGCAACGGGCGACACTCATGTGGTGCCCTCGCGCAGCGGCACGAAGCGGGCCGCATCGAGGACCGTGAGCTCCCACCCGTCGGGCGCGGTGCGCTCGACCAGATGCAGCGCCTGTTTCCGTCCGTCGCCCACCGGCGCCAGCAGGCGCGCGCCGACGGCCAGCTGCTCGAGCAGCGCCTCCGGGATGCGATCGCCGGCAGCGGCCACCACGATGGCGTCGAACGGCGCCGACGTCGGCATGCCCAGGCGCCCGTCGCCGAACACCAGGCGCAGGTTGGGCACGCGCAGCGGCCGCAGGTTGTGGCGCGCAGCATCGTGCAGGCCGCGAACCCGCTCGATGGAAACGACATCGGCGAAGAGCGCGGCCATCAGCGCCGCCTGGTAGCCGCAGCCGGTGCCGACCTCGAGGGCACGGGCCGCGCCGCGGCGCGCCGCGGGCACGCCGGCCAGCACGGTTTCGAGCATGCGCGCAACGGTGCTGGGCCGGGAGATCGTCTGGCCATGGCCAATCGGCAGCGCGACATCCTCGTACGCCCGGCTGGCGAGCGCCGGTTCGACGAATACATGCCGGGGCACGGCCTGCATGGCCGCAAGGACGCTGGCGTCGCGGATGCCGCCGTCGCGCAGCGCGTCGATCATGCGCTGGCGCACGCGCTCGGAGGCCAGCCCCAGGCCACCGGGTGGAGCCGGTCGATCGGGTGGCCGCAGCCTGGCCGCCTGCGACTGCGCGGTCCAGTCGGACGGCACGGACCCGGGCTGAGGCCGACCCGGGCGCGAGGGCCGGGAGGCGCTCACTGCGACAGCCAGTCGCGAACCGGCGCCAGCAAGCCGGTGCCGGTGAGATCGACGTTGAGCGGCGTGACGCTGACGCGACCGTTCTCGACCGCATGAAAATCGGTGCCGGGCCCCGCGTCGCGGGCCTGGCCGGCCGGCCCGATCCAGTACACGGTCTCGCCGCGCGGATTGACCGCCGGCACGACCGGCTCGGACATGTGGCGCTTGCCCAGCCGCGTGACCTCGATGCCGGCGATGGATGCCACGGGCAGCGCCGGCAGGTTCACGTTGAGCAGCATGGGCTGGGCGGCCAGCCGCGGCGCGAAGCGGCGAACCAGGTCGGCGGCGAGGCCGGCGACATCGGGCAGGTGCGGCCAGCCGCGACGCGTGAGGGAGAAGGCTATTGCGGGCACGCCGAGCAGGAACCCCTCCATCGCGGCCGCCACCGTGCCCGAATAGATGGTGTCGTCGCCCATGTTGGCGCCGTCGTTGATGCCCGAGACGACCAGGTCGGGGCGCTGCCCGAGCAGACCGGTGATCGCGACGTGGACGCAGTCGGTGGGCGTGCCGTCGACATAGCGGTAGCCGCTCGCGGCCCGCCGCACCGACAGGGGCCGGTCGAGGGTGAGGGAGTTCGAAGCGCCGCTGCGATCGCGCTCGGGCGCGACCACCGACACCTCGGCGAAGGACGACAACGCCCTGGCGAGGGCGTCGATGCCCGGCGAGAAGTAGCCGTCGTCGTTGCTGACCAGTATCCGCATCCGACGGATTCTAGCGAATCGCGGCGCCGGACCGCGCCCCGATCAGCGTTCGGCGGGCCAGTCGCGGATGTAGGCCTTGAGCAGGCGGTTCTCGAAGCCCTGCTCCTCGAGCACCGCGCGAGCGACGTCATGGAATGACACCACACCCAGCACGGTGTCGCCGTCGAGCACCGGAAGATAGCGCTGGTGGGTCTCGAGCATGGTGCTGCGCAACTCGTTGACCTGCGCGCTCGGACCGATGACGGTGGGCTGGGGATTCATGACCTCGCGCACGACGATCTCGGCGACCGGGGGCGTGGGACCTTCCCGCTGCTCGAGCTGGCGCCGCGCAAGGACGCGGATCACTTCGCGGAAGGTCAGCATCCCCACCAGGCGGCCGCGGTCCATGACGATGAGCGAGCCGATGTCGTGCTCGGCCATCGTGATCACGCAGTCCGACAGCATGGTGTCGGGCGTGACCGTGTAGAGGGTCGTTCCCTTGACCCTGAGGATTTCTCCGACCTCCATCGCCCTCCCCCGTAACGTGCGCGGATGCTAGCCGACGCGGGCCCGGCCTTCAAGGCAAACCCGGACCTCGGTCGCGAGCTCATCGTCGGTGTAGGGCTTGGTGAGGAACACGTCGACGCCGGCACCGAGCGCCAGCCGCCGATGCTTCTCGGAGGCCCGCGACGTGATCATGATGACCGGCACCGCGCGCAGCGCCGGATCGGCGCGCATCGCGCGCACCAGCTCGACACCGTTCATGCGCGGCATCTCGAGATCGACCAGCGCCAGCTCGGGCACGCGGCGCCGCATGCGCGCCAGGGCTTCGAGGCCGTCGCCCGCGCCCTCGGCATCGAATCCGAGATCGCGCATGAAGGCTTCGGTGGCGCGACGCACACTCACCGAGTCGTCGACCACCAGGCAGCGCGGCAGACCGGCCGCGGGGGCGCGCGCCGGCACGCCCCCGTCGCCGGCGCGCGCCCCGCCCCCCGCGGCCAGCAGCGCGGGCAAGTCGATGACGGCTGCGGCCGTGCCGTCGCCCAGCACGCACGCGCCTTCGATGCCCGGGCGCGCGGGCAGCCACCCCGGCAGGGGCCGCAGCACCACGCGGCGCGTCGGCGAAAGCTCGGGCGCGACGATCGCGACCGGCTCGCCGTCCGCACCACGCACGATCAGGACGATCTCGAGCGGCCGCGGCGCGTGCGTATCGTCGAGTTCGAGCCCATCGGGTCCGACGCGATGGAACCACCCCGGCGGCAGCCCGAGCAGCGCGTCGAGCCGGTGCAGCGGCAACCGCGCCCCGGACGGCGCGACGAACTCGGCAGCTCCGGTATCGGGCGCCGGCGCCGACCCTGCCGGCAAGACCTGATCGATCTGGCGCACCGACAGGGCGAGGACGTGCGTGGGCGCGCGCGCCACGAGAACCGGCACGCCGGCGAGGCTGATCGGCACGGCAAGCTCGATGCCTAGCCCCCGACCAGGCGCCGAGCGCAAGGTCATGGAACCACGCAGCGCCGCGACGGTCTTGTGCACGATGTCCATGCCCAGCCCGCGCCCCGAGAGCTGGGTGGCTCGACCACGCGTGGAGAACCCCGGCGTCAGCACCAGCCGCGACAGCAGCGCCGGGCCCACCGGCGGCGCGTCGGCCGCCAGCAGCCCGAGCGCGACCGCCCTGGCGCGCACCGCCGACTCGTCGAGGCCGCGGCCGTCGTCCTGGCAGCCGACCAGGAACTCGCGGCCGTTCTGCTCGAAGCTCAGCCGCACCGAGCCTGACGCCGGCTTGCCGGCGGCGATCCGCTGCGCCTCGTCCTCGATGCCGTGGTCGACAGCGTTGCGCAGCAGGTGCACGAGCGGGTCGAGCAGCGCGTGGAGCAGCCGCGCGTCGACCGCCGTGCCATCGCCCGCGATCTCGAGATGGACGCGGCGGCCCGCCATCCGCGCCGCCTGACGGAGCGCGCGCTGCAGTCGGGGCACGACGGTCGCGACCGGCACCATGCGCGCGCGCATCGCGGTCTCGCGCAGATCCTCCTGCACCCGATCGAGCCGGCCGATTGCCTCGCCGAGCCCGGCGACGTGGCGGTCGAGCTGGCGGTCGATGAGTCGGCTGTCGGCGCCCGCCTCGGCAATGCGCCTCGACACGGTATGCAGGTCGTCGTAGCGATCGAGCTCGAGCGGATCGAATCCGGGCTGGGTGGCGCCGCGGTCGACCGAGTCGCTGCGCAGGTCGACGACGCGATCGAGCTCGCCGGCGAGCTCCTGCAGACGCTCGCTCTCGGCGCGCAGGCTGGCCCGGGTCTCCTGCAGCCGGGCCAGCTGTTCCTGAACCTGGGCGAGCAGGATGGCCGCCTCGGCCGAGAGGTCGAGCATGCGGTCGATGTCGCCGGCCACCACCCGCAGCGACCCGTCGCGGGGTTCGAGCGCGACGGAAGGCTCGCTCGGCGCGAGAGGCTCGTGCGCTGCCGAAGGCTCGCTCGGCGCGAGAGGCTCGTGCGCTGCCGAAGGCTCGCTCGGCGCGAGAGGCTCGTGCGCTGCCGAAGACCCGACCGCCAAGGTCGCCTCGCCATGGACCGGATCGGGCCCCTGCGCCTGCGCCTGCGCCGCGCGGCTGCGCACCGCGTCGGCCAGACGCCCGCAGAGCGCCAGCGCGCCGACCGGCGCCTGTCCGAGTCCGGCGACAGCCTCGCACATCTCGGCAAGACAGTCGGTCGCCTCCTCGAGCAGCGCCTGCAGCGCTTCATCGGGCGCTCGGCCTTCACGACCTGCCAGCTCCAGCAGATCCTCGAGCTGATGCGCGAGGGTTGCGATGCCGCGTATGCCGACCGTGTTGGCCGACCCCTTGAGGGTGTGCGCCGCGCGTCGCGCGTCATCGAGGGCATCGGCGCGCCCGCGCCGCGCGTCGTCGATGGCCTGGCCCAGCGCGACCGAGAGCGCGGGCAGCTCGCGCAGCAGCTGCTCCAGCACGCCGGGATCGGCATCGACCGGCGTGACCAGGGAAAGGTCGTCAGCGCCCACGGGCGCTTCGCGCGGCTGCACCTGACGCGAGCCCACAAGACGCAGTCGCGTGATGGCGGCGCAGGCATCGTCGACTCCCTCGGGCGCAAGGCGCACCGGCCAGCACGAATCGGCCAGACCCTCGCACAGGGGGCGGGCGCGGGCATCGCCGGGTTCGAGCAGGAAATCGGCCAGGGCCGCCGGAAACCATCGCAAGCGCTCGCGAGCAGCGCCGCCGTCGGGCGCTCCGCGGTGCCAGAGCGCAAGGCTCTCGGACACGCAGCCCACCAGCTCGACCAGAGGCACCAGACCGAGATAGCCCGCCGCATTCGACCAATGTCCGAGCCGCTCGCCCAGGAGCTCCAGCCATTCGTCGTGGCCGTCGGGCATGGCACCCGCGACCGGGCTCCCGGGCATGGGCATCGTGGCAAGCAGCGCCGCCGACTCGTCGCCCAGCGCGCGTATCGCCTGAGCCAGCATGTCGAGCTCATCGCGCGCGACTTCGATGTCCTGTGCGGGCCCGGCAGGCGCCGGCCGGGTCGGGGACTGCGCCTGAGGGGGCGGCTCGAGTGCGGCGCACGGCGCGCCGGCACCGGCCAGCTGCGCGATGCGCCGGGCGTCGTCAGCGAGGCGGCGGCCGATCAGGGTCACGAACTGCGCCGGCACCGGTGGCATCCCGGGCAGGCGGACGAGCTCGCCGACCAGGGCGTCGGCTTCATGCGGCGCAATGTGCCCGGCGCAATAGGCCACCAGCGCGCCTATCCAGTGCTCGAGCGCATCGCGGATCGCCGGCCAGTCCTCACGCGCGACAAGGCCCGGCAGATGCGGCACCGCCAGCGTGGCCAGGTGGTTGAGGCCGCGGGCTCCCGCCCGGTCGGCCGCCTGCGCGCATGCGGTCAGCGCCTCGGCCAATCGTCGCGACTGGGCTCGCGCCCCGGCTTCGGGGTCGGGATCGAGGAACGGGTCGAGCAGCGCGGCAGCCGCGGCGTTGAGCTGCTCGAAGCGGGCGAGATCGCCGCCGTCCTGGGGCCAGTTGCCGGCGCGGCTCACCGCGCCTCGCCGTCGCCGACGCGAAAGACGCCGACCTCGTCGAGCAGGGCGCGGGCGCTGGCCACCAGGCGCTGCGTCTCGGTCGCCTGCAGCGTGAGCTGGCGCGCGGTCTCGGAGCTGGCCTCCTGGATGATCTGCGCGCGCTCCTGCAGCGTTGCGCCGACGCGGGCCTGCTCCAGCGCGGTCTGGGCGATGTCGCGCACGCCGGCGGCCAGCGCCTGCGTCTGCTCCTGCGTCTGCTGCATCTCGTGACCCGAATCGTCGGCAAGTCGACTGATCTCGACGACCTGGGCGATCGCGTGGTTCATGGCGATGACGGTGTCGTGGGTCTCGCTCTGGATCGCGGTGACCAGCCGGCCGATCTCGAGGGTGGCCTCGCGCACCGACTCGGACAGGCGCTTGACCTCGTCGGCGACGCTGGCAAAGCTGCGCCCGGCCTCGCCGGCGGCCGCGGCGTGCATCGAGGCGTTCAGGGCCAGGATGGCGGTGCGCTCGGCGATCGCCTGGACGATTCCGACCGCCTGACCCACTTCCTGCGAGCGCTCGCCCAGGCGCTTGATGCGCTTCTCGGTGCCGCGGATGAGCTCGCGGGTGCGCGCAACGCCGGCAACGGTCTGGGCCACGGCCGCCATTGCCTGGGCGGTCGCGCGCTCGGCCCGCCCCGCGGCCTCGCCACCGGCGCGCGCCCGCGCCGAGATCGTCTGCAGCGCCACGGCTGCCGCGGCCAGCTCGAGCGCGGCCATCTCGACTTCGCGCTGCTCGCGCGCGGCCGCCTTGCCGGCGCTGTCGGACTGGCCCTTGACCGCGACCGTCGCCTCGGCCACCTGGCGCGACACCGTGCGCACGTTGGCGAGCACTCGGCGGGTCTCGTCGGTGAGCATGTTGAGCGCATCGGCGATCGCCCCGGTGACGTTGTCGGTGACCGGGATGCGCAGCGTGAGGTCCTTGCGGGCGGCGATGGTGCCCACGGCGTGCATGATCTCGATCACGGAATCGTTGAGCTCCTCGCTGTCGCGGCTGGCTCGCTCGAGTGCGGCAGCACGCTCGTCGAGCAGTCCGTCGAAACGCCGGGCCAGACGCTCGAGGGCAAGCGGGCCGTCGATGCCGGTGCGGGCATCGTAGTCGCCGGCCGACACCCGGCCGATCGCCTCGCCGATTGCGCGCGCCGGCGCAAGCACCTGACGATCGAACCCGCGCGCCAGCCGCAACGCGAGCAGCGTCGAGCCCGCCGCAGCCATGGCCAACGCAATCAGCAGCCAGTCGTAGGCGCCCGACTGCGGCCCGGCCCCGCGCAGGATCAGGCCGACGACCAGGCCCACGCCCGGCCCGGCGAGCGCGAGCACCAGCAGGCGGCGGCGCGCGACCAGCGCGGTGGCTGCCGCAACCGCGGCCTCCTCGTCGTGATCGGGCGCAATCAGGGGCACGCTCTCGCGCGACGCCGACATCAGGCCGGCTCCCCGGCCGCCAGCCGCCGGCAGAGTTCGGCCGGGTGCACCGACCACCAGATCAGGTCGGGGTTGCCGGCATCGGCTACCGGATCGGCGAGGAGGGTAGCGAACGCGCAATCGGGCGGCGCCCGCCCGGGCTGGGGCTCGCCGAGCTCGACGGGAGCCGGCGGACCGTCGACGACCAGCCCGGCGGCAGCCGACGGCTCGCCGGCCACCAGCACCGAGCACCGGGCGGGCACCGGGATGGCCCGGCTCCCGGAGGGATCGACCACCACCACCGGATGACTGTTGACCTGGGCCAGACCGACGACCGCCGGCGGCGCGCCGGGCAGCGGCATCACCGCGACACGCTCGAGGTAGGCGAGCTGCAGGCCCTCGGGAAGCGCCACGGCGACTCCTCCGATGCGCACGCCGAAGCGTGGCCGGCCGGGCAAGCGCTCGCTCATGACCGCCCGAACAGCCGGGAGAGCATGCCGGCGGGGGCCGGCGCCGCGGCAGGTTCCGCGGCGGGCACCGACGGCCTGACGAAGCCGGCGAGGTCGTCGATGGCGAGCGAGCGCCGCAATTGCTTGAGCACAGCTGCCTCGAGCGCCCGGAACGGCACGGGCTTGGTGAGGTAGGTGTCGCAGCCGGCGAGCGCGCCGCGGGCCAGATCGAAGGGCGAGGAGCGGCTGGTGAGGATGATGACGGGCAGCTGGCGCAGCGCCCGGTTGCGACGGATCTCGCGCGTGAGGCGATAGCCGTCCATGTCGGGCATGACGATGTCGAGCAGCGCCAGATCGAAATGCTGCGCCGACAGCCTCTCGAGGGCTGACGTGGCGCAATCGACGGCCTCGCTCGCGATGCCCATGCGGTCGAGGGCTATGGTGAGCTGTCGCCGCACCGTGGGGCTGTCGTCGACCACCAGCACCCGCAATCGCTGCACGAAGGGCGGATCGAGCGAGCGCAGCGGCAGGCTGACGAGGTTGGATGGCGCCGGCGCCGGTGCGGGTGCGGTTGCGACCACCATCGGCCGGGGCGAGCGCTCGGTCTCATCGGCTGGCGCTGCCGCGTCGGTCGCCGCGGCGAGCCCGCCCTGCTCGACCAGGCGGTTGAGCAGGGGCAGCAACTGCAGGGTGAGCCGGTCGAGGGCAATGGCGGACCGGTCAGGCAGAGGGACGCCCGCCGGCATCGCCTCGACGATCGGGACCGGGCGAGCGCTCGCGCGCACCGCGAGCACGGCGGCCTCGCCGGCCGGGTCTAGCGGATTGGCGATCAGCAGATCGATGTCGGCGGGCCGGGGCACCGGCGCCAGGCCGAATGCATACCGGTTGTAGCTGCTGTGCCTGAACACGATCTCGATCAGCCGGCAATCGCGCGGATCGAGACCGGCGGCACCTACCCGGAACCGAGGCTTGTCTGGCATGGATGCGTGATGCTTACCGGGTCCGTCGTCGAAGCTTGCGCGAGTTGCCATTGTCGCCGCCAAACGGGCGAAAACCCAAGCGGAGCCGGGTCGGCGGCGGCACCGGCGGGCGCCCGCC
>JBILUW010000093.1:0-12965 GCA_044370795.1 Burkholderiaceae bacterium
AGTTCGGCTTCCTGCTAGACGCGCTGCAGTACGGCGCGCCGCCGCACGGCGGCATCGCCTTCGGCCTCGATCGCATCGTCACCATGATGACCGGCGCCGAGTCCATCCGCGATGTCATCGCCTTCCCCAAGACCCAGCGCGCGCAGTGCCTGCTCACCCAGGCGCCGTCGCCGGTCGACGAGAAGCAGCTGCGCGAGCTGCACATCCGGCTGCGGGCTGCCGAGGCCGCGCGCGCCTGAGCAACCGACGATGGGCACCAAGATCCCCGAATCCGTGCTCGTCGTGATCCACACGCCCGACCTGCGGGTGCTCCTGCTCGAGCGGGCCGACCACCCGGGTTTCTGGCAGTCGGTCACCGGCAGCAAGGACAGCCTCGATGAGGACCTCGCCCTGACCTGCGGGCGCGAGGTGCTCGAGGAAACCGGCCTCGATGTCGCCGCCCATCAGCTCACCGACTGGGCCCTGACCAACCGCTACGAGATCTACCCGCACTGGCGCCATCGCTACCCTGACGGCGTCACGCACAACACCGAGCACGTCTTCGGCCTGTGCGTGGCGTCGCCCGTGCCTGTCACCATCGCGCCGCGCGAGCACCTCGCCTACGCGTGGCTGCCCTGGGAGGAGGCCGCCGGCCGATGCTTCTCGTGGTCGAACGCGCAGGCCATCCGCGAACTGCCGCAGCGCATCCGGCGCGGGCCGGCGACCGGCGCGGCGCAGCCGTGAGTCCGGCGCGTCCGGCCAACGGCCTGCGCCCCGGTCGGCCCCGGCCGCTGCCGCGGCCGCAGCCGGGCGCAGGCGGCAGCGCCACGGTGGCCACGCCGCCGGGGCTGGCGCTGCGCGTTGCCACCTACAACATCCACAAGGGCGTCACGCGCGAGCTCTTCGGCCTGCGCCATGTCTCGCGCATCCACGAGCTGCGCGCCCGCCTGCACGAGCTCGACGCCGATCTGGTGTTCCTGCAGGAGGTCCAGGGCCGCCACGAGCGCCATGCGAGCCGCTTCCCGCACTGGCCCAAGGAATCGCAGCACGAGTTCCTGGCCGGCGGCGCGGGCCGGCGCAGCGTCTTCGAGACCGCCTACGGCCGCAACGCCTCCTACCTGCATGGCCACCACGGCAACGCGCTGCTGTCGCGCTTTCCGATCCTGCACCTCGAGAACCGCGACGTCTCCGATCACGCCCTCGAGAATCGCGGCATCCTGCACTGCATCGTCAGCCTGCCCGAGTGCAACGTGCATTGCTTCGTGGTCCACTTCGGCCTGCTTTCCACCAGCCGCGCCCGGCAGGCCGAGGAGCTGGTGGGCTGGATCGAACGCGAGGTTCCGGTCGGCGCGCCGGTCATCGTCGCCGGCGACTTCAACGACTGGCGCAACCAGCTCTCGGCCACTCTCTACCAGCGGCTGGGCGTGCGCGAGGTCTTCGACGTGCGGCCGGTGTCGGGCGTGCGCGAGCAGGTCGCGCACTTCGTCCGCGACCGGCTGTTCGACCCGCGCTCCCCCGAGGGGCTGGCCACCGGCGCCGGCGCGCGGGGGCGGCGGGTGCGCACGGCCCGCACCTTCCCCGCGCTCGTGCCCTGGCTGCGCATGGATCGCATCTACCTGCGCGGCTTCGAGGTGCGCGATGCTCGGGTGCTGCGCGGCCCCGAATGGGCGCGGCTGTCCGACCACAGCCCGCTGGTCGCCGATCTGCGCCTCGGCGCGCCGGCACCGGAGGGCTGAGATGTCCGGGCGCGGCGCACCGCGCGGCGAGCGCCTGGGTCGCGCGGTGGGCCTGACCGGGCTGCAGGCCGCGGCCACGCCGGGATTGCGCGAGGGTCATGCGATCGCGCTGCTCGAGGGCGGCGCCGAGTTCTTTCCGGCCCTGGAGGCCGACATCGACGCCGCGCGCCTCGAGATCCACCTCGAGACCTACATCGTCCACGATGATGCCTCGGCGCGCCGCATCGTCGCCGCGCTGGTGCGCGCCGCCGGTCGCGGCGTGGCGGTGCGCCTGGCGATCGACGGTTACGGCACGCCGCGTGTGCCCGCGGCCATCTCGGCGATGCTCGCCGGCACCACGGCGCAGCTGCGCGTGTTCCGCCCGGAGCGCGATGCCCAGCCCCTCGATCGGCGCCGGCTGCGGCGGCTGCACCGCAAGCTCGTGGTGATCGACGCCCGAGTGGCCTTCGTCGGCGGCATCAACCTGCTCGATGACCTCGTCGATCCCAACCACGGCACGCTGGATCGACCGCGGCTCGACTTCGCGGTGCGCGTCGAAGGGCCGCTGGTCGATGACGCGCGCCACGCCGTGCGGCGGCTGTGGGACAGGCTCGAGCCGCGCCGCCTGCGCCGGGTTCTGCCGGTATGCGCGGCCCGGCGCAGCGCAGCGCAGGGCCATGAGTCGCGAGCCGCCGCCGCGGCCGCGGCGAAGCCCGCGCCGGCCCGCGGCGCCGCGCGCCCGACGCCCCATGCCGGTGCCCACGGACCTGCTCACGCCCCGAAGCACGCCCCGCCGCATGACGTTGCCCGCGGTCGCCGGCGTGGCGCCGGCGTCTACGACGGGCTGCGGGCGATGCTGCTTTTGCGCGACAACTTCCGCCACCGACGCGCGATCGAGCGCGAATACCTCGACGCGATCGCCGCGGCCCGCCACGACATCCTCATCGCCAACGCCTATTTCTTCCCGGGCGTGCGGATGCGCCAGGCGCTGGTGCGCGCGGCCACCCGCGGTGTGCGCGTGACGCTGCTGCTGCAGGGGCGGGTCGAGTACCGGCTGCAGCACTATGCGACGCAGGCGCTCTACGACGAGCTGCTTGCCGCCGGCGTCACCGTGGTCGAGTACGCGAGCAGCTTCCTGCACGCCAAGGTCGCGGTCGCCGACGACTGGGCCACGGTGGGCTCCTCGAACATCGACCCCTTCTCGCTGCTGCTCGCGCGCGAGGCCAACGTCGTCGTGCGCGACGAGGCCTTCGCCGCGCACCTGGCGGGCCGCATCAGGGCCGCGATCGCCCACGGCGGCCATCCGGTGCTTGCGCACCGCCACGCCCGGCGCGCGCTGCCGGTGCGGCTGGCCAACTGGGCGGCCTTCGCGCTGCTGCGCGCCGGCGTCGCCCTCAGCGGCCGCGCCACCCGCTGGTGAGCGGGGCGGCCCACCCGGACGGCAGCCCATGAGCGATCTCGTCGTGCTGCGGCCCGAGGGCCTGTACTGCCCGGCCGGCGACTTCCACATCGACCCCTGGCGGCCGGTGGCGCGCGCCGTGATCACCCACGCCCACGCCGACCACGCCCGCGCCGGCCACCGCGCCTGCCTGGCCTCGGCCGAGGGCATGCTGGTGCTGCGCACGCGCCTGGGCGACACCCCGCTCGAGGCGCTGGCCTGGGGGGAGCGGCGAGCAATCGGCGGCGTGACGGTGTCGCTGCATCCGGCGGGCCACATCCTGGGCGCGGCGCAGGTGCGCATCGAGCGCGGCGGCGAGGTCTGGGTGGTGAGCGGCGACTACCGGCTCGAGGCCGACCGCACCTGCACGCCCTTCGAGCCGGTGCGCTGCCACACCTTCATCACCGAATCGACCTTCGGCCTGCCGGTGTACCGCTGGCAGCCGCAGCATGAGCTGATGGCTGCGATCGACGCCTGGTGGGCAGGCAATGCCTCTCAGGGGCGCGCCAGCATCCTGTACTGCTACGCGCTGGGCAAGGCGCAGCGCATCCTCGCCGGCGTCGCCGCCGCGATCGGCCCCATCGTCTGCCACGCCGCGGTCGAGAGCCTGAACCGGGCGTACCGGGCCAGCGGGATCGCGCTGCCGCCCACGCAGCTGGTCAGCGACGCGCCCGATCGGGCCGGATTCGGCCGGGCGCTGGTGATCGCGCCGCCCTCGGCGGCCAGCCCGGGCTGGCTGCGCCGGTTTCCCGATCCTTCCGACGCCTTCGCCTCCGGCTGGATGGCGCTGCGCGGTGCGCGCCGTCGCCGCGCCGTCGACCGCGGCTTCGTGCTCTCCGACCACGCCGACTGGCCGGGCCTGTGCCAGGCGATCGCCGAGACCGGCGCCTCGCGGGTGATCGTCACCCACGGCCAGGTGCCGCCCATGGTGCGCTGGCTGACCGAGCGCGGCCTGCAGGCGCAGGCCTTCGAGACCGAGTTCGCGGGCGAGGAGGGGGCCAGTGGCGACGTGTCGGAGTCTGCCGGCGAGGGTCGGGCGAGCGGCGCCACCGAGCCTGTCGGCACGGAGGGGACGTGAGAGCCTTCGCCGACCTCTACGCGCGGCTCGATGCGACCACCTCCACCCGCGCCAAGCTGGTCGCCCTCGAGGCCTATCTGCGCGCGGCGCCGGCCGACGACGCGGCCTGGGCCGTGTACTTCCTGGCCGGCGGCAAGCCGCGCCAGACGGTGCCCAGCCGGGTGCTGCGCGAAGCGGCCCGCGAGGCGGCCGGCCTGCCCGAGTGGCTGTTCGACGAGAGCTACGCCGCGGTCGGCGATCTCGCCGAGACCATCGCGCACCTGCTGCCCGATGGCGACGGCGCCGACGAAGCGGGTCTGGCGCACTGGATGAGCGTGCGGCTGCTGCCGCTGCGTGGCGCGCAGCCCGAGGTGGCGCGCGCGGCGCTGCACGAGGCCTGGGCGCGGCTCGACTGGAACGGCCGCTTCGTGCTCAACAAGCTGATCACCGGCGGGCTGCGGGTGGGCGTGTCGCGCCAGCTGGTCGTGCGCGCGATCGCGGCGGTCGCGGCGCTCGAGCCGGCGCTGGTCGCCCAGCGCATGATGGGCTACACCGATGCGGCCTCGCCGCCCGATGCCCGCCGTTACCAGGCGCTGCTCGCGCCGCCCGCCGCGAACGCCGGCGCGCCCGGCGGCGAGCCCGACGGCCGGCCCTATCCCTTCTTCCTCGCCCATCCGCTGGCCGCCGAGCCGCAGGCGCTGGGCGACCCCGCCGACTGGCTGGCCGAGTGGAAGTGGGACGGCATCCGCGGCCAGCTGGTGCTGCGCGGCGATCGCGCCTGGCTGTGGTCGCGTGGCGAGGAGCTGGTCACCGACCGCTTCCCCGATGTCGAGCTGGCCGCGCGCGCATGGGCGGCCACGCTGCCCGATGCCGGGCGCGCCGGCATCGTGCTCGACGGCGAGCTGCTCGGCTGGGATGCCGCCGCCGGCCGGCCGCTGCCGTTCGCGGCGCTGCAGCGGCGCATCGGTCGGCGCCGGGTCGGCGCGGCCATCCAGCGCGAGGTGCCGGTGGTTTTCGTGGCCTACGACCTGCTCGAGCACGCCGGCGTCGACCTGCGCCCGCGTCCGCTGGCGCAGCGGCGCGCGCTGCTCGAGGCCCTGCTCGGCGCATCCGGCGACGGCGCGCGGCCCGGCGATGCGGCGGCCATCGGCCCGCGCCTGTCGCCGCGTCTGCAGGTCGCCCCCGGCGTCGGCTGGGACGGTCTGACCGCGCTGCGCCGCGACGCGCGCGCGCTGGGTGTCGAGGGGCTGATGCTCAAGCAGCTGAGCTCGGCCTACGGCGTGGGCCGCACCCGCGCCGAGGGCGGCCAGTGGTGGAAGTGGAAGCTCGACCCCTACAGCGTCGATGCGGTGCTGATCTACGCGCAGCGCGGCCACGGCCGTCGCGCCAGCCTGTACACCGACTACACCTTCGCCGTGTGGGACCGGCCCGACGGGCCGGGTGATGCGCCGCGCGCGCTGGTGCCCTTCGCCAAGGCCTATTCGGGCCTGAGCGATGCCGAGATCCGGGAGGTCGACGCGGTCGTGCGCCGCACCACCGTCGAGAAGTTCGGCCCGGTGCGCAGCGTCACCCCCAGCCTGGTCTTCGAACTCGGTTTCGAGGGCATCGCGCGGTCGACCCGGCACCGCAGCGGGGTGGCGGTGCGCTTTCCGCGCATGCTGCGGCCCCGTCCCGACAAGCGCCCCGAGGACGCCGACAGCCTGCCGGCGCTGCACGCGCTGCTCGGCCAGGCAGCCACGCGGCCGGCCGGGGAGGGCTCGTCGTGACCCTGCTGGTCGGCGTCGACTTCACCAGCGCGCCGCGGCCGCGCAAGCCGATCACCGTGGCCAGCGCGCGCGCCACCGACGACGCCACGCTCGTGCTGGCCGGCATCGCGCGGCACGAGAGCCTCGCTGCCTGGTCGGACTGGCTGGCCGCCCCCGGGCCCTGGGTGGGCGCCTTCGACTTCCCCTTCGGCCTGCCGCGCGCGTTCGCGGCCGACGGCCTGGGCTGGCCGGTCGATGCGAGCGATCCCTGGCCCGAACTCACGCGGCGTCTGGCGGCGCTGTCGCGCGCCGAGCTGATCGCGCACTGCCGCGCCTGGTGCGATGCGCGGCCGCCCGGGGCCAAGTTCGCGCACCGGGCCACCGACCTGCCCGCCGGCAGCAGCCCCTCCATGAAGTGGGTCAACCCGCCGGTGGCGCTGATGCTGCACGCCGGCGCGCCCGGCCTGCTGGCCGCCGGCGTCACCCTGCCCGGGCTGCACGTCGCCGGCACCGATCCGGCGCGGGTCGCCCTCGAGGGCTACCCCGGTCTGCTCGCTCGGGCGGTGCTCGGCCGCGCCTCCTACAAGAGCGACGATCCGCGCCTGCGCGCCGACCCCGCGCGGCGCGCCGCCCGCGAGCGGCTGGTGGCGGCGCTGGAAGCCGGCGACCATCCCTTCGCCACCCGGATCGCCTTTGGCGCCTGGCGCGAGCCCTGCCTGGACGATGCCGGCGCCGACGTGCTCGACGCCGTGCTCTGTCTGGCCCAGGCCGGCTGGGCCTGGCGGCGCCGCGAGACCGGCTGGGGACTGCCGCCGGGCATCGATCCGGTCGAGGGCTGGATCCTCGCAGCGCCACCGCCGGAGTTTTTGTGAGCGAGCGCTCGCATACGCAAGAAACCTTGTCAGGCAACGTGATCGACGCCTGGTTCGCCGCGCGCGGCTGGCAGCCCTTCGCCTTCCAGCGGCAGGCCTGGCGGGCGATCGCGCGCGGCGAGTCGGGCCTGCTGCACGCTGGCACCGGCATGGGCAAGACGCACGCGCTGTGGTTCGGCGCGCTGTCGGCCGCGCTCGCCGCCCGGGCCGGGCGCTGGCGCGGGGCCGGGCTGCGCTTGCTCTGGATCACGCCGATGCGCGCGCTCGCCGCCGACACCACGCGGGCGCTGGCCGAGCCGCTGGCCGAGCTGGGCTTCGACTGGCGGGTCGGTCTGCGCACCGGCGACACCGCCTCCGGCGAGCGCAGCCGCCAGGACCGCCAGCCGCCGGCCGCGCTGGTCACCACGCCCGAAAGTCTGTCGCTGATGCTCTCGCGCGCCGACGCGCCCGAGCGTCTCGGCGGGGTGGTGATGGTGGTCGTCGACGAGTGGCACGAGCTGATCGGCAACAAGCGCGGCGTGCAGGTGCAGCTCGCGCTGGCGCGGCTGCGCCGCTTCGCGCCCGGCCTGATCGTCTGGGGGCTGTCGGCCACGCTGGGCAACCCCGACGAGGCGATGGCGACGCTGCTCGCGCGCGCCGATGGCCGGCTGCTGCGCGCGCGCCTCGCCCGCCGTCCCCGGGTCGACACCCTGCTGCCGCCGCAGGTCGGTCGCTTCCCGTGGGGTGGCCACCTGGGCACCGCGATGCTCGCACCCGTGCTCGACGAACTCGAGGCCAGCCCCAGCACGCTGGTCTTCACCAACACCCGCGCGCAGGCCGAGCTCTGGTACCAGGCGCTGCTGGCGGCGCGCCCCGACTGGGCCGGCCTGATCGCGCTGCACCACGGCTCGCTCGACCGCGAGGTTCGCGCCTGGGTGGAGGCGGGCCTGCGCGAGGCGCGCCTGAAGGCGGTGGTGTGCACCTCCAGCCTCGATCTGGGCGTCGACTTCTCGCCGGTGGAGCGGGTGCTGCAGGTGGGCAGCGCCAAGGGCGTGGCCCGGCTGCTGCAGCGCGCCGGCCGCTCCGGCCACTCGCCCGGGCGGCTGCCCCGGCTGAGCCTGGTGCCCACCAACGCGCTCGAGCTGGTCGAGGCGGCCGCCGCCCGCGACGCCGTTGCCGCCGGCCGCGTCGAGCCGCGCCGCTCGCCCCGGGCTCCGCTCGACGTGCTGGTGCAGCACCTGGTCACGGTGGCCGCGGGCACCGGCTTCGAGCCGGCCGATCTGCTCGCCGAGGTACGCGGCACGGTCGCTTACCGGGGCCTGACCGATGACGCGTGGCAGTGGGCGCTCGCTTTTGTTGCTCGTGGCGGCGCCAGCCTGACGGCCTATCCGGAGCACCATCGCGTGCGCCCCGACGAGCACGGCGTGATGCGGGTGCCCGACGCCGCGATCGCGCGGCGCCACCGGATGGCCATCGGCACCATCGTGTCCGACGCGACGATGCAGGTGCGCTACGCCAACGGCCGGGTGCTGGGCAGCATCGAGGAGAGCTTCGTCGCCCGCCTGCGGCCCGGCGACCGCTTCCTGTTTGCCGGCCGCGCGCTCGCCCTGATCCGCGTGCACGAGATGACCGCCTGGGTGCGCGCGGCCGACGGCACGCGCGGCGCGGTACCGCGCTGGAGCGGCGGCCGGATGCCGCTGTCGAGCGAGCTTGCCGACGCGATCCGCGCCCGTCTGGCGCAGGCCGAGGCCGGGCGGCTCGAGGGGCCCGAGATGCGGCGCGTCGCGCCCCTGCTGCAGTTGCAGGCGGCCTGGTCGGCGCTGCCGGTGCCCGGCCGGCTGGTCATCGAGCGCATCGCCACCCGCGAGGGCCACCACCTGTTCGTCTATCCGTTCGCCGGCCGCAGCGCCCACATCGGGCTGGCCTGTCTGCTCGCCTGGCGGCTGGCCCGCGAGCGCGCGGCAAGTTTCTCGATCGCGGTCAACGACGCGGGTTTCGAGCTGCTGTCGCTGCAGCCCGTGCCGGCCGAGGCCCTGCGCGACCCGACGCTGCTCGACGAAGCGAGCCTGGCCGACGACGTGATCGCCAGCCTGAACGCCGGCGAACTCGCGCGGCGCCGCTTTCGCGAGATCGCTCGCATCGCCGGGCTGGTCTCGACCGGACGGCCCGGCGAGCGCCGCAGCGCGCGCCAGCTGCAGGCCTCGGCCAGCCTGTTCTACGAGGTCTTCCGGCGCCACGATGCCGACAACCGCCTGCTCGTTCAGGCCGCCGACGAAGTGCTCGAGCACGAGCTCGATATCGACCGCCTGCGCGCGGCGCTGGCCGCGATGCGCGCCGCCGAGCTGCGCGTGCTCGAGCCTGCGCGGCCCACGCCTTTCGCCTTTCCGCTGATGGTCGAGCGGCTGCGCGAGACGCTGAGCACCGAGAAGCTCGCCGACCGGATCGCGCGGATGGTCGCCGAGCTCGAGCGCGCCGGCGACGCCGATGCGAACCCCGCCACGGCCCGCGCTCGTCGCGCGCGCCGCGTGGCGGTCGGCGCATGACGCAGGCGGCCGACGCAGCCGGCACGGGCCCGCCCACGCTCGATGCCGCCGGCGAGCCGCTGGTGCTGCTGCCCGAGCGCGCGGCCTGGCTGCCGCGTGGCGGCGTCGCGCTGGTGGCCGACGTGCATCTCGGCAAGGCCGCCACCTTCCGGCAGCTGGGCGTGCCGGTGCCCGAGACCACCACCGGCGCGACGCTGACGCGGCTGGGCGAGCTGGTCGACAAGTTGCGCGCGCAACGATTGATCGTGCTCGGCGACCTGCTGCACGGTCCGGCCGCGCGCGCCCCGGCGGTGATCGATGCGCTTGCCGCCTGGCGCCACGCGCGGCCCGGGCTCGCCGTGACGCTGGTGCGCGGCAACCACGACGCGCGCGCTGGCGATCCGCCGTCCGGCTGCGGCATCGAGCTCGCCGACGAGCCGCTGGCGCTGGGCGCGCTGCGGCTGCATCACGAGCCGCCGGTGGCGGTGCCCGAGGGCAGCTTCGCCATCGCCGGTCACCTGCATCCGGCCTGCCGGCTGCGCGATGGCCTGGGCGGGCTGCGCCTGCCCTGTTTCTGGCTGCGGCAGCGTCAGCTGGTGGTGCCGGCCTTCGGCGAGTTCACCGGCGGCCACCCGGTGGCCCCCGCCCCGGGCGACCGGCTTTATCCGGTGGCCGACGGCCGGGTGTTCGCGCTGCCGCCGCAAGGCTCTGCGGCGCGCCGTTCGCCAGCCGCGTACCGCCCGCCACGCTCGCGCCGGCGCGAGCCGTGACACACTGACGCGATGCGAGCCGCCACCGACCGCATCCGTCCCCCGCGCCACCGCGCCGCTTCGCGCAGGCCACGCGCGCTCGTGCTGGCCTGCGTCGCCGCGCTGGCGCTGATGGCCGCTGCGCCCGCCAGCGCGTTCGATCGCCAGGGCCATCGCGGCGCGCGCGGCCTGGCGCCCGAGAACACGATGGCTGCGTTCCGGCTGGCGCTCGAACTCGGCGTCGACACCCTCGAGACCGACATGGGCGTGACCGCCGACGACGTGATCGTCCTCGCCCACGACCCCCGGCTGAATCCGGCGATCGTCCGCCAGCCCGACGGCCGCTGGGTCGAGCCGCCGGGCGGCGCGCTGCGCGCGATGCGGTTTGCCGATCTGCGGCGTCTGGACGTCGGCCGCCTGCGCCCCGACTCCGAGTACGCGCGCCAGTGGCCCCAGCAGCGGCCGGTCGACGGCGAGCGCATGCCGGCGCTGGCCGAGCTGCTCGCGCTGGTGCGCGAGCAGCCGCGCCGGGTGGCGCTCAATCTCGAGACCAAGATCACGCCCGCCTCGGGCGACGAGGTGATCGACCCCGAGGGCTTCGCCCGCCTGCTGGTGCGCGAGCTGCGCGACTCGGGCCTGGCCGATCGCATCACCGTGCAGTCCTTCGACTGGCGCACGCTGCTGGCGGTGCGCCGCCTCGCCCCCGAGATCGCCACCGCCTGCCTGACCATCGAGAGCCCGTCGTTCGACACCGTGCGGCCCGGCCCTGACGGCGCCTCGCCCTGGCACGCCGGGCTGCGTGCGGCCGACCACGGCGGCTCGCTGCCGCGGCTGGTGGCGGCCGCCGGCTGCACCACATGGTCGATGTTCCGCCGCAACCTCACCGAGCCGCTGCTGCGCGAGGCGAGGGCCCTCGGACTGAAGGTGCTGCCCTGGACGGTGAACGACCCCGAGGAGATGCGGCGCCTGGTGCGCTGGGGCGTCGACGGCATCATCACCGACTATCCCGACCGCCTGAACGCGGTGCTCGCCGAGGCGGGCATCGCCGTGCCGGCGCGGCGCTGAGGCGAGGCCGCGCGCCGGTATCCGCCGCCCGCGGCGCCCGCAGCCGGTCGCGTGCCGTCGTCCATCCCCGGACCCCCTGGAGCCCTTCATGCACGATGCCGATCCCGTCACCTGCGCCGCCAGCGGCGCCATCGCCCACCCGGCACTCGTCGCGCACAGCGCCGGCTACGCGCCGCGCGTGCATCAGGTCAACGACCGGGTCTGGTGCGCGGTTGGCTACGGGCTGAGCAACGTCACGCTGGTGCGCGGCGACGAGGGCGCGATCCTGATCGATTCCGGCGAATGCCGCGAAGAGATGGCCGAGGTGCTCGAGGCCTTCGGGCCGCTGCTCGACCGGCCGGTGGTCGCCTTCATCTGCTCGCACTCGCATTACCTGGGCGGAACCGCCGAGGTGATCGCGCGCTGGGGTCCGGGTGTCGAGATCTGGGCGCACGAGTCGCTGGGCGAGGTGATGGCCGAGGTCGGCGCCGAGTTCGGTCCCGCCTATCGCCGGCGGCTGCGCATCCAGTTCGGTTTCGACCTGCCCGCCGATGGCCCCGACGCGATGCCCAACTTCGGGCTCGGGCCGGTGCTGTTCCGGCGCGGGCCGAGCACCTACGGTTTCGTGCCGCCGACCCGCAACGTGGCCCGCGACCGGGTCGAGGCGCGCATCGCCGGGCTGCGGGTGCGCTTCGACGGCCGCTACGCCGCCGACTCGCGCGACACGCTGATCATCGATTTCCCCGACCTGCGCACCGTGGTCAACAACCACGTGTGGCCGGTGCTCTTCAACGTCTACCCGCTGCGTGGCGAGGCCTACCGCGATCCGCAGGTGGTGATCGCCGCGATCGACGCGATCCGCGACGCCCGCCCCGAGTGGCTGGTCGGCGTGCACGGGCTGCCGGTGCTCGGCGCGCGCGACGTCGAGGACTGCCTCGCCGATCACCGCGACGCGCTGCAGTATCTGTGGGACCAGACCGTGCGCGGCATCAACGCCGGGCTCGGCCCCGACGATCTCGCCGCCACCATCTCGCTGCCGCCGCGGCTTGCCGACAGCCGCTGGGTGCCCACCTTCTATGGCGAGCCGGCCTACCACGTGCGTGCCATCCACAACGGCCTGTTCGGCTGGTTCGGCGGCGACTGCGCCACGCTGCATCCGGTGACGCCCGATCGTCGCGCCGAACTGCTCGTCGCCGGGCTCGGCGGTCGCGAGGCGGTGCTCGCGCAGGTGCGGGCGGCGATCGCGCGCGGCGAGCCGGGTTGGGCGGGCGAGCTGTGCAGCCACCTGCTGCGGCTCGATGCCGGCGATGCGCAGGCCGCCGAGCTGAAGGCCGCAGTGCTGCGCACGATGGCGCAACGCACCCCGGCGGCCAACACCCGCGCCTTCATGCTCGAGGAGGCCCGTCGCCTCGAGACCGGGCACGCCGGCCGTCGCCCCGATTCGCCGCCGCCCTCGCGCGCGCTGGTGATGCAGGCACCGCCCGAGCGATTCGTGCGCGCGATGGGCGCACGCCTCGACCCGCAGGCCGCGGCCGACGTCGATCGGGTCTTTCGGCTGCGCCAGACCGACGCCGACCACGTCTGCGGCCTGCACGTGATGCGGGGTGTGGCGCGCTTCCTGGCGGCGTCGGCCTTCGCCGCGGCCGACGCCCGCGTCGATGCCGCGCTCGCCTGCGATCGCGCCACCTGGGCGCTGCTGCTGTCGGGCCGGCAGACGCTCGCCGCGGCACTGGCCGCCGGCGGGGCCGTGATCGAGGCGGGCGATGCGGCGGCGCTGCGCGCCTTCTTCGCGCTCTTCGACGGACTCACGCTGGGCGACTGACCGTGACCGTGACCGTGACCGTCCGACCGGGAGGCCCGATCGG
>JBILUW010000335.1:0-3594 GCA_044370795.1 Burkholderiaceae bacterium
GCGCGCCTGGACACCGGCGCCAAGGCCAACCACCTCGCCTACGTGGGCGACGCGGTGGTCGGCAAGCGGGTGAACATCGGCGCGGGCACCATCACCTGCAACTACGACGGCGTGAACAAGCACCGCACGGTCATCGGCGACGACGCCTTCATCGGCAGCGACACCCAACTGGTCGCACCGGTCACGGTGGGCGCCGGCGCCACGCTGGGCGCCGGCACCACGCTCACCCGCGATGCACCGGCCGGCAAGCTCACGGTGTCGCGCGCGCGCCAGGTCACGCTCGAGCACTGGAAGCGGCCGCAGCGCGCCGCCCCCAAGGACTGAACCCGCCTCACCCGAAAGGCCGAACCCATGTGCGGCATCGTCGGCGCCGTCGCCCAACGCGACGTCGTTCCCATCCTGATCGAGGGGCTGCGCCGCCTCGAGTACCGCGGCTACGACTCCGCCGGCATCGCGCTGCTCGCCCCGGCCATGACCCGCGTGCGCGCGGTCGGCCGCGTGGCCGAACTGCAGGCCCGCGCTACCGACGCCGGCGCCACCGCCCCCACCGGCATCGCCCACACCCGCTGGGCGACCCACGGCGGGGTCACCGAAGACAACGCCCATCCGCACGCCTCCGAAAGCGCCGATCTGCAGGTCTCGGTCGTGCACAACGGCATCATCGAGAACCACGAGGCGCTGCGCGCCGAGCTGCGCGCGGCCGGCTACGCCTTCGCGTCGCAGACCGACACCGAGGTCATCGCGCACCTCGTGCACCGGCTGCTGCGCGAGGGCCGCACGCTGCTGCACGCCGTGCAGGCCGCCGTCGCACGGCTGGAGGGCGCCTATGCCATCGCCGTGATCAGCAGCCGCGAGCCGCACACGGTGGTGGGGGCGCGCCGCGGCTCGCCGCTGCTGGTGGGCGTGGGCGCCGCGGGCAGCGGCGCCGGCGAGAACTTCCTCGCCTCCGACGCCTCGGCGCTGCTGCAGGTCACACGGCACGTGGCCTACCTCGAGGAGGGCGACGTCGTCGAGCTGCGCCTCGACGGCTTCACGGTGCTCGATGCGCGAGGCGAGCTTGCGCAGCGCCCGATCGTCGAGAGCGCGCTGAGCGCCGAGGCCATCGAGCTGGGCCGCTACGCGCACTACATGCAGAAGGAGATCTTCGAGCAGCCCGGCGCGATCGCCAACACGCTCGAGATGGTCACCGGCGGCGTCTCGCTCTCGCCCGGTCTGTTCGGCGCCGAGGCCCACGAGGTGCTGGCGCGCGCGCGCCAGGTACTCATCCTGGCCTGCGGCACGAGCTTTCACGCCGGGCTGGTCGCGCGCCACTGGATCGAGTCGGTCGCGCGGCTGCCGGTCAGCGTCGAGATCGCCAGCGAATACCGCTACCGCGAGCCGGTCGCGCAACCGGGCACGCTGGTCATCACCATCTCGCAGTCGGGCGAAACCATCGACACGCTGTCGGCGCTGCAGCACGCGCACGCCCTGAGCCTGGGCGATTCGCTGTCGATCTGCAACGTGCCCGAGTCGGCGCTGGTGCGCGCCTCGCGGCTGCGCTTTCTCACGCGCGCCGGCCCCGAGATCGGCGTGGCCTCGACCAAGGCCTTCACCACGCAGCTGGCGTCGCTGTTCGTGCTCACGCTGGTGCTCGCGCGCCAGCGCGGGCTGCTCGCCCCCGAGCGCGAGCGCGAGCTGATCGCGCAGCTGCGCCATCTGCCGGCGGCCCTGAACCGCGTGCTCGAGTGCGAGCCCGAGGTGCGCGGCTGGGCGCAGCGCTTCGCCGCCAAGGAACACGCGCTGTTCCTGGGCCGCGGCGCGCACTTCCCGATCGCGATGGAGGGCGCGCTCAAGCTCAAGGAGATCAGCTACATCCATGCCGAGGCCTACGCGGCCGGCGAGCTCAAGCATGGCCCGCTCGCGCTGGTCGATGACCGCATGCCGGTGGTGGTGGTGGCGCCCAACGACGCGCTGATCGGCAAGCTCAAGAGCAACCTGCAGGAGGTGCGCGCGCGCGGCGGCGAGCTGTACGTGTTCGCCGACCGCGACGCGGCGATCGCCCCGGGCGACGGCGTGCACGTGATCCACCTGCACGACCACGCCGGCCTGCTCTCGCCCATCCTGCACGCGCTGCCGCTACAGCTGCTGGCTTATCACGCGGCGCTGGTCAAGGGCACCGATGTGGACAAGCCACGCAACCTGGCCAAGAGCGTGACGGTGGAGTGAGATCGCCCAGCGGGCCTGTTTGCTGGCGGAAACAAGTACAGACCGTAGGACAAGTTCCGCGCGAACTGCTCGCCCCGGGATCCTGAGTGCCCGGCGCCACCCACCCGCGCCGACCCCCGACAGACGCCCGCCCCGTGCTCGGCCAACCTGCCCCCACCCGCCCCCATGACCCCCTCCCCCCTGCCTCCCGGCGAGCCCGAAGCCCACGGCCTGAGCGCCGCCGGTCTCGATCGCATCGACGCCTTCTTCGAGCGCGAGATCGCCGCCGCGCGGCTGCCCGGCGCGGTGCTCGCGATCGCCCGCGACGGGCGGCTGCTGCACCACCGCGCCTGGGGCCATCGCGACCCGGTGGCGCGCGCGCCGATGACGCTCGACGCCGTGTTTCCGCTGGCCTCGATGACCAAGATCATGGTGAGCGTGGCGGCACTGCGGCTGATGCAGGAGGGGCGGCTGCCGCTGCGCAACCGGCTCGACAGCTACTTACCGGCCTTCGGCCACATGACCGTGGGCATCGACGACGGCAAGGGCGGGCTCGTTCGCGAGCCGCTGCGCCGCCCCATCCTCATCCACGACCTGCTGCGGCACACCGCCGGCATCACTTACGGCGGGCGCGGCCTGGGGCCGGCGGCGGCGCTGTGGCCGAGCGCCAGCGCGATCATGTACACCGACGATGCCGCCGCCTTCATCGCGCGCATCACGCAGCTGCCCCTCACCCATCAGCCGGGCACCGCCTTCGAGTACGGCTTTTCCACCGACGTGCTGGGCCTAGTAATCGAGCAGGTGACCGGCCAGCGCCTGGGCGAGCACCTCGCGCAGGTGCTCTGGGAGCCGCTGGGCATGCGCGACACCGGCTTCGAGCTCACGCCCGAGCGGCGCGCGCGCGGGGCCAGGCCGCTGCCGCGCAATCCGCTCGATGGCTCGCCGCAGGCGGTGTCGGTGATGGAGCGACAGACCTCGATGGACTGGGGCGGCGCGGCCGCGATGGGCACGGTGGCCGATTACCTGCGCTTCGGCCAGATGCTGCACGACGGCGGCGCGCTCGACGGCGTGCGCATCCTGAGCCCGCAGACGGTGGCGCTCATGACCGCCAACCACCTCGGCGACGGTGTGATCAACACGGTGCACCACACCGAGCCGCACCGCGAGGGCTACGGCTTCGGCCTGGGCGTGGCGGTGCGCACGCAGGCCGGCCTGGCCAGCGTGCCCGGGCGCATCGGCGAGTTCACCTGGAACGGCGCCTACGGAACCATCTTCTTCGCCGATCCGGCCGAGCGGCTGGTGGTGGTGGCCGGCACCGTGGCCCCGGGCGAGATCCGCAAGCACTACCGCGAGCAGCTGCAGGTGCTGGTGTACGGGGCGCTGACACGCTGAGGGCGCAAGGCTGGCAAG
>JBILUW010000095.1:0-12945 GCA_044370795.1 Burkholderiaceae bacterium
GCTCGTGATCATCCTCATCTACCTGGTGCTCGGCTGCATCATGGACAGCCTGTCGATGATCCTGCTGACCATCCCGGTCTTCTATCCGATCGTGATGGGCCTCGACTTCGGCGGCCTGGGCGCCGAGGCCAAGGCGATCTGGTTCGGGATCATCGTCCTGATGGTGGTCGAGATCGGCCTGATCACCCCGCCCGTGGGCATGAACGTGTTCGTGATCAACAGCCTGGCCCGCGACGTCCCGATGAAGGAGACCTTCAAGTTCGTGATGCCCTTCCTGGCCTCCGACCTGCTGCGCATCACCGCCATCGTGCTGTTCCCCGGCGTGGTGCTGTTCGTCTTCGATCTGCCCTGGGGCTAGGCCGGCGCGTCCGTCTCGGCCGTCGTCCTGCGTCGGAAGGGCGCCGGGCATGCGCGCAGCGCCGCCAGCGCCTCGGCGCATCGTGCGGCCTGCGCGTCGGCCTCGTGCCTGAGCCAGCCCACCGCGAACCAGGCGCGGGGCTCGCGCTCGGCCTCGCGGTGGTAGTGCGTCATCGCCACGATCAGATCGTTGTAGCGGCCCAGCGCCTCCTGCGCTACCGACAGGGCGTCAATGAAGCGCCGCTGACGCTTCCTGCTCCATAGCGCAGCGCAGAACTCCGCTCCGTAACGCAGACGCTTCATGCGGCGGCGCAGACGGTGGCGGGCATCGTCGTCGAGCGACATGAAGTCGCGCGCATCGCGACGGATGGCGCGGTGCCAGCGCGCGAGCGCGTCCTCGAGGGCCTCTTTTGTGTGGAGGCCGGGATCGGGCGCCTCGCCGGGCGGGCTGTCGGAACGCCGGGCGGATGGTGCCGACTGCAGTTCGATCTCGGCGGCAAGCAGGTCGAGCAGCATGAGCTGGGTCGGCGCGCTGCGGACCACGCCGCGGATGTCGGTTGGCGCGCCGGGCGTGGCGGCGATCACGAAGGGCGCACCGACCTGCGCGAGCGCCGGGGTGATCGTGCCGAGCAGCACGTCGCGATCGCGAGCCTGACCCAGCGCCCGCGCAAGCGCGCCGGCGGAGGCATCGAGCGCGGCCAGGCGCGGGATGCCCGCCAGGCGCAGCGCGCTGCGCAGCCGTCGCAGCCCGACGCGTGCCTGATGCACGTGCTCGGGGTCGTACGCCGCATCGCCCGCAACGCCGGCAAGGTTGGCCAGCACCTGCCGGCGGCACTCGGCGAGCATCGTTGCGAGCGCATGCTCGAGTCCGGCCGCCGGGTCGAGGCGCACGGCGCGCGCCCGGTCGGGCGGTTTGCGCGATGCTCCTGCGGCAAGCAGATGCCCGCGCTCGGCCTTGCTTGCGGGGTCGATCCAGGCGCCGTGGCTGCGCACCATGCGGCGCGCAACTTCGACGACGGCGAGCGGGCTGCCGCGGATCAGCTCGATCTCGACCTCGTTCACCGCGACCGGATCGCGCCCTGACGCCGCGATCCGGCCGGCGTCGAGGGCAATCTCGACCCAGCCACGCCGGCTGCGCAGCGCGATGGTCGTGCGGCGGATGTCGGTCTCGAAGATGGCGCCGAGCCCAGCGCCGGGCGAATTGCGGTCGATCACCCTCCTCAGCGCCTCGGGCATCGGCCCTTCGACATGGCGCGACGCATCGGGCGCGGGCGGCGCATCCACGCGGCCGCGCTGCACGACGACTTCATGCTCCAGGCGGGCCAGGGTGCCCGTGGCCGGCGCCTTGAGCGCCTGTACCCACTGGCCGCGCTCGTGGCGCAGCCGCAGCGCGATGCCCGCGGCTGCAAGCCTGCGATCGGGCGTGTCGAAGTAGATCGCCCGCAAGCGCGCGGAGCTGGCCGCCCGTTCGCGCAGCCACGCGCGCAGCTCACCCATCCGTTGCGCGGCGAGCTGCAGCTTGATCTCGATCTCGATCCCGGTCATCGGTTCGCTCCGGCTGCGGTTGCGAGGGCCATGCGTCGGGGCACGCCCGGCTCGGGTCGCGCGCTGCCGACGACCGTGTCAGGACTGCCGACCGGCATCCGACTAGAAGCCCGAGCGTGCCGGATGGTCAGTCGCATCGCCACCCCCGTCACCACCCATATCACCACCCACAGGCAACAGTGTCCGCCACCCCATGATCCATTTCCATCCCCGACCGGCACGTCCCGGCCGCGCCGCGCTCAGCGTCTCGGTCTTCATCGCCATGGTGGCCGGCACGCAAGCCCAGGCGCAGACGCAGGCCCCCCCGGGCGTGGTCGTCGATGTCGAGTGGGGCGCGGCCTGGCAGGAGCGCAACGTCGTGCAGTCGCCCAACGACGCCTCGGGTACTCGCTTCGCGCTCGATCGCCTGACCGGCGATGGGCCGGTGTCGGCGCCGCGCGTGCAGGTCGCGCTGGCCCTGGCGCCGCGCCATGAGCTGCGGCTGGTGGCCGCGCCGCTGCGCCTGTCCGGGAGCGGCAGTCTGCCCGCGCCGGTGCTTTTCGAGGGGTCTGCCTTCGGGGCCGCGCCCACCTCCGCGACCTATCGCTTCGATTCCTACCGCGCAACCTGGCGCTACACCGTCCACTCGGCCGGCGACACGGTGGTGAAGGCTGGCGTCACCGGCAAGATCCGCGATGCCGAGATCACGCTACGCGAGGGCGGCATCACCGCCACGCGATCGAACACCGGCTTCGTGCCGCTGCTGCATCTGCACGCCGAGCGCGCGCTCGGTGATCGCACCCGGCTGGTCTTCGAGGGCGACGGGCTGGCGGGCGGCCGCGGCCGCGCGTTCGATCTGGCGCTGCGGCTCGTGCACGACGTGCGTCCCGGGCTGGCGGTCTTCGGCGGTGTTCGCGTGCTCGACGGCGGTGCCGACGGCAGCAGCGTCTACAACTTCGCGAGGTTCCAGTACCTCACCGGCGGCCTGCAGTGGCGCCGCTGACGCGAGCGCTCTGCGCGGTTTTGTGACGTCTCTCCTTGAAGGCGGGGCAGGGCGCTCCTAGGCTGCGTCGGGCCGCCGTGCAATCGCCGCATCCGGCCGTCTTGCGCCGCGTCGGCGCAGGCATACCGCCTCGCCTCCATGTCCAGCACCCGCTCACCGATCCGCGATGCGATTTCCCTGGCCTACGGGGCGTCCTGCGCAGCCCCCCAGACCGGGCAGATGCGTCGGCCGGCCGCAGCGCCACCGGGCGGGGTGCCTGCGGGTGGCGAGCGCGCGGGCAAGGCCACGGCACTGCTCGAGCAGGGCAACGCCCTGCGCGAGCGCGGCCTGATGGAGCAGGCCGCCGAGTGCTTCAGAAAGGCGGTTTCGCTGGCGCCCGATTCGGTCGCGGCGATAGGCAACCTGGGCGGCGCCCTGATGACTCTGGGGCGTTTCGAGGACGCGTTGCGGTGTTTCGACGATGCGCTGCGTCTGGAGCCGCATGCCGTCGAGGCCCTCAACAATCGGGGCAGCACCCTCTACGAGCTCCGGCGTTTCGAGGAAGCTCTGGCCGGGCATGATGCGGCGTTGCGGCTGCGGCCCGACCACGCTTCGGCGCTGAACAACCGCGGCAATGCGCTGAAGGAGCTCGGCCGCCTCGACGAGGCGCTGGCCAGCTTCGAGCAGGCCTTGCGCCTGCAGCCCGACTCGCCGCTCGCGCTCGCCAACCGCGGTGGGGTGCTGCTGGAGCTGGGCCGGCTCGAGGAGGCGCTGGCGGGCTTCGATGAGGCCCTGCGGTTGCGCCCCGACTATGCCGAGGCCCACTGGAACCGAGGGGTGGCGCTGCATCTGCTCGGGCGGCATGTGGAAGGATGGCTGCCCTTCGAGTGGCGCTGGCGCCGGCGCAGCGCGCCGCCGATGCGCATCGCACGCCGCGATCCGCCCTGGCTGGGCCACACCTCGCCTGCCGGCGCGTCGATCGTGCTGCACGCCGAGCAGGGGCTGGGCGACACGATTCAGTTCAGCCGGTACGCGATGGCGCTGGCGGCCAACGGCGCTCGGGTGACGCTGCTCGCGCAGCCCGCGCTCGTGTCTGTGCTGGCGGCGAGCCTGCCGGGCGTGACGGTGGTCGACGGCTCGACGCCGCTGCCGCCGCACGATGGGCATTGCCCGCTGATGTCATTGCCCATCGCCTTCGGCGGTGAGCCGCTCGAGCCACCACCGGGCGGGCGCTGGCTGCAGCCCGATGCCGCCCGCGCCCAGGCCTGGGCCGCCTGGCTGGGCACCCGGACCCGGCCACGCGTCGGGCTGGTGTGGAGCGGCAACCCCGCCCATCGCAACGACCGCCGCCGCAGTCTGGCGCTGGCCACGCTGCTCGCGTTCATGCCGCCGGACCTCGAACTGGTGAGCCTGCAGAAGGAAGTCCGTGAGTCTGATCGTGCCGCGCTTGCCGGCGGACGGGTGCGCGACCCGGCCGAGGGCTTGTGCGACTTCGCCGACACCGCGGCACTGTGCAGCCTGCTCGACGTCGTGGTGAGCGTGGATACGAGCGTCGCGCACCTGTCTGCCGCGATCGGGCAGCCCACCTGGATCCTGCTGCCTTACGTGCCCGACTGGCGCTGGGGGTTCGCTGGCGATCGCACCGCGTGGTACCCGTCGGCGCGGCTGCTGCGCCAGGGGGCCGATCGCGCATGGGAGCCTGTGCTCGCCCGCATGGCGGCCGATCTGCGCCAGCGGTACCCGGGCAGGCCCGCCTGACCGCCCGCGGCTGAGCGGCCAATAAACTGCAAGGTTGCGCCCCGCGCGCCGACTCAGCTCATCAACCCGCCAAACCGCATGGAGTCCGAGTGACGCGTCACCATCGCTGGCTTCCGAGTCGCGAGTCGCTGGCCGCCAACCGGCTGCTGGGATGGATCGGCCCGGGTCTTTTCGACCCGCGTCTGTGGCAGGCTCGAAGGCGCAGCATCGCAGCCGGTTCGGCTCTGGGCCTGTTCTTCGGCCTGCTGATCCCCATCGCCCAGATACCGGCGAGCGCGGCCGCGGCCGTGGTCCTGCGCGCAAACGTGCCGGCCGCCGTGGCCTGTACCCTCGTCACCAACCCCTTTACGTTCGGGCCCATTTACTACGCCGCCTGGTGGGTGGGCACCGTGCTGCTCGGTGACTCCTCCACGCCGCCGCCTGGCGCGGCGCTCGCCGCGGCTTCGGCCGATCCCGGCCTCGGCTGGACCGCCCTCCTCGCGGGCGGCTGGTGGGAAGCCATCACGACCCGGCTCGCCGGGGTGGGCAAGCCGCTGATGCTGGGGCTCGCCCTCTTTGCCACGGTCGCGGGGCTGACCGCCTACGCCGCGGTGTCTGTTGGCTGGCGGGTGGCCGTGGTCGGTCGGCGCCGTCGTCGTCGCGGCCGGCTTTCCGGTCGGGCCGTCTGACGCGGCAAGCCGCGCACCAGCGGGCAGCCCGCGGCGCGTTGCAGTGCCGATGGCGATCGCTCCCTTCTGGTTTCGCCCTCTCCGCACGGCGGGTGCGCGCGGCCTGCGCCTATGATGGCGCAGACACTTCGACGCGACGGGGGCGGGCCTTGAGATACAGCTTCTCCGAAGAACAGGATTTGTTCCGGACCACGGTTCGGCGCTTCCTCGACGACCGCTCGCCGACCACCGAGGTGCGTCGGCTGATGGCCACCGAGGCCGGCTGGGAGCGCGCCACCTGGCAGGCGCTCGATCGCGAACTCGGCCTGTGCGCGGTGCGCATTCCCGAGGCCTATGGCGGCCAGGGCTTTGGCTTCGGCGAACACGCCATCGTCCTCGAGGAGATGGGCCGCGCGCTGCTGTGCGCGCCCTATTTCGCCTCGACGGTGCTCGGGGCGAGCGCCATCCTGAACGCCGGTCACCCGGCGCAGAAGGAGGCGCTGCTGCCCGGCATCGCCAGCGGCGCCACCATCGCCACGCTGGCTGGCGCCGAGGACGACGGCCGCTGGCACGCCGCAGCCGTCACTCTGCAGGCCACCCGGGGCGCGGCCGGCTGGCGTCTGAACGGACACAAGAGCTTCGTGCTCGACGGCCACACCGCCGATCTGATCGTCGTGCTCGCCCGCGCGCCCGGCTCGCAGGGCGAGGAGGGCCTGTCGCTGTTCACCGTGCGCGCCGACGCGCCGGGGCTGGCGCGCCGGCCGCTGGCCACGATGGACGCCACCCGCAAGCTCGCCCGGCTGCAGTTCGCCGACGTGCCGGCCGAGCTGCTCGGCGACGAAGGCGCGGCCGCCGCGCCCTTCGAACGCACGATGGTCGAGGCCGCCGTGTGTCTGGCCAACGAGATGGTGGGCGGCGCGGCGCGCCTGCGCGAGGACGCGCTCGCCTACGCCAAGATGCGCGTGCAGTTCGGCCGCTCGATTGCCTCGTTCCAGTCGATGAAGCACAAGCAGGCCGACATGCTGCTCGAGGTCGAGCTCGCGAAATCGGCGGCCTACTACGCCGCCGCCGCGCTCGACGAGGGCGATGCCGACATTGTCGCGGTCGCCTCGCTGGCCAAGGCCGGTGCCGCCGAGACCTATCTGCAGACCGCCATCCACGCGATCCAGATCCACGGCGGCATCGGCTTCACCTGGGATCACGACACGCACCTGTGGTTCAAGCGCGCCAAGAGCTCCGAGGTGCTGTTCGGCGACGCGCACGAGCACCGCGAACGCATGATGCGGCACTGGGCCGAGTAAGGAGAGCAGCGATGAGCGAACTGACCGAATCGTCGGTGCGCGCCGAGGTGCGCGCCTGGCTCGAGGCGAACTGGGATCCCACGCTGTCGCTGATCGACTGGCGCAATCGCCTCGTCGACTCCGGCTGGGGTGCGCCGCACTGGCCCGCAGCCTGGCATGGCCGCGACCTGCCGGTAGGGCTCGTGCCGGTGGTCGAGGAGGAATTCACGCGCATCGGCGCGGTGACGGTGGCCCGCGTGGGCATCCGCACGCTGGCCGCGGCCACCATCCTCGAACATGGCACCGACTTTCAGAAGCGCAAGTTCCTGCGCCGCAGCCTCACCGGCGAGGACGCCTGGTGCCAGCTGTTCAGCGAGCCGGGCAGTGGTTCGGACGCCGCCGGCGCGCTCACCCGGGCCGACTTCAACGGCACCCACTGGGTGGTCAACGGCCAGAAGGTCTGGACCTCGGGCGCGCAGAAGGCGCACTGGGGTCTGCTGCTCGCGCGCACCGACTGGGGCCGCACCAAGCACGCCGGCCTGTCGTATTTCGTGATCGACATGAAGCAGCCTGGCGTCAGCGTGCAGCCATTGCAGCAGATGAATGGCCATGCCACCTTCAACCAGGTCTTCATCACCGATGCCGTCGTGCCGTCCGAGCACCTGGTCGGTCGCGAGGGCGGCGGCTGGGCGGTCACCACCACCACGCTGATGCACGAGCGCCGGGGCGCCGACGCGCTGCGCGGCTGGGCCCGCGGATCCGACCGCCCGGGCCGCGTCTATGCCGAGGAGCGCGAGGAGATCGAGATCGCGCTGGCGCCCTACAAGTGGTACCCCAACCGGGCCGGCCGCATCGATCTGGTGATGCCGCGGGCGCGCGAGACCGGCAAGCTCGCCGACCCGGTGGTGCGCCAGGAAATCGCGCGGCTGCTGGTGCTGGCCAAGTCGGCCGAATGGACCGCGCGGCGCGCGCGCGCCGCCCAGCAGCAGGGCCGACCGCAGGGCCCGGAAGGGTCGCTCGGCAAGCTGGCCGCCAGCCACGTCGCGCGGGCGGCGGCCCGCGTGCACACGCAGATGACGGGCGCCGACGCGCTGCTCACCGGGGCCGACGGTCCGTTGAACGGGACCATCGCCGAGATCCTGGTCTCGGTGCCGGCCACCTCGATCGCCGGCGGCACCGACGAGATCCAGCGCAACATCATCGCCGAGCGTGTGCTCGGCATGCCGCGCGAGCCCAGCGTCGATACCGACAAACCCTACCGCGACGTGCCGCGCAACGTCGTCGGCTGACCCGCTGGGAGACCGTCCGATGTCCGTCCGCCGTGATGCCATGGTCGTCACCGCCCAACCCGAGGCCACCGAGGTCGGGGCCGAGATCCTGCGCGAGGGCGGCAACGCCGTCGATGCGGCCGTTGCCATCGCCTTCACCCAGGGGGTGGTCGATCCGCTGATGGCCGGCATCTCCGGCTTCGGCAGCATGGGCCTGTATCTGCCCGACAAGGGCGTCCACGGGTATATCGATTTCCACTCGCCGGCGCCGGCTGCCACGCGGCCCGACATGTGGGCCGACCTGATCGAGTCGGAGGCCCGCGACGGCTATGGCTTCGTGCTGAAGGGCCGGGTCAACGACGTCGGCTACCAGTCGATCTGCGTGCCGGCATCGCTGCGGGCGTATCACGACGCCCATGCGCGCCACGGCCGGCTGCCCTGGGCCGAGGTGGTGCGCCCGGCGATCGCCTGGGCCCGGCAGGGCTGGCGGGTGCGACCGCACGTGCATTTCTTCTGGTCCGACGAAGGGCTGATGGGCCGCACCGGCTCGGCCGAGCGCATCGCCTGGTCGCCAGCCGGTCGCAGGCTCTACGTGGGCGCCGACGGCCGGCCCCGGCGCGTGGGCGATGTCATCCGGAACCCCGACCTCGCCGACACCCTGGAGGCGATCGCGCGCGAGGGCGCCGATGCCTTCTACGTCGGCGACATCGCCGCGCGCATCGACGCCGACATGAAGGCCAACGGCGGGCTGCTGTCGCGGGCCGATCTTGCCGCCTACCGTACGCGCGATACCGCGCCCCTGTGGGGCAGCTACCGCGGGCTGCGGGTGTCGAGCAACACGCCGCCTGGCGGCGGCATCATGCTGATCGAGATGCTCAACGTGCTCGAGCGCTTCGATCTGCGCGCGCTCGGCCACAACAGCAGCGCCTACATCCGCGTGGTGTGCGAGGCGATGAAGCGCGCCACCGTCGACAAGGATCAGCATGTCGGCGACCCGGCCTTCGTCGATGTGCCCGTGGAGCGGCTGCTGTCGGCGGCGCACGCCGATGCGGCCGCCGCCGCGATCAGGGCCGGCGATCGTCTGAGCGTGCCGAGGGTCAACAGCGGCCGACCCACCAAGGACACCACGCAGCTGTGCGTGATCGATCACGACGGCAACTGCGTGACCATGACGCACTCGCTGGGCATGCCCTCGGGCGTGATCACCAACGGGCTGGGCTTCTTCTACAACGGCTGCATGGCGGTGTTCGATCCGCGCCCGGGGCGCGCGGGGTCGCTTGCGCCCGGCAAGGCGCGCTTCAGTTCGATCTGCCCGTCGATCGTCTTTCGCGGCACCGACCCCTGCCTGCTGATCGGCGCGCCCGGCGCCACGCAGATCGCGATGGGCGTGCTGCAGGCCTGCCTGAACGTGATCGACTTCGGCATGACCATGACCGAGGCGGTGAGCGCGCCCCGCTTCTCCTCGACCAGCGACGCGATCGACCTGTCGAACCGCATCGGCTTTCGCACCGAGCGCGAACTGCAGGCCATGGGCTACGACACGGTCCGTGACGCCCACACCTTCGGCTTTGCCGCCGTCCACGGCATCCGCATCGACGACGATCGTCTCGACGGCGGCGCCGATCCCGGGCACGACGGCACGGCGATGCTCGTGCCGGCGCCGCGCTGAACCCCGCTTCCTTCCCCGCAGGAGTCCATCGATGGATGCATACGTGGTCACCGGAGGATCCTCCGGCGTGGGCGCGGCCCTGGTACGGCGGCTGGCGGCCGGCGGCCGCCCGGTCTTCAACCTCGATCGGGCCGAGCCCGCGCAGGCCGCAGCCGGCGCCACCTGGCTGCGCTGTGACCTCGGCGACGAGGCGAGCATCGCCGCGGCCGTGCAGGCCGTACCCGCGCAATCGCTGCTGGGCCTGGCCAACGTCGCCGGGATGGCGCGCGCCGACGACCCGGTGCGCGTGCTCGCCGTCAACTTTCTCGGCATGCGCGAGGTCACCGCGCGGCTCGCGCCACGGCTGGCGGCGGGCGCCGGCATCGTCAACGTGTCGTCGATCGCCGGCCGCGACTGGCTGCGCCGGCTCGATCGCATCGCGCCCTTGCTCGACACCGCCTCGATGGCCGCCGGTCTGGTCTGGTGCGAGGCCAATCGGGCCGCGCTCGCCCGCGATCCCTACTCCTTCTCCAAGCGCTGCGTCACCGCGTGGTCGCTGCGCGAGGCGCGCCATCACGTGCACCGCGGCACCCGTGTGCTGTGCGTGAGCCCTGGCGGCATCGACACGCCGCTGTCGCCGCAGTTCGAGGCGCTGATGGGCAGCGAGCAGACCGCGTGGTCGCGCGGCCATGTGGGCCGCTCGGCCACGCCCGACGAGATCGCGGCAGCCATCGAGTCGCTGCTCGGGCCGGGCTGCGCCTGGATCAACGGCGTCGATGTTCCGGTCGATCGCGGCTACAGCGCCGGGCTCGAGGCCGGCTGGATCGACTTCAGCCAGTCGCCGGCGGCGCTCGCCGCGCGCCAGTCGCGCGAGCGCTAGGCCGGATGCCGGGCCCCCCGCCGCGGCGGGGGCGTCAGCCCCGCGGGGCGTCCGGCGAAAGTACCCGACCGCGCACGATGCGGCTGGGCACCGCGAACATCCCGGCGCCCAGGTGGTGCAGCGTATGCAGGTCGGTGTTGTCGGCGTCGAAGTGCCAGCGGCCGTCGCGAAACACCCGGGTGTCGGCCTGCGCCGAGTCGATCTCCACGAACAGCGTGTCGTAGGCCTGCGCGGCGTGCCCATTGCGATCGACCCCGCGCTCGTCGGGCGCAACGATGATCCGGCCCTCGAGCCAGGCCACGCAGCCCTCCACCATCGGCAGCCCGTGGACCGGCCCCTCGAAGCAGGCGATGCCGTGACGCGCGAACTTGTCGGTGCCGGCACTCGCCAGGTCGCGGCCGCTTTCGCTGCCGACCGTGAAGCACAGGTCGGCCTGCGCGGCGCACGGCACGCAAAGGCCCACCACACCGCTGGCGGCAATCAGCTCGGCGCTCCAGGTGCGCTTGTCGACCACCACCGCGATCCGCGGCGGCGTGAACTCCACCGGCATCGACCAGGCGGCCGCCATCAGGTTGCGGCGCGTGCCGTCGCGGCTGGTGACCAGCACGGTGGGGCCGTGATTGATCAGCCGGCTGGCGTGGCCGGCGGCCACCGGCGCCCTCACGACGAGGGCCCGCGCAGCGCGCCGTAGACGTCGTGCAGGCGCGCCTCGCCCCAGCCCTGCGCGTAGGGCGCCAGGATCTTCAGCGCCACCTGAACGCGGGCGAAGCGCCAGCCCTGATCGGTGCGTACGCAACGATCGTCGTAGCGCGCCGACATCCACCAGGCCTGCTCGCCGCCGGGCAGGCGGTAGGCCATCGGTTGCCACAGGTACCAGCGGGCTCGGGCAACGTTGCCGTCGACCTCGATCTGCGGGTTCAGGACCATGTGCAGCGCGAAGGCCACTCGGGTGGATGAGCCCTGAAAGAAGCGTCGGATCGCCTCGCGGCCATGATGCGCGCCCATCGGGCCGCCATCCCAGACGGCGTCGTCGGTGAACAGCGCGGCCAGCGCGTCGGCGTCGTAGTCGGCGTCGCACAGCTCGCAGTACCGGTGCTTGAGCTGGCGGATCGACTCGATGTCGGCGAGCTGGCGCACCAGACGCGCGGTCTCGGCCGCCGTGATTGCCGCGTCCTGCGGCGAATTCATTACCATCGCGGTCCCCCCGTCATCCGTTCCAGGAGGCTAGATTGCCAGATTCGTCCACGGTCACCCGCCGCCGGCTGCTCGCCGCGGCCCGCCGCAGACGATCTCGCCGCACGTCCAGAGCAAGGTGCCCTTCGACCCGCTGAAGGACCACCAGACGATCTCGCTGGTCGTGGACTACGCCAACGTGCTGTGCGTGAATCCGGAGCTGCCGATCCGCACGCTGAAGGAGCTGATCGACTATGCCCGCGCCAACCCCGAGAAGGTCACCTACGGGTCGGCCGGCGTAGGCGGCTCGAACCACCTTGCAGGCGAACTGCTCGCGAAGATGAGCGGCACCAAGATGGTCCACGTGCCCTACAAGGGCAACAACCCGGCGATGATGGATGTGATCGGCGGCAAGATCACGATGATGTTCGACATCACCAACACGGCAGCCAGCCTGATCAAGGCGGGCAAGGTGCGCCCGATTGCCGTGACCTCGAAGCGGCGCAACGGCGCGCTGCGCCAGATCCTGGCCGATGCGGCCTTCGTCGAGCGGCTGCAGGGGTTGGGTCTCGATCCCGAGTCGTCCTCGCCCGAGGAGTTCCAGGCGCTCATCCGCCGGGATTTCGAGTTCTGGGGCAAGGTGGTGCGCGACGCCAACGTGCCGCGGGAATGAGCGGCCCCGGGCGCATCTTCGAAACGCGCCGCCGCGTGCGGGAGTCCCGCGCCGCGTCGGCCCGGGCAAGATGTCCGCTGCGTTGCCCCGACAAGGATTACCGATGCGCCCGCCCGCCCGCCGCAACCTGCTCTCGCTCGCCGCCCTCGCCCTTGCGGGCGCTCTGGTGTCGCCTGCCGGCGCCCAGGACTTTCCGAATCGTCCGGTCACCATCGTCGTGCCCTACGCCGCGGGCGGCCCCACCGATCTCACCGCACGACGCATCGGCGAGCTGATGTCGCGCAACCTCGGCGTGGCGGTCACCGTCGAGAACCGACCTGGCGCCTCGACCACCATCGGCGCCGCGCATGTGGCGCGCGCGGCGAAGGACGGCCACACGCTGCTGATGGCGCCGGGCACCACCACCGCGATCAATCCGCACGTCTTTCGCTCGCTGCCCTACCGCACCGACCAGTTCGCGCCGATCTCGCTGGTGTCGCGCCAGCCCTTCGTGCTCACGGTCACGCCCGGCCTGTCGCCGAAGTCGGTGACCGAGTTCGTGGCCTGGGGCAAGGCCCAGGGCAAGGGGGTGAACTTCGGCACCACCGGCACCGGCACCATGACCCACATCATCGGCGAGTGGATCGGCCAGGAGCTCGGCGTGAAGATGACCGAGGTTCCCTACAAGGGCACGTCGCAGTCGACGCTCGACCTGGTGGGCGGGCGGCTCGACACGCAGGTTGAAGGCCTGGCCAGCGGCTCGGCGCTGCACACGA
>JBILUW010000336.1:0-3584 GCA_044370795.1 Burkholderiaceae bacterium
GGCGTGAGCCACTCGATCGAGATCTCGCCAGTCGCCGCTTCCGAGACCTTGCGGATCAGTCGCAGCATCTGGATCAGCCGGACGATGTTCAGCGGCAGCACCACCAGATGCAGCATCAGCACCGGCCAGGTGCCGCTCAGGTAGCCGTAGGTGATGAAGATGCAACTGCCGGCGATGCCCGCCACCCGCAGCGGGATCATCGTCTTCATCGAGTAGGTGGCGATGATGACCAGCGCGCCGAGGTGTCCGAGAACATCGATCCAGGTCATCGTGTCAACCCGGGGTCGAGGCGTGGATCGGCGATTCGAGCGCGAACAGCCGCCACTCGCCGGGGACGCCCTTCAGCGCGTGTGCGCCGCGATCGTCGAAGCGCAAGCCGGATCCGGCGACCAGGTCGCGGACGGTACCGGTGACCAGGATCTGGTCGGCCTGCGCTGCCGCGGCCACCCGCGCGCCGATGTGCACCGCGATGCCGCCGAGTTTCTCGCCAATGATCTCGCACTCGCCGGTGTGCACGCCGATGCGCGTGGCCAGGCCGAGGCGGCGGGCGCTGTCGCGCAGTGCGCGGGCGCAGCGGATGGCGCGCGCCGGTGCGTCGAAGGAAGCGAACAGGCCGTCGCCGGCGGTGTCGATCTCGCGGCCGCGCAGTCGCGTCAGTTCGGCGCGCGCCTCGCGAAGGTGGATCGCAAGCAGATCGCTCCAGCGGCGATCGCCGAGGCGCGCGGCGGTCTCGGTGGCGCCGACGATGTCGAGGAAGAGCACCGTCGCGAGAACCCGGTCGGTTTCCGTCGAGGCGACCGAGCCGGTCAGGAAGGCCTCGATGGCATCGAGGAACTCGTCGACGTGGTCGCCGGTAAACGGAAGGTGGTCATGACCCGGCTGTTCGATCAGGCGGGCCTTGGGGATGTGTCGTGCGAGGAATCGCCCGCCCTCGACGCTGATGGTGACATCGTCGGTTCGGTGCAGCACCAGCGTGGGCACCTGGATCGCGCCGGCGATGCCGGCGATGTCGATCAGGCTGTTCATGCGCATCAGCGCGGTGGCCGCGGACGGACTGGCGCCCAGCCGCTCGAATCGGCCCCACCATGCCTGGAAGAGGGGGTCGCTCGCGCGTGAGGGCGCAAACAGGCCCAGGCTGTTGCCCGAGCCCCAGTCGCTGTGGATGTAGCCGATGAAGGCCTCCAGCGCCTCGGGTGTCGGCAGCCAGGAACTGAAGCGCGCGAAGGCGCCGTAGAGCAGCAGCGCGCTGCACCGATCGGGATGCGAGGCCGCGAACAGGCTGGCGATCGATCCGCCTTCCGAGATGCCGAGAAGGGCGGCCCGGTCCATGCCGGCGGCGTCCATCACGGCGCGCACGTCGTCCATGCGCTGGTCGACGCCGGGCAGATCGGCAACCCGGTCCGACATGCCGGTGCCGCGCTTGTCGAACATCACGACGCGTGCGAAAGAGCCCAGCCTCGAGAGCCAGCGGGCGCAGTCGGGCTGGTCCCAGAAGTTCTCGATGTGCGACACGAACGGGGGGACGATCACGAGGTTGGTGTCGCCCTCGCCGAAGACCTGCCAGGCGATGTGCACATCGCCGCTGCGCGCGTACCGGGTAACTGGCCGCATGGTTTTTGCCTGCGAGTCGCGTGTCGATGAGTAGGCAATGTAGCGTGCCCAGGCTGGCTCGGCCAGCCGGTCGACCGAGCATTCGGGGCGGCAGGCTTGCGGATGCGCGTGTGAAGGGCGAGACGAAGGTCGCCGCAGTCAGCCCACGTCGAAGTGCTGCGGGCGACGGCCTTGGATGCCAGCGTAGAAGCGCTTGATCTCCGCCATGTCGGCCTCGATGTTGCCTGTGGGGGTGAACACCGGTCCGAGGCCCGAGACCTTGCGGGCGTAGTCCATGTAGGCCAGCACGATGGGAACATCCGCCTGCAGCGCGATGTGATAAAAGCCGGTCTTCCAGTGGGTCGTGCGGCCGCGCGTGCCTTCGGGCGGCACCACCAGTTGCACCGCACCGTCGGCTTGCCTGAGCGCGGCAGCCGACGCGGCGACCAGATTGCCGCTGCGCCGTCGGTCGACGGCGATGCCGCCCAGCCAGCGCATCACCGGGCCGAACGGGACCGCGAAGAGGGTGTGCTTGCCCATCCAGTACACGTGAAGGCGGAGCACGAAGGCCACCATCAGCGTGTAGGGCAGGTCCCAGTTGCTGGTGTGCGGGGCCGCGATCAGCACGCACTTGCGCGCACCGGGAGGCAGACTACCCTCCACGGTCCAGCCGTTCAGCTTCAGGAACCCCCGCGAGCCTGCGCGCAGCAGGGTGTTGACGATCGGCGTGTCGAACAGGGTACGGTGCATGGAGGGCTGGGCTGATGAGGGCGCCGCAGCGTAGCGCGTCCCGGCGTTGCGTGCGCGCCGCACCCCCCGCGCCTTCTTTCGCGATCATCGCCACCGACACGGCGACGCCGAGCTCGTACCGCGCTTGCCCGTTCGCGATCCACTCGAACTCTGGCGCATGCGGCGAGTGGTTCGCGAACTCGTGTATATGACGGTAATGTACATTGATGATCGATCTCGAGCGGATCATCGGCTTCGACTGGGACGACGGCAACGCCCGCAAGAACGAGAAGCACGGCGTGGCGCAGGGCGAGGCCGAAGAGGTCTTCTTCAACCAGCCCCTGCTGATGCTGGAAGACCTGCGGCACCGCGATCAGGAAGCCCGCTTCCATGCCCTCGGCAAGACGCTCGACGGTCGGTTGTTGCACGTCACCTTCACGCTGCGCGGTGACGGCACCCTGATCCGGGTGATCTCGGCGCGTGACATGCATCGCAAGGAGAAGAGCGTCCATGAGCAAACCCGCTAAGCCGCTGCCCAGGTTCAGGACCGAGGCGCAGGAGCGTGCGTACTGGGAAGCCGAAGGGCGCGACTCCACCCAGCATCTCGACTGGGCGAAGGCGCAGCGCGTGGTGCTGCCCAACCTGAAGCCCTCGACGAAAACCATCTCGCTGCGCCTGCCGCAGCACCTGCTCGATGCCATCAAGGCCGCGGCCAACGCGCGCGACGTGCCCTACCAGTCGCTGATCAAGGTGTGGCTGCAGGAGAAGGTCGGGGGTTGATGTCGGCGGGGTCCGCCGCCCCGACCGTCAGACGTTGAACCGGAAGTGCATGACGTCGCCGTCGTGCAGCACGTAGTCCTTGCCCTCGAGCCGCATCTTGCCCTTCTCCTTGGCGCCGGCCTCGCCCTTGCAGGCGATGTAGTCGTCGAAGGCGATGGTCTCGGCGCGGATGAAGCCGCGCTCGAAGTCGGTGTGGATGACGCCGGCGGCCTGCGGCGCCGTGGCACCGACCTTCACGGTCCAGGCGCGAACCTCCTTGGGGCCGGCGGTGAAGTAGGTCTGCAGGCCCAGCAGCTTGAAGGCCGCGCGGATGACCCGGTTCAGTCCGGGCTCGTCCATGCCCATGTCGGCCAGGAACACCGCCTTGTCCTCGTCGGGCATGTCGGCGATCTCGGCCTCGATCGCGGCGCACACAGGCACCACGATCGCGCCGGTGGCCTGCGCGTGCGCGCGCACCGCGTCGAGGTGCGGGTTGTTCTCGAAGC
>JBILUW010000337.1:0-3579 GCA_044370795.1 Burkholderiaceae bacterium
GCCGTGCCACCGACCGAGGGCAGCCCGGCCGACTCTCCGGGCCCCCTCCACGTATCGACCGAGGCGGCATCAGGCCGGCAGGAGGCGCTCGATCAGCGCCCTGCCTCCGCGGAGCCGCCCGCGTCGGGCGCCTCGGCCGCGCCGCGTCCGGCGCAGGCCGCCGGCATGCCCGAGGATCCGTCGGCAGCGTGGTCGGCGGCGGTGCTCGCCCCCGGACCCGACGAGCGACGCGGCGGCGGCGCAGACATTCCCGCCGAAGCCGTCGATTTCTTCGCCTCGCCATCGCGGGCTGGCGGCTTCACCAGCCGCGGCAACGCGATCGCCGCGGTCGCCTGTGGCGCTCTTGGCATCGCCCTTGCCGTGCAGGTTGCGATCGTCGGTCGCGATTGGCTGGTGGCACGCGTACCGGCGATCGAGGCTGGCCTGGGCGCCGCGGCAACCTTGCTCGGCACCACCATCACGCCCCCCCGGCAACTCGCCGCACTAACGCTCGAATCGTTCGACGTGCACGCCGGAGCGACGTCGCAGGCGCTGGTGCTGAACGCGCTGCTGCGCAACCAGGCGCCGCATCGCGTGCGCTGGCCCTCGATGGAGCTCACGCTGACCGACGCCGCCGGCACGGTCATCGTCCGCAAGGTTCTCTCGCCTGGCGAGTATCTGGCGGCCGCCCAGGTCGGCACCGGCGTGCCCCCCGAGCGCGAACTGCCGCTGCAGGTGGCCCTCGAAGCCGTCGGCATCCAGCCCTCCGGCTACAACGTCAAGCTCTTCTACCCCTGATGCCGAGTTTGCCGCCGGCTGCTCGGTCCCATGTCTCGCTCCTGGAGTCCCGATGTCGTCCCAGCGCATCCTGATAAGCGGTTCGGTCGCCTACGACACCATCATGGTGTTCGACGGTCAGTTCAAGGATCACATCCTTCCGGATCGTGTCCACATGCTGAACGTTGCATTCCTGACGCCGCGCCTGAAGCGCGAGTTCGGGGGGTGTGCCGCCAACATCGCGTACACGCTCAAGGCCCTCGGCGGCGAACCGACGATCCTGGCCACCGTCGGGCTCGACGGCCAGCCCTGTCTCGACAGGCTTGCGGGCCTGGGGATCGACGTCGGCCGCATCCGGTTGCTGCCGCAGGCCTACACCGCCCAGGCCTTCATCACCACCGATCTGGCCGACAATCAGATCACCGCCTTTCACCCGGGCGCGATGGCCTTCGCCCATGAGGTGAGCGCCCGCGGACTGCCGGCGGCCTTCGGCATCGTGGCGCCCAATGGCAAGGAGGCGATGCTCGCCCACGCCCGCGAGTTTGCGGCCGACGGCGTGCCGTTCCTGTTCGACCCGGGGCAGGGTCTGCCGATGTTCGACGGGGCCGAGCTGCGCTCCCTGATCGGTCTGGCCGCCGCGGTGACCGTCAACGACTACGAGGCCGGCATGCTCGTCGAGCGCACCGGCTGGAGCGAGAGCGAGATCGCGAGCCGGGTGCGCGCGCTGGTCGTCACCCGCGGCGCCGAGGGCTGCCAGATATGGAGCGCGTCGGGGTGCGTGTCGGTGCCGGCGGCGCCGATTTCCGAGGCCCGTGACCCGACCGGCTGCGGCGACGCGTTCCGGGGCGGGCTGCTCTATGGCCTGTCAGTGGGCTGGGACTGGGTGCGCGCGGCCCGGCTAGGCAGCGTGATGGGTGCGATCAAGATCGAGTGCCAGGGAGCGCAGAATCATGCGGTGAGCCGCGAGGCCGTGGCCGAGCGGCACCAGCGGGCCTACGGCGCGCTCCCCTGGTAACGCCTGCCCGGCGCGGCCGCACCGCAGCACCAGCGGGCCGGCCGCTGACGATCAGCGGCCGGCGCTCAGATGACGCGCGGCAGGGCTCGCAGCGCCGATTCGAGCAGCATCAACCCGATCTGGGCTGCGACGACCAGAACCAGCGGCGAGAGGTCGAATCCGCCGACTCGCGGCACGATGCGCCTCAAGGGACCGAGAAAAGGGCGGGTGAGCTGCTCGACAGCCGGTGCGAGAGGGGCATCGGGATTGACCCAGGACAGCAGCGCCTGCAACAGAACCAGACCAATCAGCAGGTAAATCGACCACCTCGCCAGCCAGATCATGGCCAGCAGCAGCGCTCCGCCTGGCATCGGGCCGCGCCCCAGCACCAGCGTCCAGAAAAACAGGGCCAGGGCGAAGGTCAGAAGCAAGGCCGCGACGATGCTCGCCAGATCGAACCGGCGGGAACCCGGCAGGACGCGGCGCAGCGGCGCCACGATCCAGTCGGTGATCGCATGCACGAAGTGAAGAATCGGATTGCGCGGAGACAACTGCTGCCAGACACCTACGGCGCGCAGCACGCAGGCGCAGGCCAGCAGGCTGCCGGCAGTTTCGAGTAGCAACCAGAGGGCTTGGAGCATCGCCGGCAGATTTTCGCACAGAGCCGGGTACTAGCCCGTGATGCACTTGCGCATCACGGGTAGCCCTCGGTCCCACCGGCCAACCAGGCCGGCGGAGGCCATCAGGCTCAGGGCTTGTTGCCCGTGGGGAAAGGCCAGGCGGCCGCAGCAGCAGGAGCAGTCGCAGGGGCAGAGCCTTCGGCGGCCTTCTTGGCAGACGCCTTCTTGGCAGCGGGCTTCTTGGCTGCAGGCTTTTCGGCCGCGGGCTTCTTGGCAACGGCTTTCTTGGCCGCAGGCTTCTTGGCAGCGACTTTCTTGGCCGCAGGCTTCTTGGCAGCGACCTTCTTGGCCGCAGGCTTCTTGGCAGCGACCTTCTTGGCGGCAGGCTTCTTGGCGGCCACCTTCTTGGCTGCAGGCTTCTTGGCAGCCACCTTCTTGGCCGCAGGCTTCTTGGCAGCCACCTTCTTGGCCGCGGGTTTCTTGGCGGCAGGCTTCTTGGCGGCGGCGGCGGCGGCAGGCTTCTTGGCGGCGACAGGCTTCTTGGCTGCAGGTTTCTTCGCCGCGGCCTTCTTGGCGGCGGGCTTTTTCGCAGCGGCTTTGGTGGCGGTTGCCATGGAAAGCACTCCTCAGGTTGATGAAGCGAACACGGAGACCCGTGCCCGGGCACCTGGGGCGCCCATCCGGCACGAACCATTCATCGGCGCAAGCACCCGGACCGATGATCCGGGACGGCCTGCGCCAATGAATTCGGCACATCGGCCACGACCATGCAAGGTCTGACCGGCACGAAGGATGGAGACGGCGCGCTCTGGCGGAGTCGCTGTCGGGGCGCCTCCTGCCTGCAGTGCTGCGCGCGTCCGTCCGATCTTCAAGATCCCTTCCCGAAACGGTGTCGCCACCTGGATGACGATCAGTCCCAGCTCAGTGCTCCGCCGGTCTGGTACTCGATCACACGTGTCTCGAAGAAGTTGCGCTCTTTCTTCAGATCGATCATCTCGCTCATCCAGGGGAACGGATTCTCTTCCTGGGGGAAGAGCGGATCGAGACCGATCTGCTGCGCGCGGCGGTTGGCGATGTACCGCAGGTAGGACTTGAACATCGAGGCGTTCAGTCCGAGCACCCCCCTGGGCATGGTGTCCTCGGCATACGCGTACTCGAGCTCGACCGCCCGCATGAAGAGGTCGCGGATCTCGGCGCGGAACGCCGGCG
>JBILUW010000338.1:0-3569 GCA_044370795.1 Burkholderiaceae bacterium
CGGCCTCGAGATTGGTGCGAAGCGCGGTCTCCTCGATGTCGCCGCCCTTGGTGGCCCGTGCCGAGTTGACGTCGATTGCCACCAGCGCCTCGGTGTGATCGATCACGATGGATCCACCGGAGGGCAGGGGCACCACGCGCGAATACGCGGTCTCGATCTGATGCTCGATTTGGAAGCGCGAGAACAGCGGGGTGTCATCGCGGTAGCGCTTCACGCGCGACACGTTGTCGGGCATCACGTGCGCCATGAACTGGTGCGCCTGTTCGTGAATGTCCTCGGTGTCGATCAGCAGCTCGCCGATGTCGGACGTGAAGTAGTCGCGGATCGCGCGGATGACCAGGCTCGACTCCTGGTAGATGAGGAAGGCGCCGGCCGACGAGCCCGCGGCCTGCTCGATCGCCCGCCACAGCTGCAGCAGGTAGTTCAGGTCCCACTGGAGTTCCTCGGCGGTGCGGCCGATGCCGGCCGTGCGCGCGATCATGCTCATGCCCGAGGGAATCTCGAGCTTCTCCATGGTCTCGCGCAGCTCCTGGCGCTCCTCGCCTTCGATGCGGCGCGACACCCCGCCGCCGCGCGGGTTGTTGGGCATCAGGACCAGGTATCGCCCGGCCAGCGAGATGAAGGTGGTGAGCGCGGCGCCCTTGTTGCCCCGCTCCTCCTTCTCGACCTGGACGATGAGTTCCTGGCCCTCGGAGACGACATCCTGGATGCGGGCACGACCGCCGTCGACGCCGGCCCTGAAATAGGACCGCGAGATTTCCTTGAACGGCAGGAAACCGTGCCGCTCCTCGCCGTAGCTGACGAAGCAGGCCTCGAGGCTGGGCTCGATCCGCGTGATCACGCCCTTGTAGATGTTGCTCTTGCGCGATTCGTGACCGGCAGACTCGATGTCGATGTCGATGAGTTTCTGGCCATCGACGATGGCGACCCGCAACTCTTCCGAGTGGGTCGCGTTGAACAGCATGCGTTTCATGGGTTCATCCGCTCCATGGCGCCGGAGGCGCAGCCCGGCATGGGCTGGCGGAACGTCCCCGCGCGAGCAGGGCCGACGAACGCGAGCGGTGCTGCCTCAGGGGTGCGGACAAGCCCTCGAACGGGCGGTCGGCAGTCCGGGTGCGCGGCGCAGGCGGCAACAGCGGCGGCATGCCCGCGCCACGACGGGGGCGGGCAGGGCACGAAGGCCATCATCGGGCAGTTGCTGGCAGCGTCGCATGTATCGGGCGTCCCTGCCGACGAAGCGTCGTCGGCAGCGGTCCTGGGGAAATCTCGGGCTCTACGGGGTTCCGCGCTCCCGGGTGTCGGGAGCCGCGATAGGTGTTCCTGGGGTGCCATCCGCCGGGTCGTGGGCCGGGCCGATACAATGCGCCTTGGTGTAGCCCAAGGGCGGACAGTCGCTCAAAGTATAGCAACATGAAGGCCTTAGCGACAAAAGCTGATGCAGCGCCTGCACGCGCCCCCGCTGCCGACGCGGTTGCGCCGGCGCGCATGCTGCTGGTCGATGCCGACCACGGCGCCGGCCAGCGGCTCGACAACTTCCTGCTGCGCCACTGCCGTGACGTGCCCAAGAGCCACCTCTACCGGGTGATCCGCAGTGGCGAAGTTCGCGTCAACGGCGCGCGTTGCCGGCCCGACGACCGCCTCTCCGAAGGCGATCGGGTGCGGCTGCCACCCTTGCGCGGCGCGGCCGCCCCGGCCGTTGCCGTGGCGCCGGCTGCGCCGCTCGAGTTGCCCGTCCTCTATCAGGATGAGCACCTGCTCGTCGTCGACAAGCCGGCCGGCCTTGCGGTGCATGGTGGCAGCGGCATCGCCCACGGCGCCATCGAGAGGCTCAGGGCGGCGGCGCCCGAAACCGCGTTCCTCGAACTCGCCCACCGGCTCGATCGCGAGACATCCGGCGTGCTCGTCGCATGCCGCCGGCGTCAGGCGCTGCTGCGGCTGCACGACCAGTGGCGAGAGCGCCAGACCGGCAAGACCTATCTCGCCGTCGTGGCCGGTCGCTGGCCGCTACGCACCAAGACCCTCGATCAGCCGCTGCAGCGGTACCTGACCGCCGCCGGCGAGCGGCGGGTCGCGGTCGATGCCGCCGGGCAGTCGGCGCTCAGCCGGGTCACCGGCCTGCGACATCTGGATCTGCCCGGGGTGGGCATGCTCACCCTGGTGCGGGTCGAGATCGAGACCGGGCGCACCCACCAGATCCGGGTGCACCTCGCCCATGCCGGCTTTCCGATCGCCGGCGACGACAAGTACGGCGACTTCGCTCTGAACCGTGAGCTCGCGCGTCGCGGCCACCGACGCATGTTCCTGCACGCGGCGCGGCTCGGCCTGCGCCACCCCGCCGACGGCAGGCCACTCGTCATCGAGGCCCCCACGCCGCCGGCATTCGAAGCCCTGATTGCCGCCGGAGCAACGATGCCTGCGGCGCCGGCCGGCGCCGCGCCGCAGGCGGCATCCGCCGGGCGCCGCTGATGAACGAAGCCCAGTCCCCGTCCGCCTTCGATCTGGTTGTCTTCGACTGGGAGGGCACCCTGGCGCTGGCGCGGCCAGCGGCGGGTGGCGATGACACCGTCCCGGGCCTGGCGGGCCTGCTCGAGGACCTGCACGCGCTCGGCGTGCCGCTCGCGATCGCCACCGGCAAGTCCCGGCGTGGCCTCGACGCCGCGCTTGCAGCGAGGCGCTGGCATGGCCTGTTCGCCCAGACCCGCAGCGCCGACGATGGTCCGGGCAAGCCGCATCCCTGGATGCTCCACGACCTGTGCGCCGTTCTCGATGTCGACCCGGCGCGTGCCGTCATGGTCGGCGACACCGTGCATGACGCCGGCATGGCGCGCGCTGCCGGCGCCGTCGCGGTGGGCGTCGGCTGGGGCCTGCAGGACCCCGCAGCGCTGCGCGGCGCGGGTGCGTCGGCGGTGGTGGCCAGCGTCGAGGCGCTCGCAGCCTGGCTCTGGCCGCGGCTGGCGGCGGCCGCCCGTGGGCTCGAAGCCGGTCTGAGCTGGCGGCCGGTCTGCGCATCGGCCAGCCTGACACAGGGTGGGGATGGCGTCCGATTCACCTGGCCACGGTGGCCCGCGCATGCTGGCGCCCGGGTCCTCGACGAGCCGGCCTTCGCGGTGCGCCACGGTGTGGGCGTTCGCGCCTACCTCAATCGCTGCGCGCACGCGCCAGTCGAGATGGACTGGCCTGCCGGGCGGTTCTTCGACGATAGCGGCCTATACTTGGTGTGCGCCTCCCACGGGGCGACCTACCGCCCCGAAGACGGCGTGTGCGTGGCCGGCCCCTGCCGCGGCAAACGCCTGCAGCCGCTGGCCGTGCGCGAGTCGGCCGGCCGGGTGTGGGTGGCTTTTCAGAACGGTCCCGACTACAGCGAGCCATGAGCGAACGACGCGATCCTCCATCCGACGACCCGGCCCCGAGCGCGAATGAAGTGCGGCGCGACGATCCCCCGGGTGCGTCCGGCGCGCCCGCCTCGCCGGGCCCCGATTCCGCGCCGCTACCTGGCGACCCCTACACCTTGCCCCCGGTGTCGGCCGACGCGGCCACCGCCGCGTCGCGCGAGGCGCGCGATGCCGAGC
>JBILUW010000096.1:0-12887 GCA_044370795.1 Burkholderiaceae bacterium
GAGGCGCCCGACGCGGGCGGCTCCGCGGAGGCAGGGCGCTGATCGAGCGCCTCCTGCCGGCCTGATGCCGCCTCGGTCGATACGTGGAGGGGGCCCGGAGAGTCGGCCGGGCTGCCCTCGGTCGGTAGCACGGCCAGGGCCTCCAGCTCGTCGAGTTCGTCGAGCCCTTCGAGGACGAAATCGTCGCGGATCGGCGCTGGCCGCCGCTGGGCGGCTGCGACCTCGTCGGCGAGGTCCGGAACGAGCAGGGTCTCGGGGGTATCGAGATCGACATCGCCAGGCCTGGCTTCGGGTGACCGGCCTGGCGCCCGCTGCGCGATGACGGGCGCCACCGCCTGCGGGGTCGCCGCCGCAGGTGGTGGTGGCGACCCCGCCGGCATCGGGGCGCCGACCGTGTCGCCGACATAGCGCAGCGAATCGAGACCCGAAAAGACGTGCCGGCAGTGTCCGCAGCGCACCAGCCCGCGCCGGATCTTCAGCTGGTCGGGAACGACGCGAAAGCCGGTCTGGCAGCGGGGGCAGGTGGTGGCCAGGGCCATGGCGCAGCGATCACCGGCCGCGAGGGCCCGCCAGGCAAGCCCAGCCCTCGAGCGCGTCGACCGTCTCGAGGGCTACCTCCGGGTAGCAGGCGATGATCTCGTCGGCCTGGCGCTCGAGCAGACCGGCAAGCACCAGGCGGCCACCCGGGCGCAGCAGGGCGGTGAGGGCCGGCGCGAGCACCCGCAGCGGGTTGGCCAGGATGTTGGCGAGCACGATGTCGGCCTGGCCCAGAGGCTGACCGAGCTCGACCACCTGCACCCGCGCGCGGTTGGCCTGCGCGTTGTCGCGGGCGCTCGCTGTTGCCTGCGGGTCGATGTCGGTGGCCAGTACCTCGCCGGCACCGAGCAGCGCGGCGGCTATCGCCAGGATGCCGGAGCCGCAGCCGTAGTCGATCACTCGTTCGCCCCCGCGTACCTCGCGCTCGATCCACTGCAGGCACATGCGCGTGGTCGGGTGGCTGCCGGTCCCGAAGGCGAGCCCCGGATCGAGCACGAGCCGCGCCGCTGCGGCCAGGATCGGGGTCTGGGCGTGCCAGGTCGGGGTCACGACAAGCCGGCTGCCGATGACGATGGGCTCGAACTGCGCCTGCGAGGCGCGGACCCAGTCGCGGTCCTCGAAGTCGGAGACCTGCGGATCAGCGGGCGTCGGCTCGTCGAGCGCCGCCGCCGCCGCCGCGAGCAACGCAGAGGGCTCGGCGTCGGCGTCGAGCAGGGCGCGCAGGCGGGTGTTGCGCCAGCCGACCTGCGATGCCGGCAGGCCGGGCTCACCGAAGATCGCCTGCTCGTCGGGAGAGTCGGCGTCGGCGTCCTCGGCCTGCACCGACAACGCTCCCGCGTCGAGCAGCGCGTCGGACCAGGCGTCGACCCGGTCGGCGGCGACGGTGAAGACGAGCTCCCGCCAGGTGGCCATCGCGGCTCAGGCGCCTTGCGACGCCTTGCGCTTGGCCAGCTTGCGCTCGAGGTAGTGGATCGAGGTGCCGCCCGCACCGAAGTTGGCGTCGGCGAGCAGCTCGCGGTGCAGCGCGATGTTGGTCAGGATGCCCTCGACCGCGATTTCCGACAGCGCGATCTGCATCCGCCGGATGGCCTGCTCGCGGGTGTCGCCATAGGCCAGGACCTTGGCGATCATCGAGTCGTAGTGGGGCGGCACCATGTAGCCGGCGTAGGCATGCGAATCGACCCGGATGCCCGGCCCGCCGGGCGGATGCCAGGTGGTGATGCGCCCGGGCGAGGGCGTGAACTGGAACGGATGCTCGGCATTGATCCGGCACTCGATCGCGTGGCCGGTCAGGACGATGTCGCGCTGGCGCAGCGCGAGCTTCTCGCCGGCGGCGATTCGGATCTGGTGCTGGACGATGTCCTCGCCGGTGATCAGTTCGGTCACCGGGTGCTCGACCTGCACCCGCGTGTTCATCTCGATGAAGTAGAACTCGCCGTTCTCGAACAGGAACTCGAAGGTGCCGGCGCCACGGTAGCCCATCTTGCGGCAGGCGTCGGCGCAGCGCGTGCCAATGCGCTCGATCAGCCGGCGCGGGATCCCCGGCGCGGGCCCTTCCTCGAGGATCTTCTGGTGGCGACGCTGCATCGAGCAGTCGCGCTCGCCCAGGTAGACCGCGTTGCGGAACTCGTCGGCCAGCACCTGGATCTCGATGTGGCGCGGATTCTCGAGGAATTTCTCGAGATAGACCGACGGGTTGCTGAACGCGCTCTGCGCCTCGCTGCGGGTCATGGTGACCGCGTTCAGCAGGGCTGCTTCGGTATAGACCACGCGCATGCCGCGGCCGCCGCCGCCGCCAGCCGCCTTGATGATCACCGGGTAGCCCACGGCGCGGGCGATGCGCACGACCTCCTTGGGGTCGTCGGGCAGCGCGCCCTCGGAACCGGGAACCACCGGCACGCCGGCCTTGCGCATCGCGTCCTTGGCCGACACCTTGTCGCCCATCAGGCGGATGGTGTCGGGCCGCGGGCCGATGAAGACGAAGCCGCTCTTTTCGACCCGCTCGGCGAAGTCGGCGTTCTCCGACAGGAAACCATAGCCGGGATGGATGGCCTCGGCGTCGGTCACCTCGGCGGCGCTGATGATCGCCGGGATGTTGAGGTAACTGTCGCGCGAGGGGGGCGGGCCGATGCACACCGACTCGTCGGCGAGCTTGACGTACTTGGCTTCGGTGTCGGCCTCGGAGTGGACGACGACCGTCTTGATGCCGAGTTCGCGGCAGGCGCGCTGCACGCGCAGCGCGATCTCGCCTCGGTTGGCGATCAGGATCTTTTCGAACATGCCGCCGTCACTCGATCTCGAACAGCGGCTGGCCGTATTCGACCGGCTGGCCGTTCTCGACCAGGATCGCCTTGATCGTGCCGGCCTTGTCGGCCTCGATCTCGTTGAGCAGCTTCATGGCTTCGATGATGCAGAGGGTGTCGCCGGGCTTGACCACCGAGCCCACGCCGACGAAAGGCTCGGCGCCGGGCTGGCCGGCGCGGTAGAAGGTGCCCACCATCGGGGACTTGACCTGGTGATGCGCGGCAGCGGCCACGGTGTCGGCCGGCGGCGCGGCGCCCGGGGCCGCGGCGGCGCTCGCCGCGGGCTGCATGACGGGAGCGGCAGGCATGGCCAGGGGAGCGACGTGCGCCAGGCCGGCGGTGGCGACGGGTGCCTTGACGATGCGCACCTTGCCGTCGCCTTCGGTGATCTCGAGTTCCGCGATCCCGGATTCGGCGACGAGGTCGATCAGCGTCTTCAGCTTTCTGAGGTCCATGGATAGCCTTGGTGGATGTGCTTCAGGAGGCCCGGCCGGCGTGGTCGATCGCATGCTGCAGCGCGTAGCCGTAGCCGGAAGGGCCGAGGCCGGCGATCACGCCGACGGCCAGATCCGACAGGTAGGAGTGGCGGCGGAAGGCTTCCCGCCGGTGCACGTTGCTCAGGTGCACCTCGATGAACGGAACGGCCACGGCGGCCAGCGCGTCGCGGATCGCGACGCTGGTGTGGGTGTAGGCCCCGGGGTTGATGACGATGAAATCGACGCGCGCGGCGAGCGCCTGCTGGATGCGGTCGACGAGCGCGCCTTCGTGATTGGATTGAAAGCTCTCGAGGTCGACGCCAGCCTCTCGGGCCTGATCGGCCAGCCTGCGGTCGATGTCGGCGAGGCTGGCCGAACCGTAGATGCCCGGCTCGCGCACGCCGAGCATGTTGAGGTTGGGTCCGTGGATCACCCAGATCAGCATTCGAGCTCCCGACACGGCGCGGATTGTGCTGTCGCGCGCGAAATTTGTCTACCGTAGGCCGGTGATGGCCAAGGTAGCGCGCTCAATGGCAGGTGTTAGCGGAGGATGGGTCGGACGAGATCGCGCAGCTGCGCCAGCCGGACCCGCCCGAGGATGCGTTTGACGATGCGACCGTCGGGGGCGATGACGATGGTGAAGGGGAGCGCTCCGGAACTGTTGCCGAACCGGCGGGACAGTTCGGTACCGCCCATCCCGCCAACCAGCAAAGGATAGGGGAATTGGTGCTTCGAGGCAAATTCGCGCACGTTCGATGGTGAATCGATGCCGATGCCGATCACGGCGCCATTGGACCGCGCGATCTCGCGATGCAGCTCGGCGAGTTCGGGCATCTCCTCGATGCAGGGCGGGCACCATGTCGCCCAGAAGTTCAGGACCACCGTCTTGCCGGCCGTTTCGGCCAGCGGGTAGGGCCGACCCTCGGCGTCGGGCAGGCTGAGCGCGCGCATCAGGCGCACCGGATCGTCGTCGGCGGGTGCCAGGCGAAATCGGTGCCAGGCCCAGCCCAGGCCTGCGACCAGGCCCAGGGCTGCCGTGCCCGCGACCAGCCAGCGACGGCGGCGGGCGACGGGGGCGGTGGGCTCGGTGCTCATGGCGCTGGGGCCGCATCGGCCATGCGGGCCACCAGCGCGCTGCGGTCGCCGCGGGGTGGCCCCGCCGGGCCGTCGCGCAGCGCCCCCCGCAGGTCGTCAGGATCGTAGATCGAGATGATCACCGGAACATCGTGCCACTCGAATGCCAGCGCCTCGACCTCATCCCCGCCCCGGAAGTGGGCGATCGTATCGACCTCCGGTTCGATGCCCCGATCGAGCAGCCAGTAGCTGACCTCCTTGGAGTCGTCGGGAAACAATTGCAGGTGCAGCGGCGCATGCCCGGCGGCCACGCCCTTCCAGGCGGCGCCCGTGACCAGCGGGCGGAAGGCGGCCAGATCGGCCATCAGGGCGAGAGCCGTCTCGCGCAGGGTGCGCACCCGCAGTGGATGGTCTTCGTCGAAGAGCTCGAGGTGTTCGCGCAGCGCCTCGTCGATCTCGTCGAACTCGGGCAGGGCGCCGCGCGGCACCCGCCCGCCACAGCAGTCGGCCGCAGCCTTGCGGCGGGCCGCGGCGTAATCGAGCCCGCCGTCGGCGATGTGGGCGGCCGCTGCGGCGGCGATCTCGGCGCGCAGGCGGTCCGGTCGGTCATGCATGGTGCGATCTTAGCCGAGCCGATGTGACAGGCCTGCGTTGCGCCTCCGGTAAACTGCCGCTCCCATGCACATTCACGTCCTGGGCATCTGCGGCACCTTCATGGGGGGGCTCGCGGCCATTGCGCGCGAGGCGGGGTTCCGGGTCACCGGCTGCGACGCCAACGTCTACCCGCCGATGAGCGACCAGCTGCGGGCGCTGGGCATCGAGCTCATCGAGGGCTGGGACCCGGCGCAGCTTGCCCTGCGCCCGGACGTCTGGGTGGTGGGCAACGTCGTGTCGCGGGGCAACCCCCTGATCGAGGCCATACTCGATGACGGGCAGGCCTACGTGTCGGGCCCGCAGTGGCTGGCCGAGCACGTGCTGCGCGGCCGCTGGGTGATGGCGGTGGCGGGTACGCACGGCAAGACCACCACGGCGTCCATGCTGGCCTGGATCCTGCAAGCGACCGGTCGCGAGCCCGGCTACCTGATCGGCGGGCTGCCGCGCAACTTCCCGTTCTCGGCCCGGCGCGGCGCCTCGCCGCTGTTCGTGATCGAGGCCGACGAGTACGACACCGCGTTCTTCGACAAGCGCTCGAAGTTCGTCCATTACCGGCCGCGCACGGCGATCCTGAACAACCTCGAGTACGACCACGCCGACATCTTCCCCGACCTGGCCGCCATCGAGACCCAGTTCCATCATCTGGTGCGCACCGTGCCGCGGTCCGGCCGTCTGGTGGTCAACGGCGCCGACGAGGCGCTCGAAAGAGTGCTTGCGCGCGGTCTGTGGAGCGAGTGCGCGCGTTTCGGGGTGCCCGAGGGCTGGCATCTGGGCGCGGTGCACGAGGACGCGCAGGCCAGCCGGTTCGAGGTCTTCGAGGGCGGCGTGCGCCAGGGCGAGTGCCGTCTCGCGCTGCCCGGCGAGCACAGCCGCAGCAACGCGCTGGCGGCGATCGCGGCGGCCGCCCACGCGGGGGTTGCGCCGGCCGCGGCCATCGAGGCGCTGGCCGCGTTCGAGGGCGTGCGCCGGCGTCTGGAGCTGCGCGGCACCGAGGCCGGGGTGGCGGTCTACGACGACTTCGCCCACCATCCCACGGCCATCGAGACCACCGTGGCCGGGCTGCGCGCGCGCCTGGCGCCCGGGCAGCGGCTGCTTGCGGTGCTCGAGCCGCGCTCCAACACCATGAAGCTCGGCGCGATGGCCGCCCGGCTGGCGCCCAGCCTGGCCGGGGCCGACCGCGTCTTCTGCCACTCGGGCGGGGTCGGCTGGGATGTCGCGGCGGCGCTCGCGCCGCTGGGCGACCGGGCAACCGTACTCGATGCCATCGAGCCCCTGGTCGCGGCCATCGTCGCCCAGACCCGGCCCGGCGACGCGGTGCTGGTGATGAGCAATGGCGGCTTCGGCGGCATCCACGAGCGGCTGCTGCGGGCGCTGCAAGCCGGTCCTTCGGCCCGCCAGGCGGAAGACCGCACCGCGCCGAGCGTCACCGCGGACGGCCCGACTGCGCCCCGCGTCATCTATCTGCACGGTTTCCGGTCGTCGCCGCAATCCTTCAAGGCCAGGCTGCTCGGCGAGCGCATGCGCGCGCTGGGCCGGCTCGATCAGTGGCACTGCCCGGCGCTGCCCCCGTCGCCGCGCGCGGCGGTCGAGGGCGTGCTCGCCACCTGGGCGCCCGGCCCGGCCGACACCCTGATCGGCAGCTCGCTGGGCGGCTTTTACGCCACCTGGCTCGCCGAGCGCACCGGCTGCCGGGCGGTGCTGCTCAATCCCGCGGTTCGTCCGGCGGGGGGGCTGGCCGCCTACGTGGGCGAGCAGCCGCTCTATCACGGCGGCGGCACGTTCGTGTTCGAGCGCGGTTTCCTCGACGAGCTGCGGGCCATGGAAACCGCGATCACGCGGCCGCAGCGCTATTTCCTGGTCGCCGCCACCGGCGACGAACTGCTCGACTGGCGCGACATGGTTGCGCACTATCCGGGCGCCAGGCACCGCGTGATCCAGGGCAGCGATCACGGCATTTCCGACTTCGCCGAGTACCAGGACGAGGTCCTGGCCTTCGCCGGCATCGATACACGGACAGGGGCATGAGCATCGCGAACCGACTTCAGGACCGGGTGGCCATCGTCACCGGCGCGGCCGCCGGCATCGGGCTGGCCACCGCGCGCCGCTATCTCGACGAGGGCGCCCGCGTCGTCGTCGCCGACATCGGACCGGCGCGCGTTGCCGCCGCCTGCGCCGAGCTCGGCTATCCGCAGCCGGAGGCTGCCGACAGCCGCGTGATGGCCGGGTTGGTCGACGTCACCGACCGCGCCCAGATCGATGCGCTGGTGGCCGCCGTGCTGCAGCGCTGGGGGCGCATCGACATCCTTCTGAACAACGCCGGGATCACCCAGGACGCGCGTCTGGTCAAGATGACCGACGCGCAGTTCGACCGCGTGATCGACGTCAACCTGAAGGGCGTCTTCGAATTCAGCCAGGCGGTCGTGCGCGTGATGAGCGAGCAGCGCAGCGGCGTGATCATCAACGCCTCCTCGGTGGTCGGCGTCTACGGCAACTTCGGCCAGACCAACTACGCGGCCACCAAGGCCGGGGTCATCGGGTTCACCAAGACCTGGGCGCGCGAGCTCGGCCCGCTGGGCATCCGTGTGGCCGCGGTGTGCCCCGGTTTCGTCGAGACCGGCATCCTGAAGAGCATCCCCGAGCCGGTGCTGCAGAAGATGGTCGACAAGGTGCCGCTGGGCCGGCTGGGCCGCCCGCACGAGATCGCCGCCGTCTATGCGTTCCTGGCGAGCGACGATGCGAGCTACGTCAATGGCGCGGTGATCGAGGTCTCGGGCGGGATCATGCTCTGACCGGGCGCCCCGGCCCTCTGGGGCCGGGCGCACCGCCGGTCCTTCTCGCGCCCCCCGCCGCCGGGCGGCGGTGCCGTCAGTCGTTGTCGCCGTCGAGCGTGCGGCCGAATCCGCCGAGCAGCGAGCCCTCCTCGCGTGAGCCACCGCCCTGGGGGGAGGCGGCGAAGATGCGCGAGGCCAGCCGTGAGAAGGGCAGCGACTGCAGCCAGACCGTGCCCGGTCCGCGCAGCGTCGCGAAGAACAGGCCCTCGCCGCCGAACAGCGCGGTCTTGATCTTGCCGACGTACTGCAGGTCGAAGTCGACCGGCCCGGCCATCGCCACGAGACAGCCGGTGTCCACGCGCAGCGTCTCGCCGGCCGCCAGTTCGCGCTTGAGCACCGTGCCGCCGGTGTGCACGAAGGCGATCCCGTCGCCCTCGAGCTTCTGCATGATGAAGCCCTCGCCGCCGAAGAAACCCACCGAGAGCTTCTGCTGGAAGGCGATCCCGAGCGTCACGCCCCGGGCGGCGCACAGGAAGGAGTCTTTCTGGGCGATCAGGCGGCCGCCCACCTTGGGCAGGTCGACGGCGATGATCTTGCCGGGGTAGGGCGCCGCGAAGGCGACCCGGCGCTTCAGGGCGGCCCGGTTCTCGTAGACCGTGGTGAACAGCGATTCGCCGGTGACCAGACGCTTGCCGGCACCGAGCAGTTTGCCGAAGAAGCCGCCGCCGCCGCCGCCCGAGCCATCGCCGAAGACGGTGTCCATCTCGATGCCGTCCTCGAGGTACATCAGGCTGCCGGCCTCGCCGACCATGGCCTCGCCGGGGTCGAGTTCGATCTCGACGAACTGCATCTCCGCGCCGACGATGCGGTAGTCGATCACATCCATCGCCATGTCCGTCTCTCCCAGCTTGGGCGGGGCAGGATCCCGCAGGCGGCGGATTCTAGCGGCATATAATCGACACGGTCATGACCAACCACGTGCTCTTCGAGGAAGACGGTGGCCTTAAGGCCGCCACAGTCATGTCCGACGCCGGCGCGAGCCTGCAGGTCGAGCATGCGTCAGGGCGTCGCACCAAGGTCAAGACGGCCCAGGTGCTGCTGCGCTTCGACGTGCCCGAGCCCGCCAAGCTCATGCCGGCCGCCCAGGCGATCGCCAGCGAGATCGACGTCGACTTTCTCTGGGAGTGCGCCCCGCAGGACGAATTCTCCTTCGACGATCTCGCCGGCGACTACTTCGGCGGCAAGCCCACCGCGGTGCAGTCGGCGGGCGTGCTGCTCAAGCTCGCTTCGGCGCCCGTCTACTTCCACCGCAAGGGCCGCGGCCGGTTTCGCCCGGCGCCCGCCGAAACGGTGCGGCTGGCCCTGGCTGCGCTCGAGCGCCGGCGGCAGCAGGAGGCCACCATCGCCGAGATGGTCGAGCAGATGCGCGCGGGAGCATTGCCCGCCGCCGTCGCCGCCGCTGGCGCGGGCCTGCTGGTCAAGCCCGACAAGCAGTCGCTCGAGTACCGTGCCCTCGACCGCGCCTGTGAAGACCTGCGCAAGCCGCCCGGGCGGCTGCTGCTCGAACTGGGCCTGTTCGCCGACGCCGGCGCGATGCACCTGGCGGCTTTCGAGCGCGAACACTTCCCCGGCGGACGCGGCTTCCAGCCCCAGCCTCCGGTGCCCGAGCCGCCGGAATCGCTGCCGCTGTCGGCCGCCGACACCTTCTCGATCGACGACTCCACCACCACCGAGATCGACGACTGCCTGTCGGTGCAGCGCCTGCCCGACGGTCGTCTGCGGGTGGGCGTGCACATCGCCGCGCCGGCGTTCGCGGCGGCCCGCGGCAATCCGCTCGACGCGGTCGCGCGCGAGCGGATGTCGACGGTGTACATGCCCGGCGACAAGATCACCATGCTGCCCGAGGCGGCGATCCGCCCGTATTCGCTCGACGAAGGCACCGAGCGCGCGGCGCTGTCGCTGTACGTCGACCTCGACGAGGCCGGCACCGCGATCGTGGCCCGCGACACCCGGGTCGAGCGCATCCGGATCGTGGCCAACCTGCGCCACGATCGTCTCGACGAGGTGGTCACCGAGCGCGCGCTCGATGACCCCTCGGCCGATTTCCCGATGGCCAGCGCGCTGCGCGCGCTGTGGCGGCTCACCGCAGCCCTGTCGGCGCGCCGCGATGCATTCCGCGGCCGCCCCGAGGCGCGCACCCGGGCCGACTTCAGCTTCTACCTCGAGGACGGCCGCGTGCGCATCGTGCAGCGGCGCCGCGACGCGCCGCTCGACCGTATCGTCGCCGAGATGATGATCCTCGCCAACAGCGAGTGGGGGGCCCTGCTCGCGCAGCATCAGGTGCCGGGGCTTTACCGCTCGCAGCAGACGGGGCGGGTGCGCATGAGCACGCACCCGCTGCCGCATCAGGGGCTGGGCGTGCCGCAGTACGTCTGGTCGACCTCGCCGCTGCGCCGCTACATCGACCTCGTCAACCAGCGGCAGCTCATCGCGCTGGCCCAGGGCGAGCGCGCGCCCTACGGCGGCAACGACGCCGACCTGTTCGCCGTGCTGTCGGCCTTCGACGCCCGCCACGAGGCCTATGGCGAGTTCCAGACCCGCATGGAGCGCTACTGGTGCCTGCGCTGGCTGCTCCAGCGCGGCGCCGGCCGAATCGAGGCGGTCGTCATTCGCGACGATCTCGTGCGTCTGGCCGAGGCGCCGCTCGCCTTCCGGATGGCCGACCTGCCCCTGCTCGCCCCCGGCCGCCGCATCGCCATCGACGTGCTTTCCGCCGACGAACTGGAGCTCTCGGTGTCGGCCCGCTTCGTCGAGGCGCTCGACGGCACCGAGTCCGGGCTGCCCGTCGAGGACTATCTCGCCGAGGAGAGCGCCGAGGAAGCCGTCGAGGGGAGTGCCGAGTCGGCAGCAGCGCAAGCCGACGCGGTCTCGGCGCCGGCCTCCGGGGACGCCTGCGGGGCGCCGCCGCCCGCCACCTGAGCCGCCGCGGCTCTCCCGACCATGGCTGCCGTTCTGCCCCGATTGCCTGGCCCGATGCGCGAGCCGCTCGTGCTGGGGATCGCGGCGTCGGTGCTGCTGCACGCGCTCGTGCTGGCGCTGCGCTTCGTGGCTCCCGATCCGGTTCGCCTGATGCCCCAGGACTCCCGGCTGGAAGTGGTGCTGCTCAATGCCCGCACCGCGCAGCGCCCCGAGAAGGCCGAGGTGCTCGCGCAGGTCGACATGAGCGCCGGCGGCGAGCATGAGCAGGGCCGGGCGCGTTCCCCGCTGAAGGCCGAACGCGAGGCCGTCGACGGCACCGAGCTCATCGAGCAGCGCCGTCGCATCCAGGAACTCGAGGAGCAGCAGCGCTGGCTGGCCGCGCTCGCCCGCGGCAAGGACCCCATCCCGCCGCCCGAGCGCGCGGTGCCGGCTCCCAGGCCGCCCTTCGCCGGCGATGCCCCCAGCGACGTCGAGCGGGCGATCGCCCGGCTGCAGGCGCAGATCGACAAGCAGATCTCCGACTACAACAAGCGCCCCAAGCGCCTGACCTTCGGTGTGAACGCCGTCGGCGTGGCCTACGCGCGCTACGTCGCCGACTGGGCGGCTCGCGTCGAGCGCCTGGGCACCGAGCGCTACCCGCCCCAGGCGCGCGGCCGGCTCTACGGGTCGATGCTGATCACCGTCGAGATCGACCGCCACGGCAACGTCATCGACGTGATCCTCAATCGCAAGTCGCCCCACGAGGTGCTCAACCGGGCGGTGCGCGACATCGTCTACGCGGGCGCTCCCTACGAGCCTTTCCCGGCCGAAATGGCGCGCGAAGGCGACATCCTCCAGATCGTGCGTACCTGGACCTTCACCCGCGAGGGTGTGGCCACCGAGGCGGCATCCACCCCATGACCGATCGCTACGCCGTGGTCGGCAACCCGATCGGCCACAGCCGATCACCGGCGATTCACGCGCGTTTCGCCGCCCAGACCGGCCACGACATCCGCTACGAGGCGCTGCTCGCCCCGCTCGACGGTTTCGAGCAGACGGTGCGCGAGTTCGCCGCCGCCGGCGGCCGCGGCCTCAATGTCACGGTGCCCTTCAAGGAGCGCGCGTACGCCCTTGCCGACAGCCGCTCGCCGCGGGCCGAGGCCGCGGGCGCCGCCAACACGCTGGTGTTCGATGCTGCGGGCATCCATGCCGACAACACCGACGGTGTGGGGCTGGTGCGCGACCTCGGCCAGCGCCACCGGCTGCCGCTGGCCGGTGCGTCCGTCCTGCTGCTGGGAGCGGGCGGCGCGGCGAGCGGCGTCGTCGGCCCGCTGCTGGCGGCCGGGGTCGGCGCGCTTTGCATTGTCAATCGCACCGCCATCCGTGCGCAGGCCCTGGCCGCGCGCTTTGCCGACCCGAGGGTGAGTGCGGCCGGGTACGACGCCCTGGCCGACGTCGCGCCATCGCGGGCAATCGTCGTCAACGCCACGTCGGCCGGGCTGGCCGACGCGGCGCTGCCGGTGCCGGCGGGGTTGCTGCGCTCGGCGCGCTTCGCCTACGACATGGTCTACGGTGCCCAGCCCACGGCGTTCCTGCGGCAGGCGGCGGCCGCCGGTTGCCCGGCGATGGCCGACGGCCTCGGGATGCTGGTCGAGCAGGCGGCCGAGTCGTTTCGCATCTGGCGCGGGGTGCTGCCCGACACCGAGCCGGTTTACCAGGCGCTGCGCGAGGCGCTCGGCGGGCGGTGACGCGGCGCTCGGGCGGCAGGTCGGCCGGCGGCGCTCGGGCGGTGCGGCGGCCGCGGCGGCGCTGGTTGCGCTGGGTGTTCCGGGGTCTGCTCTTCCTCGTTGTCGCCTTCGTCGCGTTTCAGCTCTGGTTCTTCGCGCAGGTGGCGTGGTGGGCGTGGTTCAACCCATCCGACTCGGCGTTCATGCGCGCCGAGCGTGAACGTCTCGCCCAGACCCGCCCCGGGCTTGCCATGCGGCACGCCTGGGTTCCCTACGAGCGGATCTCCGTTCACCTGAAGCGCGCAGTCATCGCGGCCGAGGACGCCAACTTCACCGAGCACGACGGCATCGACTGGGATGCCATCGAGAAGGCGCGCGAGGCCAATC
>JBILUW010000097.1:0-12857 GCA_044370795.1 Burkholderiaceae bacterium
GATCGACACGAACATGCCGGTTGCCGCCGGATTGTTGCCCAGGTAGAGGTTGAAGCCCCCGTTGGTGTTCAGCACCGGCGCGCCGACCACCTGCAGGTTGCGTATCGTCCATGGCGTGGCGACCGCTACGGCGAGCAGGGCTGCGGTCACGCCCATACCAATGCGCCGAGGCGGCGTTGCCGGTGCGAGCGCCAGCGCACATGCCGCAACCGCGACCAGCGAGAGCGCAGCGTTGCCGGTCAGGGCCAGCAGACCCAACAGGACACCGCACAGGCAGGCGACCCGCGCCGAGGGCTGACGGGCCAGTCGCAGGGCGCACCAGACCACCCCGAGCATGAGTGGCGTCATGAGGTTTTCCTTGAGCAGGTAGACCCCGTAGACGCTGGCGGGCAGGTAGATCGCCCAGAGCGCCGCTGCCGCCAGCCTGCCCAGCGGGCCGGCGCCAGCCTCGCGCGCGACCTGGTGGCAGAAGACGATGGTCACGCCGCCGAGCAGCAGGTTGGCCAGCCGCCCCGCGACCAGGCTCTCGCCGAAGACCGAGAACACCGGCGCGAGCACGAACAGCGGGTAGCCCACGTTGTACATCGCGTGGTTGCCCATGGCATCGACGATGCCGTGACCGGCGAGCAGGTTGATCGCCATGCTGATGTAGGCGAGCTCGTCGCTTTCGGGCACATGATCGAGGCTGGCGATGGCCGCGGCCCGCAGGGCGAGGCCGACGCCCACGATGAGCGCCAGCCAGCGCCCTTCCGAGGGTTGCATGGCGCGGTATTCGGAGGTCATGGTCGATTGGCACTGTACATGCGTCGCGCATCGCCTGCCCGCAGTCCACATGGCGCTGGCATCATCCGGGGCTGCGTTTCTTGCGGAGCTTGCCCGTGCGCGAATCAGACCTCAGAGAGCGCCTGCTGGCCATCGTCGCGGCCGACGCCGTGGGCTACGCACGGCTCATGGGAATCGATGAGCGCGCAACCGTTGCTGCGCTCGACGCTGCCCGCGCGGTCTTTCGCCGACACATCGAGGCCGCCCGGGGCCGGGTGGTCGACATGGCCGGCGATTCGGTGCTCGCGGTCTTCGAGAGCGCCTCGGGCGCGGTGGCCAGTGCGTTGGCCATCCAGCGCGAGCTCGAAGACCTTGCCCCCGACCAGGACCGGCGCGTGCGCCTGCGCTTCCGGATCGGCGTGCACCTTGGCGATGTCATCGCGAAAGCCGATGGAACGGTCTACGGCGACGGCGTCAACGTGGCCGCCCGCCTGCAAACCCTGGCCGGGGCGGGTGGCATCGTCGTGTCGGCCGCGGTGCGCGGCTCGATCGGCAGCCGGGTGGCGGCGCGGGTCGAGGATCTCGGACCCCAGGCGGTCAAGAACATCGCTGTGCCGGTGCATGCGTTCCGGCTCTTCGAGGTCGGCGCCGGGGACATCCGCTTGGCCGGTGACGCCGCGCCGCATCAGCCGATACGCTTTTGCAGCGCCCGCGACGGCACGCAGCTCGCCTGGGCGTCGCTGGGCAGCGGCCCGCCGCTCGTGATGGTCGGCCGCTGGATGACGCACCTCGAGTTCGAGCTCGAGGCCGGCTCCTGGACGCGGCGCATGACCGATGCGTTGTCGGCGGAGCACACCCTGATCCGCTACGACGCTCGGGCCAACGGGCTGTCCGACTGGAACGTCGACGACATCTCCTTCGAGGCCTGGGTGAGCGACCTCGAGTCGGTGATCGACGCGGCCGGGATCGAGCGTTGCGCCCTGCTCGGCGTTTCGCAGTCGTGCGCGGTATCGATCGCCTACGCGGTGCGTCATCCGCAGCGCGTGAGCCACCTGGTCTTCTATGGCGGCTTCGCGAAGGGCTTCAACCGGCGTTCGCCCACCCAGGATCAGAAGGACGCCTTCATGGCCATGCACACGCTGGCCCGCATCGGTTGGGGCCAGGACAATCCGGCCTTTCGCCAGCTCTTCACCACGCAGTTCATCCCCGACTCGAGCCGCGCGCAGCAGGACTGGTTCAACGAGATGCAGCGGCGCGCCGCCTCGCCGGCCAATGCGGTGCGCTACATGAGCACGGTCGCCGACATCGACGTGACCGAGCTGCTGGCGAGGGTCGGGGCCCCCGCGCTGGTGATGCATTCGCGCAGCGACGCGCGCATCGCGTTCGAACTCGGGCGCCGGCTGGCCGCCGGCATCCCCGGCGCGCGCTTTCTGCCGATCGATAGCCGCAACCACGTGCCGCTCGAGCACGAACCGGCCTTCGGCCAGTTCATCGACGAAACGCTCGCCTTCCTGCGCAGTTGAGCGCGGCCCCGGGCTTCAGGCCTGAGCGGGGCCGTCCGCCGCCCCGAAAGCGCCGTGGCGGCCCACCCCGGAGGCGAAGCGGCTCGCGCCGGCGCGCGTTTCGCCCGACTCGATCACCCGGACGCCGCCGCTCAGTTCGTTGGCCAGGGCCTCTTCCTCGGCGCGGTCCCACTGGCGCAGCGCCGACAGCCGATCGGCGCGCAGGCAGTTCTGCGGAAAACCGGCGATCTGGCGCGCCAGCGCGATGGCCGCCTCGCGCGCCTGCCCGCGGTGTCGCTGTCGACCGCATTGCGGCAGTGGGGTCGGTTGATCGAGACGATGGTGATGTTGCCGTCGCGTTCGATCAGCACGGTGTCGTCGGTGCTCATGAATCAGCCTCCGGTGGGCAGCAGGATGGTCCTGCAAGTCTAGAGGCGTCGGTTTGGCGTGGCATCGACGGATGGCCCGCGCGGGTTTTCCCGCGCTGGGGCATGCCCCAGCTAGGCGCGGCCCCACGAGTGCGCGACGCTGCGAAGATCTGCAACTCCTCCGGAGAGCCGACATGACGACTATCCAGGGCGCATCAGCGCTTGCGCCGGCCGTGCGGCCGATCTTGCCCGCGGCCGAGGAAACGGATCATGCCCAGGCCCCGGGCAAGCCCGGCCGCAAGCCCGGCGGCGACGAACCCTATGCCGACCCCGCCGCGCTGCTCGCCCAGGCGGCGCCGCACACGGGCGCTGCCCATGGCAAGCCGCCGCTCGATCCGGTGGGCTTCATCGGGCATCTCGGCTCGCCCGATGCGATCGTCTACACGCTGGGCGCGGCGAATCTCGCGGGCCAGCGTCACTTCGCGCTGGCCAATCCGCTGACCGGCACCGCGACGCACTTCATCTCGCACAAGACCGACAGGGTGAGCATCGGTGGTCTTGCCTTCAACCGTGTCGAGGCCGTTCACTACGGGCTGGGGCAGGCGACGCGGCGCGAGGATGGCCTGGGCTGGAGCCAGACGGTCGGCGGCGTCACCCTGTTTGCCAACCTGCGCGGCGGCGACACCAACCTGCTGCGTACCGACGCCGGCGCCAGCGGCAATGTCGGTCTGTTCGGCCCGCCGTCGGCGCTCTCGGGTCTGGCCGAGGGCATGGCGCGCTCACGCAATCCGAAGTTGCAGGCGATGGGCGAAGCCCTCGCCAGCGGCCTGCAGGTTGCCGGGGCGGCGGGCAGCGAATTCGGTGTCGCCTGGCGAGGCAGCCTGACCGTCGATCGCAAGAGCGGCGAGGTGACGCTCAACCTGTCGGGCCAGAAGATTCCGCTGGCCGATTTCGTGGAGGCGATGAAGACGCTCCCGAGCCTGAACCGGGGCTCGGCCGCGGTGGCACGGGCCAACAATGTCGAAGACTATCTGGGCGGCGCCAACCCCTATGCGCTGGCCGACTACACGCGCACGCCGCAGGGGCAGCTGCGCAACCACGGCGATCCGGTTTCGGCGATCGCGGGCGGTGTGGTCGAGCTCGGACGCTCGCTGATGCCCGGCTCGGATCCGGTGCGCACCAACGCCCAGGCGCGCTCGGTGCTCGAGATGGCGATCGCACGCGACATCCCGCCGCTCACGCCCGAGCAGCGTCGGCTCTGGTACGGCACGACGTTCGATGCGCCCCCCCTCGAGAACGTCTACCCGCTCAGCGTCGAGCAACGTCAGCTGCTGCATGCGACGCTGCGCCAGCTCGATCGCTACGGCCTCGATTTCGGGTCGCCGCTCGTGCGCTCGGCGGCGCGCGCGACAGCGGACGATCCCGCTGCGCGCGTCGCGGCGCCGCTCGATCGGCAGTTCGTGCGCGATGTCTTCGAGGGTGACTTCAGGACGGCGGCCATGAAAGGCGGCAACCATCCGCTGTTCGATCTCGCGGTGGGCCTCAATCGCTACGCGGGCATCTTCAGCAGCATCCTCGACGCCGGCACGCTTGCGCGTGATGACGTGACGATCCAGCAGATGCGCGCCCGTGCCGAGGGGCTCGAGGCCCGACTCGACGCGTTCCACGGTGGCGTGCTCAAGGCGCTGTCGATCGACGCGCGGGGGGTGGGCGCCAACGATCGGGCGCGCCTGGCCAACAGCGCGATCGACATGCTGGCCTCGGCGCTCGAGAGCCGGCTTGCCGCCAGGGGCGTGAGCCAGCCCACCAGCCAGGCGCTGCACGACACCTTCCAGTCGTTGAGCGCAGCCGAGCGGGCGGCCATCGGCGCACGCATCAACGCGGCGCTGCGCTAGGCGGGCCTTGCCCGGATGCGCAACGCGCCCGAGCGGCGCGTTCATGGGCGCGGCCGCCCGCGCGCAGGCGCCGGGCCATGCGCGCTACTATCGGGCATGGCAGCGGGCCGACGGCGGCTGCCTGCCAAGCGCTCCCATGAATTCGCCATCTGCTCTCGCCCAGGAATTCCGCTTCGCGATGCTGCCCTCCGGGGCGCCCATCGCCTGGACACGCACCGGTCGGCCCGATGCGCCCACGCTGGTACGCGTGGCGCACTGGCTCACCAATGTCGAGTACGACCTGCGCTCGCCCCTGTGGCGCCCCTGGGTCGAGCGCCTGAGCCGCTCGTTTCGGCTGGTGCGTTATGACGAACGCGGCTGCGGCCTGTCGGGCGACGACGGGCGTCCCCGCGGGCTCGATCCCTGGGTCGAGGAACTCGAGGCCGTCGTCGATGCCACCCGCCAGCCTCGCGTGGCCCTGCTGGGTGTGAGCGGCGCGGCGGCCACGGCCGTGGCCTATGCCGAACGTCATCCCGAGCGGGTTTCCCATCTGATCCTGCTGGGCGGCTACCTCCATGGCCTCATGCACCGGTGCAGCACCGACGAGGACCGTGCCTTCCTCGAGGCCCAGTGGCGACTCGTCGAACTGGGCTGGGGGCGCGATGATCCGGCCGTGCGCGAGTTCTTCAGCAGCCGCTTCCTGCCCGGCGCCTCGGCCGAGGTGCGCGCTGGCATGAACGAGCAGCAGCGGCGCAGTTGCGACGGACGGCTCGGCGCCGAGATCATGCGCGCCCGCGCGTTGATCGACGTGCGCGAACTTGCCCGGCGCGTGAGGGTGCCCACGCTCGTTCTGCACTGCGAAGGCGATCGGGTCACGCCGGTGTCGCTCGGCCATGAGATAGCCTCCGCGATACCGGGGGCTCGCTTCGAATCCCTGCCCTCGGTCAACCACGTCCCGGTGGGCGACGAACCTTCGTTCGGCCGTTTTTGCGATGCGGTGGCCGAGTTCGTCTGTGGCGCGGGCGACGCCCCCCACCTCACGCCCCGCGAGCGCGAGCTCGCCGGGCTGGTCGCCCAGGGTCTGGACAACGCCCAGATCGGCGCCCGGCTCGGGGTGGCCGACAAGACGGTGCGCAACGCCCTGTCGGCGCTCTACGCCAAGCTCGGCGTCGACAGCCGCGCCCGTGCGGTTGCCCGGGCGAGGGATCTCGGGTTGTAGGGGGCACTGCGGCCGGCCCGTGGCCCGGGGCGATCGGCCTTTCGACGGCCCCGGAGCTTGCCTCGTTACCGGCTGCCGCCGATGTAGCCGCTGCAGTTGATCTCGATGCGGTGGGGCGGGTAGATCTTGGGCGATCCCACGCGCTGCGCCTGGATCAGCGTGGAGCACGGAAACTCGCCGCTGAAGAACTCGCGCCGCGCGCGCCACACCTCGGTGTTCTCGTCGAGGTTGGTCACGTAGATGGTCATCTCCATCACGTCGTTCATGGTGCCGCCGGCGGCCTCGACGAGCTTGCGAATGGTGCCGAATACGCCGCAAGCCTGCTCGTACATGCTGTCGCCCTTGGCGGCGATGCCGGCCACGCAGAAGTGGCCGTTGTCGTGCACCTTGATGTTCGACCAGGTCTGCGGCGGTGGCGCCGCGACGTCGGGCGGGCTGTAGGTCTTGTAGGCCATGGGTGTCTCCTGGTAAGGCGGGCCTTCAATCCTCGAAGGGCAGGCCCACGTAGTTTTCGGCCAGCGCGGTGGCGGCCGCCTTCGACCCCACCAGATAGCCGAGCTCGGCCTCCTGGATGCGCTGGTCGAACTCGCCAGTGCCCGGGAAGCGGTGCATCAGGGTGGTCATCCACCACGAAAATCTGACGGTCTTCCAGACGCGCCGCAGGCAGCGCTCGGAATAGGTGTCGAGGCCGGTTTCGTCGCCGGTGCGGCAGCGCGCGATCAGCGCGCGCGCCAGGCTGCGCACGTCGGCCACCGCAAGGTTCAGGCCCTTGGCGCCGGTGGGCGGCACGATGTGCGCGGCATCGCCCGCCAGGAACAGGCGCCCGAAGCGCATCGGCTCGGCCACGAAGCTGCGCAGCGGCGCGATGCTCTTTTCGATCGACGGGCCGCTCACGAGCCGTGCGGCGGCTGCCTCGTCGAGCCGGCTGCGCAGCTCGTCGAAGAATCGCTCGTCGGACCAGTCCTCGACGCGTTCGTCGAGCGCGCACTGCACGTAGTAGCGGCTGCGGCTGCGCGAACGCATGCTGCACAGGGCAAAGCCGCGCGGATGGTTGGCGTAGATCAGCTCGTCGGAAACCGGGGGGGTGTCGCTGAGCACGCCCAGCCAGCCGAACGGGTACACGCGCTCGAAGGTGCGCAGCGCGCCCGCCGGCACGCTGGCGCGCGCCACGCCGTGAAAGCCGTCGCAGCCGGCGATGTAGTCGCAGCGCGCCTCGTGGGTGCGCTGGCCCTCGCGCCAGCGCACCACCGGCGAGCTGCCCTCGAAGCCGTGCAGGCTGACGTCGGCCGCCTCGTAGACGGTGTGCAAGCCCGCGGCCGCGCGCGCCTGCATCAGGTCGCGCGTGACCTCGGTCTGGCCGTAGACGGTCACCCGTCTGCCGGTCAGGGCGGCAAGGTCGATGCGGTGCCGCTCGCCGTCGAAGGCGAGCTCGATCCCCTCGTGGGGCAGGCCCTCGGCGAGCAGGCGCTGCCCGACGCCGGCTTCGCCGAGCACCTCGACCGAGCCCTGCTCGAGCACGCCCGCGCGAATGCGCCCGAGCACGTAGTCGGCGCTCTGGCGTTCGAGGATCAGCGCATCGACGCCGCCACGGGCGAGCAGCTGGCCGAGCAGCAACCCTGCGGGCCCTGCGCCGATGATCGCGACCTGGGTGCGCCGGCTGCCGGTGGTCTCGGACACGGCGGCCTCAGACGTCGAAGAACACCGTCTCCGCTTCGCCCTGCATGCGGATGTCGATGCGGTAGATGCTGCCGGCGGCCGCGGCGTCACGCCTGGCGATCAGGGTGGCGCGGCGCGCCTGGGGCACCGTGCCCAGCACCGGGTCGCGCGCGTTGGCTTCGGTCTCGTCCTCGAAATAGATGCGGGTGTAGACGTGGTTGAGCAGCCCGCGCATGGTCAGGATCAGATTGATGTGAGGCGCCTGGCCGTCGGGCGTGGCGCCCGGCTTGATGGTGCGAAACGCGAATTCGTGGCCGGGCAGCGTGCCGGTGCCCGCGCGGCCGAAGCCGCGAAAACCGCTTGCCGCGATGTCGGCCGGAGTGGCCGGATAGCGGCCATGCGCGTCGGCGTGCAGGATCTCGATCAGGGCGTCGGATACCGGGTCGCCGTTGCCATCGAGCACCTGCCCGCGCAGCTCGATCGGCGTGCCTGGCGTGCGCGCCTCGGCAAGCTCGGCGCCGAACAGGCTGCGCCAGCCGTAGCCGTACTGCGCCGGCACCAGGCCGTACGCGAAGAAGGGCCCGATGGTCTGTGACGGTGTCTGGCCCGGGGGCGGGGGCGCGCTCATCGGGGCGTCTCCATCGGGGTCTCGAGCGGGCCGCGCAGCACGATGTCGAAGACGTAGCCGAGCGCGTAGCCCTGCTCGGTCACGCCGATGTCGAAGCGCGAGACCAGCCGCTCGCGCGCGCCTTCGCGGGTGCTCTGGTAGATCGGGTCGAGCGCGAGCAGGGGGTCGCCGGGGAAGTACATCTGGGTGACGAGGCGGCTGGCGAAGTGCTCGCCGAAGAGCGAGAAATGGATGTGCGCCGGGCGCCAGGCGTTGGGGTGGTTGCCCCAGGGGTAGGCGCCCGGCTTGAGGGTGAGGAAGCGGTAGCGGCCCTCGGCGTCGGTGAGGGTGCGGCCGGCGCCCAGGAAATTGGGGTCGAGCGGCGCATCGTGCTGATCGGCGCGGTGCACGTAGCGGCCGGCCGCGTTGCACTGCCACAGCTCGACCAGCGTGTGGCGCACCGGCCGGCCGCGTTCGTCGGTGACCCGGCCGGTGACGACGATGCGCTCGCCCAGCGGCGCGCCGTTGCTCACGGCGTTGCGGGTGAGATCGTGGTCGAGTTCACCGATGTCTTCGTGGCCATACACCGGCTGGGCGAGCTCGGACAGCGAGTGGGCGATGGGCAGCAGCGGTCGGGTGGGCGAGCGCAGCGCGGTGGAACGGTAGGGCGGGTGCAGCCACGGCGGCTGGCTCGACCAGTCGCGCGCGTCGATGCGGGGCAGGGTGGGCATCATGCGGAGGGTGGCGCAGGTGGCGTGGCAGATGAGTGTACGGCCATCGGGTCGCGCCAGTCGCGCAGCGCCCGGTCGATCATCGATCCGGCGTCGCCGAGCTGGGCTTGCGCGTCGAAAAGGCGCCCGCGTTCGGCCTCGGGCAGGGCGGCCGCCAGCCGGGCATCCAGCTGCGCTGCCTCGTCGATCGCCTGCGACAGCGGGCAGCCGCGCCTGAGCGCATCGGCGCACAGGCGCTCCATCAGGGACTTGGCGGCGGGCCGGCCCATCGCCCGGGCAAGCGCCATCGTGACGGCCTCGGCGTACGCGAAGCCGCCCGAGCGCTGGAGGTTCTCGGCCATGGCCTGCGGGGCCACCCGCAGGCCGGCCGCGGCCTCGCCGATGGCCTCGGTGGCGCTGCCCGCGCACTCGAAGAGCGCGCCCAGCGTCCACCAGTCGGATTGCCAGTTGCCCAGCCCGCGCTCGTGCTCGCCGGCCTGCGAAGCGAGCAGGGTGGCGGCAAGCCCGGGTGCGCGCAGCCCGGCCTGCACCGCCAGCATGGCCGACACCGGATTGCGCTTGTGCGGCATCGCCGAGGAGCCGCCGCGCCCCTCGCCCGCAGGCTCGAAGGCTTCGGCCACTTCCGGCTGCATCAGCAGGGCGAGATCGCGACCGATGCGCGCCATGGCGCCCGCGAGCAGCGCAAGCTCGGCGCCCAGCCGAGCGATGCGGTCGCGGCTGCCGTGCCAGCTGATGCCAGGGTCGGCCAGGCCGAGGCGGACCGCGAGCGCCGCGGCGATGGCATCGCCGCGGCCACCGAAGGCGCCGCGCACCCCGCTTGCGCCGCCCAGCTGCACCACCCGCGCCTGCGCCAGCGCCGCGGCGAGCGCGCCGCGCGCCCGCGCAAGCGGCGACAGCCAGCATGCGGCCTTCCAGCCGAAAGACACCGGCGTAGCCTGCTGCAGCAGGGTGCGGCCGGCCATCGCGGTGGCGCGATGCCCGTCGGCGAGAGCGGCCAGGGCATCGCCTGCCCGCGCAAGTTGCGCGAGCAGCGCCTCGCCAGCGGCCGATGCCGCCAGCACCAGCGCGGTGTCGAGGACATCTTGGCTGGTGGCGCCGTAGTGCACCCAGCGGGCGGCTGGCGGGTCATCGCATGCCACCCGCTCGGTGAGCGCCTGCACGAAGGGAATGGCCAGCGAGCCTGCGCGCCGGGCTGCGGCGGCGAGGCGCTGCGGCGCGAAGGCATCGTCGGCCTCGGTGACCGGCCGGGCCAGTGCGGCGCAGATCTGCGCGATGCGACGTGCCGCCTCGGCTGGCACCAGGCCGACCTCGGCCTGCGCGAGCGCGAGCGCAGCTTCGAAGCGGCCCATCGCGTGGATGAGCGCGGCATCGGCGAAGTGCCGCGATACCGGTGCGCTGGCGAACTGGCTGGCCAGCGTGGCCGCGAAGACGGGTTCGGTCACGGCGACGGGCTCCTGCGGTTGCGGCAGCCCGATCCCCGGGCCGGGCAGCAAAGGACGTGGCGTTGGCGCAGATCCGAAAGATATCCCCAGATCGGGCCGAGCGCGGTAACCTCTCGGCCACACCCCGCAGAGGAGAGGAGATCACGATGCCGTTCCCGTTCCGGATCGCCATGGCCGCGGCTGCCCTCATGGCTGGCTCAGCCCAGGCCCAGACCATCACCCTGAAGGTGCACCACTTCCTGGGCCCGCAGTCGATCCAGCACACCACCATGCTCCAGACCTGGTGCAACAACATCGCGCGCGACTCGGCCAACCGCCTCAATTGCCAGATCTTCCCCGCGATGCAGCTCGGCGGCTCGCCGCCGCAGCTGTTCGACCAGGCCCGCGACGGCGTGGCCGACGTGGTCTGGACGGTTGCCGGCTACTCGGCCAACCGCTTCGTGCGCAGCCAGGTGTTCGAGCTGCCCTTCATGATGACCAACGCCGGCGCCACCAGCCGCGCCGCCTGGGACTGGGTCCAGAAGCACGCGCTCGACGAGTACAAGGACGTCAAGCTGCTGGCGGTGCACGTGCACGGCCCGGGCGTGCTGTTCACCCGCAACAAGCCGATCACCCGCCTCGAGGATCTGCGCGGCATGAAGATGCGCGGGCCCACGGCCACGATCACCAAGATGCTGGCCAACATGGGCGCCACGCCGGTGGGCATGCCGGTGCCGCAGGTCTCCGAGGCCCTGTCCAAGGGCGTGATCGACGGTGCCGTGATCCCTTACGAGGTCGCGCCCGGCCTGAAGGTCAACGAGCTCACGCGCTTTGCCTCCGAGACCCCCAAGGGCTCGCCCGCGCTCTACACCACCTTCTTCGTGGTGCCGATGAACAAGGCGCGCTACGACTCGCTGCCGCCCGACCTGAAGGCGGTCATCGACAAGAACTCCGGGCGCGAGCTGTCGGCGTTCCTGGGCAGCACCCAGGAGGGTAACGACGTGCCCGGCCGCAAGGCCTTCACCGAGACGGCTGGCTACACGATCACGCAGATCGCGCCGGCCGAGATCGAGCGCTGGAAGAAGGCCACCGACAACATCGACGACGAATGGGTCGCCGACATGAACAAGCGTGGCCTCAACGGCAAGGCCATGCTCGACGATGCCCGCGCCCTGATCCAGCAGTACAGCCGATAAGGGCAGCGCCGCGGCCCGCGCCCCGGGGCTTCCCGGTGCGCGGGGCCGACGGCAGACGCGGGAGGCGGCATTGGCCGAACTGCTGATCACCGAATCGAAGCAGCGCCACAGGGGTTACGGCCTCTTCCTCGACGGTGCCTGCAAGACCCTGGCAGTGCTCGCCGGGATCGTGCTCGCGCTGATGGCTTTCATGTCGCTGTGGAGCATCGGCGGCAGGGCGCTGTTCGGCAAGGCGCTGGTGGGCGATTACGAACTCGTGCAGTTCATGACGGCCGCGGCGGTGGCGATGTCGCTGCCCTACGCCAACTGGGTGGGCGCCCACGTGATCGTCGATTTCTTCACCGCGCGCGCCGCCGTGCGAACCAATGCCCTGCTCGATGCGATCGCGCACTCGCTGATGGCCTTCTTCGCGCTGCTGCTGGCCTGGCGTCTGGCGCTGGGCATGCTCGATCTGAAGGGCAACGCCGACGCATCGATGCTGCTCAACATCCCCACCTGGTGGGGCTATGTTCCGCTGGTGCCGTCCTTCTTCCTGCTGGGGCTCACGGCGCTCCACCAGGTGCATGCCAACCTGCGAAAGCTGCGCGCATGACCGGCATCGAATGGGGCGCCCTGATGTTCGGCGTGCTGCTGCTGCTGCTCGCGCTTCGCGTGCACATCGGCATCGCGATGCTGCTGGCCGGCTCGCTCGGCTACGTCATGGTGGCCGGCGTCGCGCCGCTGCTCAGTTTCTTCAAGACGGGCGCCTACGCGCGCTTCTCGGTCTACGACCTCTCGGTGGTGCCGCTGTTCCTGCTGATGGGGCAACTGGCCACCCAGGGAGGATTGTCGCGGGCGCTCTTCCAGGCGGGCAATGCCTTCATCGGTCACTGGCGCGGCGGCATGGCGATGGCCAGTGTGACCGCCTGCGCCGGCTTCGGTGCGATCTGCGGCTCGTCGCTGGCGACCGCCGCCACCATGGGGCAGGTGGCCCTGCCCGAGATGAAGGCGCACCGCTACTCCGGGCGCTTTGCCACGGCCACGCTGGCGGCAGGTGGCACCCTGGGCATCCTCATCCCGCCGTCGGTGCCGCTGGTCATCTACGCGATCCTGGCCGAACAGAACATCGCCAAGCTCTTTCTGGCCGCCTTTGTCCCGGGAATCATGGCGGCCATCGGCTACATGATCGTGATCTCGATCGTCGCGCGCGTGAGCCCGGACGATGCGCCCGCGGGCGAGCGCCACGACCTCGGCCAGCGGGTGCGCGCGCTGCTCGCCACCTGGCCGGTGCTGCTCATCTTTCTGGTGGTGATCGGCGGCATCTATGGCGGGCTGTTCACCCCCACCGAGGCCGCCGCCATCGGCTGCGTGGCCACGGCCTTCGTGGCCTGGCGCTCGGGCGGGCTCGATCGCAAGGGCTTCGTCGCGTGCATGGTCGGCACGGCGGGTGCCACCGGCATGATCTTCCTGATCCTGCTGGGCGCTGACGTGCTCAACGTGTTCCTCGCGCTTACCCAGATGAACACCGAGCTGGCGAAGTGG
>JBILUW010000339.1:0-3543 GCA_044370795.1 Burkholderiaceae bacterium
ACCGCGTGGCCCTCGGCACGGGCCTGGCGGTAATCGAAACGGGTGTCGTGTGTTTCCATAAGAAACATTGTTTCTCATGGAAAGGACAAAGGCAAGCGCCAGACGAAAGCAGCGCCAGGCGCAGGCAACCAGACCCGTCGCGCCCGGCATGGCTGCCGCACGGCCTTGCCACCCTTGCCACTCCAGGTCATCCGTTACACTCGGACTGAACCGAGTCGCGGGCCCTTGCAGACCCGGCTTCAGGGACTTGGCCGCTGGCTTGTGCAGGCAGGCAGGACGTCCTATGATTGAACTAACCGGTCATTGTGTGGCCGCAGCGTCATTCATCGTCGCAGACCATTACCCGGGCAGCGCATGAGCACCCCCAGAGACCCGACACCCGCCCAGCGCGCGCCCGCGCAGAGCAGCGCCAACTCGACCGCAATCGTCCGCTACCTCGGCGTCGCGGGTCTGGCGTTGCTGGCGTTGCTGACTCTGCTCGGGCCCGACGTGGGTTTTGAGGCGCCGCCAGCGGCCCGGCTGCTTTTCTGGGGCTTGCAGATCGCGGTCGGGCTGGTCGTCCTGCAGTCGGTCCTCTACCTGCTGAGCCGACGCTACGGGGCAAGCCGCGCCTCGAGTGCGGTCCTGGTGTTGCTCTCAGGCGCGCTCGGGTCGGTGGTGCTCGCCCCGGTGTACTGGTTGATCGGCGATGGGCTGATGCAGGACTGGTTGGGATATCCCGTCATTGCCGACGAGGACGGTGACGATCCGTCCGGATTCTCGACCGGCCATCTGCTTCTTGATGAATACCTCGACATCGTCGCGCCGGTGACCGCGGCCTGGGCGCTGATCTGTCTGCCGCGTCTGCATTTCCTGGTCCCACCCCTGCTGCTCGCGCAGACGGGCGCGGCCGAAACCGTCGCGCCGCCAACTGTTGCGCCGGTGCGCGACGACGTCGGCCGGGCTGCGCCCTTCGCCCAGGCCGATGAGCCCGGCAGCGGCCATCCCGATGCGGCGCCATCCGGATCACCGCTGTCAACCGTCGAATCCGCCGACCCCGGCGCAACCACTGCCCTTGCGGCGGGCATGTCGTCGGGGCCCGACTGGAGCGAGCGCCTGCCCAGCGCGCTCGGCACGGATGTGATCGCGGTGGCCTCCGAGCTGCAGTATCTGCGCGTCTGGACGACGCGCGGCTGCGCCCTGATCCTTGGCGCTCTGGCCGATGTCGAGAGCCAGGGGGCGCACAATGGTCTGCGCGTGCACCGTTCCTGGTGGGTGGCCTGCGACCACATCATCGCGGTGCGGCGCACGGCCACCGGAACGGTTTGCCTGATGAGCGATGGTCGCCAGGTGCCAGTCAGCCGCCGTCGCCGCGCCGAGGTGGTTTCCCGCTTCGGCAGCGGTGCCAGCTACCGCGTTGGCGGCCCGTCAGAAGCTGTATCGCAGACCGACCTGCACTGAAACCGGGTCATAGCGCAGCGTACCGACGTTGCCGCCCGGATTGCCGGTCTCGTTGTCCAGCCGCACTGAACCCACGCGCAGCCAGCGCGCATCGGCCGTGACGCGCCAGCGCGGCGTGAACGCGTATTCGACCCCTGCAATCAGCTGCACGGCGAGCTTGCCGTCGGCCGAGTAGCCGCGCGTAGCGCCACCCGCGGCAGGTTTGATGTCGATGTCGATCTCCTGCACCCATCCGATGCCAGCGCCCACGTAGGGGGTCCAGCCGCCAGTCTGCGGGAAGCGGCGCAGGCCGTTGATCAGCAGGGTGTTCGAGGCGAAGTCGCCACCGCGGGCGAGGCTGGCGCCGTTCTGCCGCAACGCGTTGAGCGAGTGGCTGCGATAGTTCCATTCGAACTCGGCAGCCCAGCCATTGCCGTAGCGCCATCCGATATCGCCGCCCCAGCCTGCGCCGCTGCCGAACTCCCCACGAAGGCCGCTGCCGGCGCCCTGGGCTCCGGACTCGTTGAAGTTCGATGAGCCGATCCGGCTGTGCTGCCCGTAGACCGTGACGTAGAGGCCCTTGGGCTCCACCTGGGCCATCGTGGCCGCGGGGCAGAGGGCGATGCAGAGCGCAGGGCCGAGCAATCGGGAAAACTGATGCTGGAACATGGTTGATGATCCTGTGTCGTGTGGAGGAAAACCGCCCATCGGACCGTTGCATCGTGCGGGCTGCGCCCCGGCACGGCGAGCGCGCTTGAACCAGCGGCTGGCAAACTGAACGAGCGGGCGCATCCGGAACGAACGGGGCTGGTCGCTTCATCGCGACCGCGCCGCCGCCACCACCCGCGCGACCAGCGGATGGTGCTGCCCGCGGCGCGAGCGGATCGCGTGGATTTCCTCGAGCAGGCCGTCACAGCTTCCGAGAAACCGCAGGCCGCGCATCAGGGCGACGTCGGCCGCGCCGAAGCGGCTGACCGGGAACACGCCGAGACCTCGGGCGGCGAACACCGCGAGCAGGGCGCTGTCTTCGAATTCGCCCACGACCCGCGGCTGCAGGCCGAGGGCGTCGAGCCAGCGGTCGAGCCGTGGACGCAGGGCCGAGTGCCCGGTGGGCAGCAGCACGGGCAGCATGGCCAGCGACTGCGGAAACTGCGCGACTGCGGCCTTCTGCACGAGCGGTGCCGGGCCGTACCAGTCGACCGGCGACTCGATCAGCCGCTCGCTGGTCAGGCGCAGGGCCGGGTTGTGGGGAGCCGGCTGCCCGGCCAGCACCAGATCGAGGTGGTGCATCGCGAGCTCGGCCAGCAGCTGCTCGAACTCGCCCTCGTGGCAAAGCAGGTGCAGCGTCGGCGTGGCAAGCACCGGGGCCAGCAGGGCATGCGCCGCGAGTTTCGAGATGCCGTCCGACAACCCCACCGACAGGCGGACGGACTTGCTGCTGGCTGCCTCCCGGACCTCTTCCGGAATGAGCTGCCCCAGGCGGAAGATCTCCTCGGCGCGGACGAAGGCAGCCTCACCCGCCTCGGTCAGCGCGACGCCGCGCCCGGCGGGCTTGAGCAGCTGGTGGCCGAGTGCCTTCTCGAGGTCGCGCACCTGGGCGCTGATGGTCTGCACCGCCATGTGCAGCCTGTCGGCAGCGCGGGAAAAGCCGCCTTCCTTGCCAACAACCCAGAAGTAGTAGAGATGACGATAGTTGAGCATGGCTTGCTTGCTTCGAAAAAACCGAAGTCTACGTCTGCATGGCACTGATTTGTTCGAGAACCGATTCGCCTGACACTGCGCCTTTTGCCGTCTTCCACGCAGGGAACCCATCATGCTTCACACGATCGGCTGGCTCCTCGTGCCCGTCCTTCTGCTCTTCTGGTCTGTGGGAGTCTGGGTCGTGCACGCCGTCGCCGCGTGGGCGATCTCGCAGGCGGGCGCCACGGCGAACGTCGCCACCCGGTCCGAGGTTCTGCATCTGCCGCAGTGGCTAGCCCCCTGGGTGCCGCCCGAGTTCGCCCAGGGCGTGAATTCGCTGATCGCCAGCCTCGCCCCGGTCATGGCAAGCCTGCTGCAGGATGCGCCGCTGCTGGCCGGGGGCCTCACCACGGCGATGTGGTTGATCTGGGCCCTCGGCGTCCT
>JBILUW010000340.1:0-3536 GCA_044370795.1 Burkholderiaceae bacterium
CCGCCTCCTCGGAGAGTACCGAGTCGATGACGGTGAACGGCCCCTGGTTCTCGGCGACGTGCTCCAGAGGGATGTAGTAGCCGGAGTCCCATTTCTCACGGGCCTGATCGTGCAGCACCGCGTGCCGGTGCGTGAAGGTGCCGCGGCCCGAGTCCTGTCCCGACAGCCGCACCCCATAGCCCGACGACAGCAGCGTCGCAAAGGCCATGTGCTCGCCCATGCCCCAGTCGAACGGCAGATCGCCGGCGGCCATCGCGCGGCGATCGGCCAGCACCTTCTCGACCAGCGGATGGATCTTGAGGGTGGCCGGCACCGTGGTGATGCGTTGCGCGATGCGCTTGAGTTCGGCCTTGGGGACGGCGGTGTCGGCGGCGTCGGTCCAGCGCCGGTTGAGGAAGGGCATCCAGTCGACGGCGAACTTGCTCTTGAAGTTCGAGAGGACCGGATCGACGGTGTGGCGGCCTTCGTCGAGCGCGCCACGGTAGCGCTTGACCAGGTCGTCGGGATAGTCGGATGGCACGATGCCCTGGGCGACCAGGCGCTCGCCGTACAGCTTGCGGGTGCCCGGGTGCTGGGCGATCTTCTTGTACATCAGCGGCTGCGTGACCGCCGGCGTGTCCTGCTCGTTGTGCCCCAGCTTGCGGAAGCAGACGATGTCGACGACCACGTCCTTGGCGAACTTCTGCCGGTAGTCGAGCGCGATCTGCGTGGCGTACACCACCGCATCGGGGTCGTCGCCGTTGACGTGCAGCACCGGCGCCTCGATCATCTTGACCACATCGGTGCAGTAGGTGGTCGAGCCCTTGTCGCGCGGGTCGGAGGTCGTGAAGCCGATCTGGTTGTTGATGACGATGTGCACGGTGCCGAAGGTGCCGTAGCCGCGCGTCTGGGCGAGGTTCAGCGTCTCCATGATCACGCCCTGACCGGCGAAGGCAGCGTCGCCGTGCACGAGCACCGGCAGCACTTCGCCGCCAGTGCGGTCGCCGCGCCGCTCCATGCGAGCCTTGCACGAGCCCTCGACCACCGGATTGACGATCTCGAGGTGCGAGGGATTGAAGGCGAGTGACAGGTGCACCGGCCCTCCGGGTGTCGAGACGTCGCTCGAGAAGCCCTGGTGGTATTTGACATCACCGGCGGGCAGGTCTTCCGCGTGGCGTCCCTCAAACTCGGCGAACAGGTCGCCGGGCATCTTGCCCAGGGTGTTGACCAGCACGTTGAGGCGGCCGCGGTGCGCCATGCCGATCACGATCTCCTGGATCCCTGCCTCGCCGGCACGCTGGATCAGTTCGTCCATGGCCGCGATGAAGCTCTCGCCGCCTTCCAGCGAGAAGCGCTTCTGGCCGACGTACTTCGTGTGCAGGTACTTCTCGATGCCTTCGGCCGCGGTCAGGCGCTCGAGGATGCGTCGACGCTTTTCGGGGGTGAACGAGGGGCGCGCGCGGGTCGATTCGAGCCGCTCCTGCAGCCAGCGCTTCTCGGCCGGGTCGGCGATGTACATGAACTCGGCGCCGATGGTGCCGCAGTAGGTCTCGCGCAGGGCCCGCAGGATGTCTCGCAGGGGCGCCTGCTCGAAGCCGAAATAGGTGTTGCCGACCGAGTAGATGTTGGCGTGATCACCCTCGGTGAAATCGTAGAAGGACGGCTCGAGCTCGGGAATCGCCGGGCGCTCCTGACGCTTGAGCGGGTCGAGATCCGACCAGCGCGAGCCCAGGAAACGGTAGGCGGCGACGAGCTGCTGCACATAGACCTGACGCCGCGCGGTCGAGGCGTCGCCGCCCATGACCCGCGGCTGCAGCGTGCCGTCCTTCGAGCGCTCGGCAAAGCTCTGGACGATGGGCGCGTGCGCGACGTCGCGCGTCTGCGGGTTGCCGTCGGCAGCCGGAACGTGCTGCAGATTGTCGAAGTACTCGCGCCAGCGCTCCGGGACGGAGCCGGGATTGTGGAGGTAGCTCTCGTAGAGCTCCTCGACGTAGGGCGCGTTGCCGCCGAACAGGTAGGAGTTCGACTGGAATGCTTTCATCATGGCGCTTCACCTCTGTCAACGAGTTTCTCGTCGAAGACGCTCGGTCTGCCGCCGCACATGGCGGGAACCGAAGAACCCCGGCCGGCTTCCGGCAGGCGGGTTCATGACCTGGACACGTGGATGGCTCTGATCGATCAGTGCATGGGTGCTCTTCGTCGAGGGCCCGATCGTACCACCGCGCGCTTTGCCCAAGAGCCGCCGCGCCGGGCGGGCCTTGCGCACCGACAGCCGGTTGTTGCGTTGCGGCAACCGCCGTCAGCCCCCCGAATGTTTCAACAACTGAATGTCGGTCGCCTGCGCGCGCGCCGCCGCCGGCCGACGCCTTTCCCCGCCCGCGGACGCAGGCTAGACTGCCTCGCGTTCGAATGCGCGATAACCCGAAGCCGGCCCGCGCCGCGGCGCCGGACGCTGGAGGAGGCTCCTTGCAAGCGACCGACATCCGCCATCCCGACTACTTCCACAAGGTCGTCGATTGCCAGTGGGCCTGCCCGGCTCACACCCCGGTACCCGAATACATCCGCCTGATCGCCGCCGGTCGCTACAGCGACGCCTACATGGTGAACTGGCAGTCGAACGTGTTCCCGGGCATCCTCGGACGCACCTGCGACCGCCCCTGCGAACCGGCCTGCCGGCGCGGCCGCGTCGAGGAGCAACAGCTCGAGAAACCCGAGCCGGTCGCGATCTGCCGGCTCAAGCGCGTTGCCGCCGATTACAAGGACGACATCCGCTCTCGCCTGCCGAAACCCGCCGCGCGGTCCAACGGAAAACGCATTGCCTGCATCGGCGCTGGCCCGGCCTCGCTTACCGTGGCCCGCGACCTCGCGCCGCTGGGCTATCAGGTCACGGTCTTCGACCGCGACGTGCGCGCCGGCGGCATGATCCGCTCGCAGATTCCGCGCTTCCGTCTGCCCGAGGAGGTCATCGACGAGGAGACCGGCTACATCCTCGGCCTCGGCGTCGAGTTCCGGCGCGGCGTCGAGATCTCCTCGATGAAGTCGCTGCTCGCCGAGGGCTACGACGCGGTGTTCGTCGGATCGGGCGCGCCGCGCGGCCGCGACCTCGACCTCCCCGGCCGCCACGAAGCCGGCGCCAACATCCGGGTGGGCATCGAGTGGCTGTCGTCGGTGTCGTTTGGCCACGTCGAGAAGATCGGCCGGCGCGTGATCGTGCTGGGCGGCGGCAACACCGCGATGGACTGCTGCCGTACCGCGCGCCGTCTCGGCGGCGACGACGTGAAGGTGATCGTGCGCTCCGGCTACGAGGAGATGAAGGCCTCGCCCTGGGAGAAGGAAGACGCGATCCACGAGGGCATCCCGATCCTGAACTTCCTCGTGCCCAAGGCCTTCCTGCACGACAACGGCCGCCTGACGGGCATGAGTTTCGAGAAGGTCCGCGCCGAGTTCGACGCGAAGGGCCGGCGCAGCCTGGTGCCCACTGGCGACCCCGACACCGTCGTCGAGTGCGACGACGTGCTGATCGCGGTCGGCCAGGAAAACGCCTTCCCCTGGATCGA
>JBILUW010000098.1:0-12571 GCA_044370795.1 Burkholderiaceae bacterium
CGAGTCGACCATGTCCGCGGATGTCGTCGAGGGCTTGCGCGCGCTCGGCCACCAGATCAAGCCGACGCTCGACACTTACATGGACTTCGGCTCGGGCCAGTTCATCTGGCGCCTGAGCGACGACCTCGACGATGGCTACGCGGCGGCCAGCGACAGCCGGCGCGATGGTTGCGCGGCGGCGTTCTAGCGTCGCCAGCGTCTAGAATCTCGACTTCGCGCCCCGGCGGGCCCGTCCGCGGGCAGCCCTCCCCGATCACCGCACGGAACCCCGCATGAACCAGCGCACCTACGACCCCGTCCCGCCTGCGAAGGTCGCCTTCCTCGGCCTGGGCGTGATGGGCTACCCGATGGCCGGCCACCTGAAGCGCGCCGGCCACGACGTGACGGTCTACAACCGCACCGCGGCCAAGGCGGACCAGTGGGCGGCCGAGTACGGCGGCCGCTCGGCGCCCACGCCCCGTCAGGCGGCCCACGGCGCATCGATGGTGTTTGCCTGCGTGGGCAACGACGACGACCTGCGCTCGGTGCTGCTCGGCGAGCACGGCGCCTTCGCCGGCATGAGCCCCGATGCGGTCTTCGTCGATCACACCACGGCTTCGGCCGAGGTCGCCCGCGAGTCGTACCGGCACGCGCGCCAGCAAGGTCTGCACTTTCTCGACGCGCCGGTCTCGGGCGGCCAGGCCGGCGCGGTCAATGGCGCGCTTACCGTCATGGTGGGCGGCGACGAACCGGTGGTCGAGCGGGTGCGCCCGGCTGCGATGGCCTTCTCGAAGGCCTACGCCCGCATCGGCGACAGCGGCGCCGGCCAGCTCGCCAAGATGGTCAACCAGATCTGCATCGCCGGTCTGGTGCAGGGCCTGTCCGAAGGCGTGAACTTCGGGCTGGCCGCCGGGCTCGACATGAAGCTCGTGCTCGACGTCATCGGCAAGGGCGCGGCGCAGAGCTGGCAGATGGACAACCGCGGCAAGACCATGGTCGACGACCGCTTCGACTTCGGCTTCGCCGTCGACTGGATGCGCAAGGACCTCGGACTGTGCCTGGCCGAGTCGCGGCGCAACGGCGCGCCGCTGCCGGTCACCGCCCTCGTCGACCAGTTCTACGGCGACGTCCAGGCGCTGGGCGGCGGCCGCAACGACACCTCCAGCCTGATCCGCAGGCTGCGTCGCCGGGCGGGCTGAGCAACTGGCCATGCTGCCCCTGCCCGCCCTGTTGATGGTCGCCGGCCTGACCCTGGTCAGCCTGCCCGCCGGCGCCCAGTTCTCGGCGGCCGGCGGACCGGCGGCCGAATCGGCCGCCGAGAGCGCGCTGCGGCGCGACGGCGTGGCATCGTACGGCACCCGCAACCTCTACCGCGCCGGCCGCACGGTGCGCGCCGGTGCGCCGGTCGAAGGCGACTTCCATGGCGCCGGTTCGCGGGTCATCATCGATGCCGACATCAAGGGCGACGCCATTCTCGTGGGTGGCGCGGTCGAGGTGCGCAATGCCGTGGGCGGCGATCTGCGCACCGCGGCGGGCAAGCTGATCGTCGACGCGCCGGTCGAAGGCGACGTGCTGATCGCCGGCTCCGAGATCGCACTCGAGCGCGGCAGTCGGATCGGCCGCGACGCGCTCATCGCAGGCCGCTCGGTCGACGTGCGCGGCTCGGTGGGCGGCGAGCTCACCGTCTATGCCCAGCAGGTGGTCATCGCCGGCGCCATCACGGGCAAGGTCAGGCTGGTCGCCGAAGACATCGAACTGCTCGACGGCGCGCGCATCGGCGGCACCCTGTCCTACACCAGCCCCAACGAGATCAAGCGGTCCGCGGGCGCGCAGGTCGAAGGCGAGGTCACGCGGCGCGAGCCGCAAACCGATGCGCAGCCCCAGCCCTCGCGCGAAACCGACGACGGCGCCTGGGGCCTGCTCGGCGCCCTGCTCTGGGCGCTGGGTCTGTTCCTTTTCGGCGTGGTGCTGCACTGGACATTTCCCGTCTACGCCACCGAGGCCGCACGTCGCGCCCTGAGCGATCACCTCGCAGCGCTCGGCCTGGGCTTTGCGCTCCTGATCGCGACACCGATCGCGGCCGGGCTGGCCATCGTCACGATCGTCGGCATCCCGCTGGGTGCCAGCGCGCTCGCCCTCTATCCGGTGCTGCTGCTGGCCGGCTATCTCACCGGCGTCTCGGCGGTTGCGCAGCGGCTGCGCCAGTCGCTGGGCCCGAGGACCGCCCCCTCGGGCGTGGCGCGCCTGCTCTGGCTCGCGGTCACGCTCGTCGTGCTGCTCGTGATCGGCCTGGTCCCCTTCCTGGGCTGGCTGATCTCGGCCTGGGTGCTGCTCGCCGGCATGGGAGGCCTGACCCTCGCGGCGCGCGCGCGCCGCGGCGTCTGAAACAGTCTCGCCGGGCAGGGCTCACACCCGTTCACTCTCACCCATCTCTCGGAGAAACACCATGGCCTTCCAGACCCTGCCCTCGGGCCTGCAGATCGACGACACCACCACCGGCACCGGCGAGGAGGCCCGCCCGGGCGCGCACGTGGTCGTGCACTACACGGGCTGGCTGTGGCAGGACGGCGTACGCGGCCGCAAGTTCGACTCGAGCAAGGATCGCGGCCAGCCCTTCGCCTTTCCGCTCGGCGCTGGTCATGTGATCCGTGGCTGGGACGAAGGCTTCGCCGGCATGCGCGTCGGCGGCACCCGCAGCCTGCTGATTCCGCCCGAACTCGGCTACGGCGCGCGCGGGGCGGGTGGCGTGATTCCACCCAACGCCACCCTGCTCTTCGAGGTCGAACTCCTCGGCGTCTGACGATGAGCGAGAAGTCTCCTGCCTCGGCCAGCAACTTCATCCGCGCCCAGATCGAAGGCGATCTCGCCGCCGGCACCCATGCCGACCGGCACTGGCGCGGGCGGCCGGGCTACGGCCACGAGCACCAGACCGGCCCGCTCGATCCGGCGCGTATCCGCACCCGTTTCCCGCCCGAGCCCAACGGCTACCTGCATATTGGCCATGCCAAGTCGATCTGCCTGAACTTCGGCCTGGCGCAGGACTACGGCGGCCGCTGCCACATGCGCTTCGACGACACCAACCCGGTCAAGGAAGACCAGGAGTACGTCGATGCCATCCTCGACGCCGTGCAGTGGCTGGGCTTTTCCTGGCGGCAAGACGATGACGGCGAAGGCGACCTCTACTACGCGAGCGACTACTTCGAGCAGTTCTACGCGATGGCCGAGCACCTCGTCGAGCATGGCCATGCCTACGTCGATTCGCAGAGCGCCGAACAGATGCGCGCGGGCCGCGGCACCCTGACCGAGCCGGGCCGCAACTCGCCTTACCGCGATCGGCCGCCGGCCGAGAGCCTGGCGCTGCTGCGTGGCATGCGCGACGGGCTGCACCCCGAGGGCAGCCACGTGCTGCGCGCGCGCATCGACATGGCCTCGCCCAACATGACGATGCGCGACCCGGCGCTGTACCGGATCCGCTTCGCCGAGCACCACAGAACGGGCTCGCGCTGGTCCATCTATCCGATGTACGACTACGCGCATCCGCTATCCGATGCGCTCGAGAACATCACCCACTCGATCTGCACGCTCGAGTTCGAGGACCATCGTCCGCTCTACGACTGGCTGCTCGAGCGGCTGGCCGAGGGTGGCTTCTTCGCGCGGCCGCTGCCGCGACAGATCGAATTCGCGCGGCTCAACCTCAGCTACACCGTCACGAGCAAGCGCCGGCTGCAGGAGCTGGTCGCGTCGGGTCGGGTCGACGGCTGGGACGACCCGCGCATGCCCACGCTCGTGGGCCTGCGCCGCCGCGGCTACACGCCCGAGGCCATACGGCTGTTCTGCGAACGCATCGGCGTGGCCCGTGCCGACACCTGGATCGACATGAGCGTGCTCGAGCAGGCATTGCGCGACGATCTCGAGGCGCGCGCGCCACGCGCGGTCGCCGTGCTCGATCCGCTGCGCCTGGTGCTCACCAACTGGCCGGCCGACGCGATCGACATGTGCTCGGCGCCTTACCATCCGCAGCGACCCGAACTCGGTCGGCGCGAGTTCGCCTTCGATCGCGAACTCTGGATCGAGCGCGAGGACTTCGCCGTCGACCCGCCCAAGGGTTACTTCCGGCTGTTCCCAGGCAACATGGTGCGGCTGCGCTACGGGCACGTCGTGCGCTGCACGGGCTTCGAGCACGGCGCCGATGGCCGCGTCGCCACCGTTTACGCCGAAGTGCTGCCCGATTCGCGCTCCGGCACCCCCGGCGCCGACGCCTACAAGGTGAAGGGCAATCTGCACTGGGTATCGGTGGCGCACGCGCTGCCTGCCGAGGTGCGGCTTTACGACCGGCTGTTCACCGAGGCCCAGCCGGGCTCGGGCGGCGCCGACTGGCTGGCCGCGCTGAATCCCGACTCCCGCCGCACCGTGCACGCCTGGGTCGAGCCGGGCGCACGACTGGGCGTGCCCGATCAGGCGCTGCAGTTCGAGCGGCATGGCTACTTCGTGGCCGACCGCATCGAGAGCCGCGCCGAGCGGTTGGTGTTCAACCGCTGCGTGGGCCTGAAGGACACGCGCGGCCGCGGGGGCTGAGGCGCCGGGGCGCCGGGTTCAGTCCCGGCCGACGACCTCGTCGGCGACGAAGGGGTTGTGCTCGCGCTCCTCCCCGAAGGTGCTCATCGGGCCGTGGCCGGGCACGAACTGCACGTCGCTGCCCAGCGGCCACAGCTTGTCGGTGATGGAGGCGATCAGCTGCGCGTGATTGCCGCGCGGGAAGTCGGTGCGACCGATCGACCCCTGGAAGAGCACGTCGCCGACGATGGCGAGGCGGGCGCCGGCATGGAAGAACACGACGTGCCCCGGCGTATGGCCCGGCGTGTGCAGGACCTGCAGCCTCTGCTCACCGAAGGTCACGACGTCACCGTCGTCGAGCCAGCGGTCGGGCTCGAAAGCTTCGAGCGGCGGAAAGCCGAAACGGTGCCCCTGCCCCGGCAGCTGGTCGATCCAGAACTTGTCGTCATGGTGCGGCCCCTCGAGCGGCACGCCGTGGCGCTGCGCGTACTGCGCCGACTGTCCGCAGTGATCGATGTGGCCGTGGGTGAGAAAGACCTTCTCGAGGCGGGCACCCAGCCTCCCGAGCATCTCGTCGATGCGGTCGAGGTCGCCGCCAGGGTCGAACGCGGCCGCTCGGCCGGTGTGCAGGCACACCAGCAGCGAGCAGTTCTGCTGGAATGGGGTCACGGGGACGATGGCCAGCTGCAGCGCCGGCGCGTCGGCCTCGCTGGCCGCGGAATCGGTCGGGGGTCGGGGTTGCATGCTGCGCGGTCTCGGGGGCGGCCGGCAGGCGCGCCGGCGCTGGGCTAAGGGGCGAAGGATCAGGGCACGAGAACCTGGTCGAGCACCCGGCCGGCGGGATCGGTGAGCCGGATGCGCACGGGCGTCAGAGCGTGATCGTACCCGAGCCAGACGTCGACCCGGGGATCGCGCGCCGGATTGCCGTCGCGGCGCTCCAGGTGCAGCGCGCGCAGCGGCCCGCGATCGGTCGGCAGGCTCTCGTCGCCACGGATCAGGAACACCGCCGGCGCGATCCCGCGTGAGCCGAGTTCGGGCAGCTCGATGCGTCGGCCGGCCGCCATCAGCTGCGGCTGCGCGCGGGCGATGAGACCCAGCTGCAGCAGCATCGAGAGGCGGTCCTGAACCCCGGCCACCAGGGGTACCCGCTCGCCACCCGAGAACACGGCGACGCCGGCGGCGCGGTCGACGCTGGTCCAGCGCTCCGGGCGCCGGCCTCGCTGCTCGACGTAGCGCTCGGGCTCGAGCCCGTCGGCACCCAGCCGGCCCGCGCTCGCCTGCGACAGCGCGCCCGACCAGAAGAGCGCGGTCAGGCCCACCGCACGGGCCTCGGTGCGCAGCCGATAGCGGTCCTGCTCGATCTCGAGTGCGTAGTCGAGCTCGGCCACCACGTTGCCTTCGGCATAGTCGCCGTAGTAGACCTTGAACCTGCGGCTGGCGGGTACCGGCGCCGGCAGAACCGCGCCGTAGAGCGGGCCCGTCGCCTCGGGCGGGCGGGCCGCGGTCACGGGTGGCGGTTCCGGTGGCGACTCGGCAAGCCGCGATCCGTCGAGGCGAGCCTCCTCCGATCCGACACGCCCCTGCGCCGCCGATTCGGCAAGCGCATCCACCGGCATGCCGGGCGCGGCCGCGGGCCCGGCTGCCCCGGCGAGGCGTTCGCCGCCCTCCCCGACATCCGGTACCGCCTCGGGCTCGTCGGGCTCCGGCAGCAGCCGCGCGCCGGCCGGCGGCGCCGGCGCGGGCGCGGGCGCCGCCACTGGGGGCGGCACTGCCGCGGGCGCGACGGCAAGCGCGGCCGGCGGCGGCGAGACCGCCGCCGGCACCAGCGCGACCTGCACCGGCTCGGCCCGACCGGGGCCACTCGCCCAGGGCTCGTCGAGACCGCGGCGCAATCCGTGCAGGGCAGCAACGTGCAGCAGCACCGTGGCAAGCGCGGCGAATGCGGCCAGTCGCCACCGGGCCTGGGACCCACGGCGGCGGTCGCCGCCGTCGTGCCTCATGTCGGGACCTCGCGGCGCATCAGAGCAGAGCCGGCCGATCCGGCAGCTCGTCGGGGTTGACGCGACCGTCGAGGGGGAAAGCCTCCTCGAGCAACCCGTGGATGTCCGCCACCGCCGCGCAGCAACCCTCGCGGGCCGCGCCATTGCCGAAGGCCCGGGCGAGATCAGCGGCGATCGCGTCCCAGCGCGCCTGCGCGACGGCCCGCGCGGCGGCGCGGTCGGCGACGATCTCGACGGCCCGATCGGCAAGCAGCACGTAGAGCAGCACCCCGCTGTTGTCCTCGGTATCCCAGACCCGGCTCGACCCGAAGACATCGAGCGCCCGCGCGCGCGCAGGCACCGCTGCCAAGGCCGCCTGCAGCGGCAGCGAGGCCTCGATCACGACCCGCAACTCACCACGATGGCGGCGCTCGCCATCGCGGACCGCGGCCTCGATCGCATCGAGCGCCGATTCATCGAGCACACGCCGCAGATCGGCGCGGTCGGTGACCAGATGGCGCCACAGCCGGGCAAGGCGCGAGGCGCGGCGCGGCATCTCACCAGTCTCCCGAGGCGCCGCCGCCGCCGAAGCTGCCGCCGCCGCCCGAGTACCCACCCGAGCTACCGCCGGAGGCGCCCCAGCCGCCACCGTCGGTCCAGACCGGCCCACGAGGCCCGCCGCGACGCCCCCCCGAGCCGACCGCCCCGCCGCCGCGTCCGCCGGCCGCCAGCATCACGAGCACCACGACCAGCACGCCGGCGCCGGCAGCCGCCGCGGCGATGGCCGACATCCCCTGACTCAGCCCGAATCCGGCGGCGACCAGGCCACCGGCCAGGCCGCCCGGCAGGCGCCCCAGCCGCGCCGACACCGCGAGCCCGGCGAACAGGCCGGCGATCAGCACGAAGATCAGGTCGGGCGACTGGTCGTCGGCTGCGGCAGCCGGCGCCGGCAGCGATTCGCCCTCGATGCGCCGGGCGATCTCGGCCACGCCCTGCGCTATGCCCTCGGCATAGGCCTGCTCGCGAAAACGCGGCGCGATGCGCTCGGCGATGATGCGCCGGGCCACCGCATCGGGCAGCGCGCCCTCGAGGCCACGCCCAACCTCGATGCGCATCCGCCGATCGTCGAGGGCCACCAGCAGCAGCACGCCATCGTCGACCGGCTTGCCGTCCACGCTCGCGCGGCCCAGCTTCCAGGCTTCGACCACCCGGATGCCATAGGCGGCGATGTCCTCGGGCACGGTCGTGCGCACGATCAGCACGGCCACCTGCGCGCCGGTGCGCCGCTCGAGATCGGCCAGTTCGGCCTCGATGCGCCCGCGCTCGGCCGCATCGAGCGCTCCGGCGAGATCGGTCACGCGAGCGGCCAGCGCAGGCACCGGCTGCACCGACTGCGCGCGGCTCGCGTCGAGCGTGGCCAGCAGCCCGATGAGCAGCGCTGCGACCAGCATCAGGCCGGGCGCCGCGCGCAACGCGACCCACGACGCCACTCGGCACGCCGCCGACCAGAGCGGCGCGCCGACGAGGGTGACGCCCGGGGCGTGCGCGCTCAAGGCCCCTGCTTGCCGGCGGGCGCCGGCTTGCCGAAATCGACCTTCGGCGGGGAGGCGATCGCCTTCTCGTCGTCGACCGCGAACTGCGGCCGCGGGCCGTAGCCGAAGGCCATCGCCGTGAGGTTGACGGGGAACTGCCGCACCAGCACGTTGTAGCGCTCGATGGCCTCGATGTAGCGCCGACGGGCCACGGCGATGCGGTTCTCGGTGCCTTCGAGCTGCGCCTGCAGATCGCGGAAGTTGGCGTCGGACTTCAGCTGCGGATAGTTCTCGGCCACCACCAGCAGGCGGGCGAGCGCGCCGCCGACCTCGCGCTGCGCCTGCTCGAATCGGCGCAGCGACTCGGGATCGGCGGGGTTGACGTTCACCTGGCCGACCCGCGCGCGCGCCTCGGTGATGCGCACCAGCACCTCGCGCTCCTGGTCGGCATAACCCCTGACGGTAGCCACCAGATTGGGCACGAGGTCGGCGCGACGCTGGTACTGGTTGAGCACCTCCGACCAGGCCGAGCGCGTGGCCTCGTCGGCACCCTGGATGTCGTTGTAGCCGCAACCGGCCAGCGCCGCGGGCAGCGCGAACAGCAGCATCAGTCGGACGAACAGGCGATGAACCATGACGACTCCGGTCGTGGGCGCGTTGCAGACCCGCTGATCATCAGATGGGGACGGGCTGCCGTCAGGCAAGCGCGCCGCGCCCCATCGATGCGCGTGCTCAGGCGGCAGCGCCGCGGCGCAGCTTGGCGGCGAACTGCTTGCGGAACTTCGCCACCTTGGGCGCAACCACGGCCATGCAGTAGCCCTGCCAGGGGTGGCGCTCGAAGTAGCGCTGGTGATAGGCCTCGGCCGGCCAGTACGTGGGCACCGGCGCGAGCTGCGTGACGATGGGCCGGTCGTAGACGTCGCCGCGGCCGAGCTCGTCGATCATCGCCTGCGCCTGGGCGCGCTGATCGTCGTCGACATGGAAGATGACGGATCGGTATTGCGTGCCGACATCAGCGCCCTGGCGGTTGAGCGTGGTGGGATCGTGGATCGCGAAGAAGATGCCGAGGATCTCGCGATAGCCGATGCGCGCGGGATCGAACTCGACGCGCACGACCTCGGCGTGACCGGTGTTGCCGCCGCAGACCTGCTCGTAGGTCGGCGAGTCGACCGCGCCGCCGGCGTAACCCGACTCGACCGACACCACCCCCTCGACGTCGAGAAACACGGCCTCCAGGCACCAGAAACACCCTCCGCCGAGCACGGCCACTTCGGTTCGCATCGCCTTCTCCTGTGGGACGGACATGCGGCGATGATATCGGGCGCCGCGTAGAATCGCGGCTTTGCGCCGTCATCCGGGAATGCCATCGATGAGTTCCGAGAAATCCGCCAAAGCCCAGTTTCAGTGGGATGACCCGCTGCTGCTCGACGCGCAGCTCGCCGAAGACGAGCGGATGGTGCGCGACGCCGCGCGCGCCTACTGTCAGGACCGGCTGCTCAGCCGCGTCACCGAATCGTTCCGCCACGAGAAGACCGACCCGGCGATCTTTCGCGAGATGGGCGAGCTCGGGCTGCTCGGGCCGACCATCCCCGAAGCCTACGGCGGGCCGGGGCTCAACTACGTCAGCTACGGCCTGATCGCGCGCGAGGTCGAGCGCATCGATTCCGGCTATCGCTCCATGATGAGCGTGCAGAGCTCGCTCGTGATGCTGCCCATCCACGACTTCGGCACCGAAGACCAGCGCCGCCGCTATCTGCCCAGGCTGGCCAGCGGCGAGGCCATCGGCTGCTTCGGCCTGACCGAGCCCAACCACGGCTCCGACCCCGGCAGCATGGCCACCCGGGCGCGCGCCGTGCCCGGCGGCTACGAGCTCACCGGCAGCAAGATGTGGATCTCGAACAGCCCGATCGCCGACGTCTTCGTCGTGTGGGCCAAGTGCCAGGGCGGCGACTTCGACGGCCGCATCAAGGGCTTCATCCTCGAGAAAGGCATGAAGGGCCTGTCGGCGCCCAAGATCGTCGGCAAGGTGGGCCTGCGCACCTCGATCACCGGCGAGATCGTGATGGATCAGGTGCCGGTGCCCGAGTCGCAGCTGCTGCCCGGCGTCGAGGGGCTCAAGGGTCCGTTCACCTGCCTGAACAGCGCGCGCTACGGCATCGCCTGGGGCGCGCTGGGCGCCGCCGAAGACTGCTGGCATCGCGCTCGCACCTACGTGCTCGATCGGCATCAGTTCGGCCGGCCGCTGGCGGCCAACCAGCTGATCCAGAAGAAGCTGGCCGACATGCAGACCGAGATCACGCTGGGCCTGCAGGGCTGCCTGCGCCTTGGGCGCATGAAGGACGAGGGCACCGCGGCCGTCGAGATCACCTCGATCATGAAGCGCAACTCCTGCGGCAAGAGCCTCGACATCGCCCGCATGGCCCGCGACATGATGGGCGGCAACGGCATCAGCGACGAGTTCGGTGTGGCCCGGCACATGGTCAACCTCGAGGTGGTCAACACCTACGAGGGCACCCACGACATCCACGCGCTGATCCTGGGCCGCGCCCAGACCGGCATCCAGGCCTTTTCCTGAGCCGCCGCGCGCCGCGCGGGTCCGCCCCATGCGCATCACCGAAACCACCGCGATCGCGCTGTCGTACCGGGTGCCCGACGACGCGTCGGTGCGCCTGGGCATAGGAGCCACCACCAAGCGCGATGCGATCGTCGTGCGGGTGCGCACCGACGCGGGCATCACCGGCTACGGCGAGGCGCACCCCGGGCGCAGCCCGGGCGCGGTGGTCAGCCTGATCAACAGCACGCTGGGCCCCCTGATCGCCGGCATGGACGCCTGCGACACGGTCGGGGTCTTCGCTCGGGTCAACCGCATGCAGCTGGCCTCGCACGGGCTGGGGGCCGCCGCATGCCTGGGGGTGTCGGGCATCGACCTGGCCCTCTGGGACATCCGCGGCAAGGCCGCCGGCATGCCCCTGTACCAGTTGCTCGGCGGCAGCCACCGCCGCATCCCGGCCTACGCCGGCGGCATTTCGCTGGGCTTCCAGCCGGCCGCCAGCCTGGTCGACGAAGCCCGCGAGTACGTCGCCCGCGGCTACCGCGCGGTGAAGCTGCGCGTGGGCGACAACCCGCGCGACGACATCGCGCGGGTCCAGGCGGTGCGCGCCGCGCTCGGCGATGCGGTCGAGATCATGGTCGATGCGAACACCGGCTACACGCTGGCCGACGCGCGGCGCGTGATCCCGGCCTACGCCGAGGCGCGGGTGAGCTGGCTCGAGGAGCCGTTCGCCTGCAACGACTGGGCCGCCTACCGGATGGGCGCAGCGATCTCGCCGCTGCTGGCGCTGGCCGCCGGCGAAAATCACTACACGCGCTACGACTTCGCGCGCATGGTCGAGGAGCGCGCGGTGCAGATCGTGCAGCCCGACCTCTCCAAGGCCGGCGGCCTCACCGAGGCGATGCGCATCGCCGCCATCGCCTCGGCCTGGAGCCTGCCGGTCAATCCGCACAGCTCGGCCACCGGCCTGAACCACGCGGCATCCATCCACTTTCTGGCGGCGCTCGACAACGGCGGCTGGTTCGAGGCCTGCGTGGCGCGCGCCAATCCGCTGCGCGATCTGTTCGGCCCGGCCTTCGAAATCGGCGCCGACGGCTGCGTGGCGCCGCTGCAGCGCCCCGGCATCGGGCTCGATGTGGACGAGTCGGTGTTCGCGAACTACCCGCCGATCGACGGCCCGGGCTACGTGGTGCGTTTCTGAACCACGGCCCGCGGGCCGCGGCGGCGCTCACATGATCTGGTTGACCACGCCGCCATCGACGCGCATGGCCGAGCCGGTGGTGGCCGACGCGCGCGCGCTGCACAGATAGACCGCCGCTGCCGCGACCTCGCCGGCCTCGGCGAAGCGCCGCAGCAGCGAGGTGGGGCGAAAATCGCGGAAGAAGTCGGCCTCGAGCTGCGCGACGTCGATGCCGGCCGCGCGTGCCCGCTCGGCGCGCAGCCGCTCGGTGTTCTCGGTGCGCGTGGGCCCGGGCAGCAGCGCGTTCACGGTGACGCCGGTGCCGGCAAGTTCGATGGCAAAGCCGCGGGAGATCGCGAGCTGCGCCGCCTTGCTCATGCCGTAGTGGAGCATCTCGCGCGGGATGTTGAGCCCCGATTCGCTCGACACGAAGATCACCCGCCCCCAGCCGCGGCGGACCATGGCGGGTGCATAGTGCCGGGTAAAGCGCACCCCGCTGAGCACGTTGGTGTCGAACATCTGCTGCCACTGCGCATCGTTCAGGTCGAACGCCGCGCCGCGCGCATAGATGCCGAGGTTGTTGATCAGGCAATCGACCTCGGGCAGCGCGGCAAACACCGCGGCAGCGCCATTGGCGGTGGCACAGTCGGCGGCCACACCGCGTGCCGCGCACCCCGGCACGGCCGCTTCGAGCCGCGCCAGCGCATCGTCGACACGGGACTGGGTGCGGCCGGTGATCCAGACCTGCGCGCCCTCGCGGGCCAGCTCCTCGGCGATCGCCCAGCCGATACCGGCG
>JBILUW010000099.1:0-12506 GCA_044370795.1 Burkholderiaceae bacterium
CGGCCGGGCGGGGGCGGCCGCAGGACCGGTGGCGCGCTACAGGTACTCGAGGCCGCTGGCGCGCAGCCCGACCAGATCGATGCTGGTCTCGTTCAGCGAGCTGCTGGCGATCGCGGTGAGGAAGGCCGACTGGCCCATGGCGTCGACCACGCCGGTGAGCATGTCGACCAGCGGCGCGGGCGGCGTGCCGCCCACCACGTTGCGGTAGACGAGCGTGATCAGGCTGCGGCTATCCGTGCCGCCGGCCAGCCCCGCCACCAGCCCCGAGCCCACCAGCGTCTCGACGGCGCTGGTCAGCGTGTTGCCGGCGTCCAGGTAACTCAGCACCGCGCCCGTCAGCGAGCGGTCGGCCAGGCCCGCGCGGCCCGTCACCGCACCCAGCAGCAGCGCCGCATCACGCGCGCTGCCGTCGAAGTCGAGCGCAACCCGCGTGTCGCTGAACTGCAGTCGCTGCACGTTGGTGGCGATGTCGGTACCGTCGCGCCCGGCCACGCTGTCGCGGATCTCGACGCCACGCTCGCGCGCATCGAGGCTGTACTGCGCCCGCGCACCGGCGTAGCGGACCATCGCGACACCGGCGGCGCCCGCGCCATCGAGGAAATCGTCGCCGACCGTGCTCTCGAGCAGGCGGACGAGGTCACTCTCGCGCGGCGCTTGCGGCACGGTGGTCTGGCCAGTCGCAGGGGTCGCAGGGGTCGCGGGGGTCACCCTGACCGGGAAAAGGGTCGACGCATCGAGCGCGCCGTCGCTCGCCGTGACCCGGATCACGAGCCCGCCCGCGTCGGCCGATGCCGGCGTGCCGCTGAAGGTGCGCGTATCGGCATTGAAGCTCAGCCACGAGGGCAGCGCCGCGCCACTGGCCTGCGCAGCCCGGTAGGTCAGCACCGGCGAGTCGACGTCGGTGAAGGTGTTGGCGGCCAGCGTGTAACTGAACGCGCTGCCCGCGCTCGCGCGCTGCTCGCCGATCGGGGCCGAGACCGTGGGGGCGTCGTTGACCGGCGTGACGGTCAGGCGCTGGGTGTAGACGGTGGCCGGCGCGGCCGTCCCGGCGTTGCCCGACGAGCCGTTCAACGCGGAGGCGAGGGTGGTCAGCGGCGACGTGACCGTGTAGGTGAAGCTGTCGGTGCCGTTGTAGTTGGCCGCGGGCACATAGACGTAGCGGCCGTCCGGCGAAACCTCCACCCGGCCGTGCGCGGGCTCGGTCACGCGGGTGACCACGCTGGCCGCGCTCAGGTTGCCCGACACCCCGGGCAGCGTCGTGCCGGCGCTCGTTGTTCCGGCCAGCGTGCCGCGCAGCACCGTGTCCTCGGCCAGCGTCGCGCTGCCCTCGGTCGGCGGCACGGTCGGCGGGACCGCCGAGGTCGCGAGGGTCACAAGCACCCGGTTGTCGGCATCGGCACCATCGACGTTGGGATTGCCCGCGGCATCGGTGAAGCGGCCCGAGGCCACCGCGATCAGCGCGCCCGGCGCCGCCGCGCCGCTGGCGCTCGTCGTGGGCGTGAAGGTGGCGCTGTAGCTCGAGCCGCTGCCCTGGAAGTCCGACAGCCTGCCTCCAACGACCGAGACGTCGCTCGCGGTGAAGTTGGTCGACGGCTCCGACAGCGAGAAGCTGATCCGGGCCGTCTCGCCCGCGGCGAGTTGGGTCTTGTCGCTGCTCACCGCGATCGTCGGGGCGACGGTGTCGATCGGTGCGCCCACCCGCAGCCCGAAGTTCGCCGACGCAACCGCGCTGCCGTCGCTGGCCGTTACCTTCACCAGCAGCGCGCCCGTGTCGGTGCTCGCCGGCGTGCCGCTGAAGGTGCGGGTATCGGCATTGAAGCTCAGCCATGCCGGCAGCGCGGCGCCGCTGGCCAGCGCCGCGCGGTAGGTCAGCACCGGCGAATCGACGTCGGTGAAGGTGTTCGCGGCGAGGGTGAAGTTGACGGCGGTGCCGGCCGTCGCGCGCTGCTCGGGAATCGGCGCCGACAGCACCGGAGCGTCGTTGACCGGCGTGATGACCAGCCGCTGGGTGTAGAGCGTGGCCGGCGTTGCCGTGCCGGGGACGGTCGTTGCGGACGCAAGCGATTCGAGGGTCCCGACCAGGGTGCCCGGCACGGAAGAAGCGCCAGCGGCGGCAGCGGCCGCTGCTGCGGCGGCCGCCGCGAGGGCCGACGACGTAACCGCGCCGCCGGCCGTGCCCAGGTTGCCCAGCGTGCTGGTCAGCGCCGTCGTGGGCGACGAGACGGTGTAGGTGAAGCTGTCGGTGCCAAAGTAGTTGGCCGTCGGAATGTAGACATACCGGCCGTCGGGCAGGATCTCGACGCGGCCATTCGCGGGCCCGGACGCCCTGGCGAAGATGCCGCCTGCGGTCTGGCCGGCCAGCGTGCCGCGCAGCACCGTGTCTTCGGCCAGCGTGGCGCTGCCGTTGGTCGACGGCGCGGTCGCGCCGGTCGATTCGTTGGTCGTGGGCATGAGCCGTCCTTCCTGGCTTTCCGATGGCCGGAAAGCCTAGGGGGCACGGCGAACAGCGGTCGATCCGGCCGGATAGGCGGATCGAATCGACGGACGGGCGGCAACCGCCCTCAGGGCGCCGGCTCCACCGCCACCACCGTGAACTGCCCGCCCACGCGCTCGGCGCGAAAGCGGATCCGGTCGCCCGGCTTGAGTCCCTCGAGCAGGCGGGGGTCGGCCACCTGGAAGACCATGGTCATCGACCCCATGCCGAGGTTGGCGATGGGGCCGTGACGCAGCGTGAGCTTGCGGGTCTCGACATCCACCCGGCGCACCTCGCCCTCAGCGAGTTCGGTGGCACCGGCAAACGCGGCCGGCAGCGCGAGCGCGACGGCGAGGCAGACGATCTTCAGCAAGCGCAGGGCGCGGGCAATCATGGAGCACTCCTCGGGTTCGTGGGGATGACGCACAGGGCACGCACGGGGCGCGGGGCTCAGTGCCGATGTCCTTCGGGCTTGCGCGCCCGCAGGGTGGTGGCATCAGCCGGAGGCGCGGTGGCGCGCGCCGGCTCGGGCAGCGCGCCGGTCCACTCCCAGGCCACCGTGCCCGGCGGGTGCGCGTACCAGCCCGGATCGCTGAAGTCGCCAGGCGCCTGGTTGTCGCGCACCTTGAGCACCGTGAACATCCCGCCCATCTCGAGCGCGCCGAACGGCCCCTGCCCGGTCATCATCGGCAGCGTGTTCTCGGGCAGCGGCATCTCCATCTCGCCCATCTCGGCCATGCCGCGCTCGCCCATCACCATGTAGTCGGGCACCAGGCGGCGGATCTTCTCGGCCACGCCCTGGTGATCGACGCCGATCATGTTGGGCACGCTGTGGCCCATCGCGTTCATCGTGTGGTGCGACTTGTGGCAATGGAAGGCCCAGTCGCCGGCGATGGCGTCGAACTCGATCGCCCGCATCTGCCCCACCGCCACATCGGCGGTCACCTCCGGCCAGCGCGCCGTGGGCGGCACCCAGCCGCCGTCGGTGCCGCTCACCTCGAACGTGTGGCCGTGCAGATGGATCGGATGGTTGGTCATCGTGAGGTTGCCCACCCGGATGCGCACCCGCTCGCCGGTGCGCGCGACCAGCGGGTCGATGCCCGGAAACACGCGGCTGTTCCAGGTCCAGAGGTTGAAGTCGAGCATCGTGTTCACCCGCGGCGTGGCGCTGCCCGGGTCGATGTCGTAGGAGGCGAGCAGGAAGGCGTAGTCGCGATCGGCGCGATGCCGGCGCGCGTCCTTCGGATGCACGATGAACAGGCCCATCATGCCCATCGCCATCTGCACCATCTCGTCGGCATGCGGGTGGTACATGAAGGTGCCGCTGTGGTTGACCGTGAACTCGTAAACGAAGGTCTTGCCGGGCGGAATCTGCGGCTGCGTGAGGCCACCCACCCCGTCCATGCCACTGGGCAGCAGGATGCCGTGCCAGTGCACGGTGGTGTGTTCGGGCAGGCGGTTGGTCACGAAGATGCGCACGCGCTCGCCTTCGACCGCCTCCAGCGTGGGCCCGGGCGACTGCCCGTTGTAGCCCCACAGCCTGGCCTTCATGCCGGGCGCGAGTTCGCGCACCACCGGCTCGGCCACGAGGTGGAACTCGCGGACCGCGCCGTTCATGCGATGCGGCGCGCTCCAGCCATTGAGCGTGACCACCGGGCGGTAGGGCTGGCCGCTGGCGGGCGCGGCGGGCGGCACGGTGCGAGGAGAGTCCTGCGTCGCGATCTCGGGCAGGCTGGCAAGCGCCGGTCGGCTGACCGCGGCGGAGGCGGCCGCCGCGGCCAGGCCGGCGCCGCTCAGGAACTGTCTGCGCGTGGGCATGGTGGAAGTCCTCGTTCGATCAGTGGATGTCGGCGGCGGCGGCGCGCGATGCGCCGCTTGCGCCCGAGCGCGCGGGGCCGATGGCCGCCCCCGCGCCGGGCAGCGCGTCGGGGGCGCCGGCGGTAAGGGCGATCTGCAGGTCGGTGTCGGCGAGCCAGAAATCGCGCAGCGCCTCGACCGCGCCGATCACGCTGCGCACCTGCGTGCGCGCGTCGGCCAGCAACTCGAAGGTGCCGATCAGCATGCCGTTGTAGCGCAGCAGCATCTCCTCGGAGATCTGGCGCGCGAGCGGCACCACCTCGTCGCGGTAGTGGCGCGCCACCTCCCAGGCGGCGAGGTAGGCGGCATGGCTCTCGCGCGCCTGCGAGCGCGCGTCGACCTCGCCCTGAGCAAGCCGGCGCCGGGCCTGCTCCAGCCGTGCCTGCGAGCGGGCGAGGCGCGCCTCGCCGGTGTCGAAGAGCGGCAGGGGCAATGCGATCGCAAAGCCGTCGCGGCGCGGATCGTGGCCCTCGCTGAGGTTGGCCGCGCCCAGCATCGCGCTGTCGACGAAGCGGGTGGCGCCGTCCAGGTTCAGCGCCGCGCCCAGCGTCTCGGTCTCACGGCGCAGCGTCAGCAGATCGAGCCGGCGCTGCAGCGCGAGCTGCTCGACGTCGCCCTGCCCGCTGGCTGCAGCGGGCAGCTCGGGCAGGCGATCGGGAAGCGCGAGCCGCGGGTCGTCAGCGGGCAGCCCCAGCGCGCGAATCAGCCGCTCCCGGTCGGCGCGGGCCTGCTGGCTCGCCCGGGCGAGCTGGGCTACGGCCTCGACGTGGAAGGTCTGTTCGCGCATCTGCGCGAGCCGGCTGAAGTTGCCGGCGCGGGCCATGCGGCGGGCCAGCTCGGCCGACGCGTCGGCCGCCTCCATGACCTGGCCCGCATATTCGACGAGCTGGCGCGACGCGACCGCCGCCACCCAGGCGCGGCGCGCCTGCGTGGCCAGCGCCACGACCTCGGCGGCCGCGCGCACCTGCGCCTGCTCGAAGCGGCCACGCTCGATGGCCACCCGCTGCGACAGGGTCAGCAGCCCCATCAGGTCGAAGACCAGCGAGCGCTCGATCTTGTAGGAGGCGCCGCGCGAGATATCGAGAAAGCCGAAGACCGGATTGCGCAGTCGCCCGGCCTCGACCAGATCGGCCTCGGCAACCCCCAGCTCGAGCAGCCGCGCCTGCAGCCCCGGGTGGTTGAGCAGGGCGAGCTCGACCGCCGCGTCGGCCGTGAGCTGCGCGCGCAGCAGCTCGTCGACGCGGGCCTGCGCCTGGCGCCGGGCCTGCGGATCCCGCAGCAGCCTGGGCTCGTGCCCGACGCGATCGCGCGCCAGCCCGGCAACTGTGTCCATGCCGCCGTCGGCGGAAAAGCCGGCGCAACCGGCCAGGGTGAGCGAGCATGCGAGCGCGAGCAGCCGCAGGGCCGGGCGCGGCCCGGGGATCGACCTGCGCAGGCGAGCCGGCGCGCAGGGCATGCGCAAGGGGAGTGTGTCAGCCGTCATGGGCGGCCTCCGTGTCCTGGGACCATACGGGGGGCTGCAACCGGAGGGTTCGCGCGGATCCGGCCGGGGCGGGCCATTGCGCGCGCACCGATCCCGCCGCGAGGCGGCGGCCGGCGCATCAGGAGGGCGGCTTCACCGTGGAAGCCGCGGCGCGCTCAGGGCGATCGGGGAGGCTTCTCGAGGCCGAAGGGATCGACGCTGCCCGGTGGCATGACCGGGCGCTCGCGCCAGTCGTGGCCCGCCCTCGGCCCGGCGGGATCGGCGACCGACACGCCCGGCAAGGGCGGCGCCGAACACGCGGCGGCGCACACCAGCGCCGAGGCCGCATCGGCATCAACGACGTCGTCCAGGGACGCGGACAGGGCGTGCGCCGGGGATTGCGCAGCAGCATCGGGGAGCGGGAACGCCGTCGACTCCGCACCCTGGGGCGCCATCGCGTGGCAGGGGTGGGCGTGTGCCTGCGCGGCTTCGGCGGCCCGCAGGTGGCAGGCCATGCCAGCCGCCACCGCCGCCTTCAGCGGCAACAGCAGCGCCAGCACCACCGCACACCAGAAACGCAGGCCCTTGTTCATGTTTTCGAGCGTAGCACGATGCGAAGCGGAACCCGATCGGCCCGGTCATGCCACGCCCACCACGGGGCCGGGTGCGACAATCGACGCTTCATCCATCGCCCTGGCCGGCCACGCGCCGGCATCCCCCCGATGAGGCAGGAAACCTGGCGCCGCGACCCGAGCGCCTACCCGATCCGCGGCGAGCTCGCCCCGCGCTACACCGACGTCGACGTGTGGCAGCACATGAACAACACCGCGCTGATCGGCCTGCACGGCGAGACGTTGCATCACGCGCTACGCGCCGTGCTCGGCCCGCAGGCCTGGCGCGCCAGCCAGCCGATCGTGGCCTTCCGGCGCAACGCCACCGACTTTCTCGCCGAGGCGCACTACCCCGAGACCATCGCCTGGGGCGCGCGAGTCCTGGGCGCCGAGGCCGGCGGACTGCGCATCGCGACCGCGCTGTTCCAGCACGAACGCTGCGTCGGTCTGCACGAAACCACGCTGTGCGGCTGGCACGAGGGCCGGGCCACCGGCCTGGGTGACGCGACTGTCGCGGCGCTGCGCGCGGCCAACGTGCCGGGCGCCGACGCCGTCGACCCGGCAGCCGCGCCCGACGAACCCGACGAGCCGCCGCCGACCCTCGAGAGCCTGCCGTGGCGCACCGCGATCGCCACGCGCTTTGCCGACAGCGATGCGCGCCGGCTGGCCAGCGACAACTTCCTCGCGCGCTGCGCCGAACAGGTGCGGGTCGAGTTCCTCGGCCAGACCTTCGGCAGCCGCGAGCGCCGGATGGGCAGCATGATGGTCGCCCACGTGGCGCTGCGCTGGCTGGGCCGGGCGGCCCCGGGGCGGCACTGGGAGGCCGGCTGCGGCCTCACGCGGGTGAGCGAGCGTTCGTTCGCGGCCCGCAGCGCCTTCTACGAGGACGGCCGCTGCGTGGCCGTCAGCGACTCGGTGATGGTGTCGATCGACCCGGAGAGCCGGCGCAGCGCGCCCATGACGGAGCAGGCGCGCGCGCTGCTTGCGCCCTGGCAGGTGGCAGACCCCGCCACGCCGGGCTGATCGGCCCGCCGGCGGCCCGAAGCGGGGCTCCCCGGCCGCGGCAAGGCTCGCGAGCCGGCGCCGGGCCGCTCAGCGCCCGCCCTGCGCGTCGTCGACCCGCACCGTGGTGCCGGTGACGAACTCCGACGCCGGCGAAACCAGGAACAGCAGCGTGCTGTCGAGCTGCGCCGGGTCGCCAAGCCGCGGCCGCGGGAAGTTCTTCGTGATGTCGCCCATGCGCGCGAGCATCCCGTCCATCATCTCCGACGAGAAGGCACCCGGCGCGATGGCGTTCACGTTGATGTGGTAGCGCGCCCACTCCACGGCCAGCGTCTCGGTCATGCGCACCACCGCCATCTTCGAGGTGGCGTAGAGCGCCGCGCCGCGGCCGTCGTAGGCGTAGGCCGCGCGCGAGGCGAGGTTGACGATGCGGCCGGGCTTCTCGGCCGCGATCAGGCGCCTGGCCACCTCGCACGACAGAATCCAGGGCGCGCGCACGTTGATGTCGAGCACGCGGTCGATCAGCTCGACCGACATCTTGTGCGCGCGCTGCGCATCGGGGATGCCGGCGTTGTTCACCAGGATGGTGACGGTGCCCAGCTGCGCCTCCACCTGCCCCACCGCGCGGATCAGCTGGTCGGCGTCGGTCACGTCGAGCTGCACCGGCATGGCCTCGCCGCCGGCGGCGCGGATTTCGGCCGCCAGCTCATCGAGCTTGTCGAGCCGGCGCGCGGCGATCGCCACCTTCGCGCCGCTGGCCGCGAGCACCCGGGCAAACCGGCGGCCCAGACCGGCCGACGCGCCGGTGACCAGGGCGACCTGGCCGGTGAGGTCCTGCGAGGCGTTGGGCAGCGGAAAGACGGTCATGGCGCAGCTCTCTCGGGGTTGGTGGCGGATCGCGGCCCAAGGTGCAGGCCGCGCCGCGGGCTGTCAAACCGCGCGCCGGATTCCCGAGATGCCGGGCCGCATCGGCCCGCCGGCAGCGGACCGCAACGGCCCGGCGCCGCTGGCGCGGGCCGCCCCGCGCCTGCTAACGTCGGCCCTCGCCGCCAACCACGCGCGGCGCAGGAGACCCTCACGATGACCCTGGCCATGCCCGCCGGCATCTGGAACTACGGCGACCTCTTCGATGCGGTCGGCGACATCGTGCCACCCGCGCAGCCCGCGCTGGTGCACGGCGATCGCACGACGGACTGGGGCGCGTTCGTGGCCCGCACCAACAACCTCGCCCGCGCGCTGCTGGCCGATGGCGCCCGGCCCGACGAGAAGATCGCCCTGTACCTGCGCAACCACCCGGCCTACCTCGAGGCCACGGTGGCCGGCTTCAAGGCGCGCCAGGTGCATGTCAACGTCAACTATCGCTACGCGGCGCAGGAGGTGCGCTACATCCTCGACAACGCCGACGCCACCACCGTGGTGTTCGGCCGGGAGTTCGGGCCGCTGATCGAGACCATCCGCGGCCAGCTGCCCGGCGTGCGCCGCTGGCTGGCGGTCGACGACGGTTCGGGCGCGCCGCTGCCGGCCTTCGCCACCGACTTCGACGCGATGGCCGATCGCGGCGACGGCTCGCAGCTCGCCATCACGCGCTCGCCCGACGATCTCTTCTTCATCTACACCGGCGGCACCACCGGCATGCCCAAGGGCGTGATGTGGCGCCACGACGCGCTGCGCCGCGCGCTGATCAATCCGGCGCTGGTCGTGCGCGTGCCTCAGGACATCACCGATCATGTCGCGATCGTGCGCGAGACCGGCCGCGGCCCGGTCAACCTGCCGGCCTGCCCGCTGATGCACGGCACCGGCCTGCTCACCGCGATCTCGGCATTGGTCAACGGCGGCACGGTCGTCACGATGCCCGAGAAGAACTTCGACGCGCACGCGATGTGGCGCTCGATCGCCGCGCACCGCGTCGACCAGCTGGTGATCGTGGGCGATGCATTCGCCCGACCGATGGCCCGCGCGCTCGACGAAGGCGCGGGCAGCCTCGACCTCGCCTGCCTGCTCGCAATCATCTCATCGGGCACGATGTGGAGCCTGGAGGTCAAGCAGGCGCTGCTGCGCCACCTGCCGCAGGCCACGCTGCTCGACTCCTTCGGCTCGTCGGAGGCAGTGGGCTTCGGGCTGTCGGTGATGACGGCCGCCGGCGAAGTCCAGACCGCAAGGTTCCAGATCGGCGAGGACGTCAAGGTCTTCGACGACACCGGGCGCGAGGTCGCGCCCGGCAGCGGCGAGGTCGGCATCATCGCGCGCGGCGGCGCCATCCCCGAGGGTTATTACAAGGACGAGGCCAAGACCGCCGCCACCTTCCGCACGGTGGCCGGGGCGCGCTACTCGATGCCGGGCGACTTCTGCACGGTGGAGGCCGACGGCACCATCACCCTGATCGGTCGCGGCAGCGGCTGCATCAACACCGCCGGCGAGAAGGTGTTTCCCGAGGAGGTCGAGGAGGTGCTCAAGCGCCACCCCGACATCGACGACGCGCTGGTGGTCGGCCTGCCCGACGAGAAGTGGGGCCAGTCGGTCACGGCGGTGGTGGAGTTGCGCGCCGGCGCCGTGCTCGACGAGGAGGCGCTGCGCGCGCACGTGCGCGCCGAACTGGCCGGCTACAAGACGCCCAAGCGGCTGGTGGCGGTGTCGCGCATGCTGCGCGCGCCCAACGGCAAGGCCGACTACAAGGGCGCGCGCGAGCTGGCGGCGAAGGCGCTGGCCGGCTGAGTCGGCGCAGCCGCCTGCGCCCGCCCGCCGGGGCGTGGCGCTGCCTTGCGCTCAGCCCGGCCCGCTGACCGCTCCCGATGCGAACAGCCGTCCGATGCGCGCCGCGTCGTAGCCGAGCACCTCGGCGAGCACCGCGCGGGTGTGCTCGCCGACGTGGTGCGGCGCCCGGTCGCGCGGATGCACCGGGTGCCCGTCGAGGTGGTAGGGGCTGGCGGTCACGCGCACCGGGCCGGCCACCGGATGCTGCACGGTGGGGAAGAACTGCCGCTGCGCGAGATGCTCGGAAGCGATCACCTCCTCCGGATAGAGCACCGGCGCGCACGGGATGCGCGCCGAGTCGAGCGCGGCGAGCGCCTCGTCGACCGACGCGAAACCGTCGAGCCAGCGGCCGATCAGCGGGCCGAGCTCGCGCCAGTGCGCCGAGCGCCCTTCGGTGGTGGCAAAGCGCGGATCGCGCTCGAGTTCGGGCTGCTTCATCAGGCTCAGCAGCCGGTCCCAGAGGTCGGCCGCGCCGACGATCTGCAGCGCCAGGTGGCGCCCGCCAATGCCGTGCACCAGCATGCCGGGGCGCGGGCTGCCCTGGGGCGGCCCGCCGTTGAGCACCGAGGGATAGGTGACGCTGTCGGCGCCGATGAGGGCCTCGAGCATCGACACGTCGATCATGGCGCCGCGGCCGGTGCGCTCGCGCCGGAACAGCGCGCCGACGATGGCACCCACCGCGTGGGTGGCAGCGAGCACGTCGGCGGCCTGCAGGTTGGACGAGCGCGGGTTCGGATCGTCGCCCTGCTCCAGATGCATCATCCCCGACATTGCATTGATGCTGTGGGCGAAGGCTGGCCGGCCGCGCCAGGGGCCGGTCTGGCCGTAGCCCGAGATCGAGCAGTAGACGATGCCGGGCCGCACGGCCTTCACCGGCTCGGGGCCACAGCCCAGGCGCGCGGCCACGCCGGGAGCGAAGTTCTCGATGAAGACGTCGGCGTGGCGCGCGAGGTCGAGCACCACGGCGAGCCCCTCGGGGCTCGAGAGGTCGATGGCCACGCTCTGCTTGCCGGCGCTCACCCGCGAGAAGTAGCTGCTCTGGTCGCGCCGGCCCGGCTCGAGCTGCTTGGGCGCGGCGCGGGTGTTGTCGCCCGCGCCGGGCATCTCGACCTTGATCACGCGCGCGCCCATGTCGGCGAGCAGCCGGGTGCAGTACGGCCCGGCGAGCACGCGGGTCAGGTCGAGTACGACGATGCCGGCAAGCGGCAGCGAGGAATCGTTGTCCTGCATGGCGGTCTCCTGGAGCGGCGACGCTAGCACGCCACGGCGACGGCGCCGTCGGCGGGCGCGGATTGCGGAACCGCCGCGGCCCGGCGGCGCGCGCAGGACATCGGCCACGGCCCCGGTGGGCACGGCCGGGCCGCTAAGATCGCCGCAACCCCACTCCGAGGAGACGTGCATGCGAGGTCTGGTCTTCACCGGCAACCGTCAGGTCGCCCTGCGCGAGTTCCCCGATCCCAGCCCGGGCCCCGGCGAGGTGGTCCTCGAGATCCGTGCCTCGGGCATGTGCGGCAGCGACCTCAAGTTCTACCGCTCGGCCCCCGGCGAGGCGCAGCGCGCCCTCGGGCTGGGCTCGGCCGACATCTGCATCGCCGGCCACGAGCCCTGCGGGGTGGTGGTGGCGGTGGGCGCCCATGTGAATCCGCGCCAGGCCTGGGTGGGCCAGCGCGCGATGGTCCACCACTACCGCGGCTGCGGTGCCTGCCCGCACTGCAGCACCGGCTGGCAGCAGCTGTGCGTGGACGGCGTGGCCGAGGTCTACGGCGTGACCGGCCACGGCGCCCATGCGCGCTACATGAAGTGCCCCGCCAGCACGCTGGTCACGCTGCGCGACGAGCTCTCGTTTGCCACCGGCGCGGCGATTGCCTGCGGCACCGGCACCGCCTGGGGCGCCCTGCAACGGCTGGGCCTCACCGGTGATCAGACCGTGGCGGTCTTCGGCCAAGGGCCGGTGGGTCTGTCGGCCACGCAGCTCGCGCACGCGCTGGGCGCGCGGGTGATCGCGCTCGATGTCAGCGACAGCCGCCTGGCGCGCGCCGCGCAACTGGGCGCCGAGCACACGATCAACCCCTCGCGCGAGGATGCGGTGGCCCTCGTCCGCGAACTCACCGGCGGCCTGGGCGCGCACGCCTCGCTCGATGCGTCCTCCTCGCCCGAGGCCCGCCGCCAGGCGGTGCAGTGCGTGCGCACCTGGGGCAAGGCCTGCTACGTGGGCGAAGGCGGTCAGGTGACGCTCGACGTCAGCCCCGACCTGTTGCGCCGGCAGGTCACGCTGATCGGTTCGTGGACCTTCTCGACCATCGGCCAGAAGGACTGCGCCGACTTCGTCGCAGAGCGCGGCGTCGATGTC
>JBILUW010000342.1:0-3434 GCA_044370795.1 Burkholderiaceae bacterium
GCTGACGTCCTGGCCCAGCAGCTCGACGCGGCCTTCGGAGGCCGGGATCTCGCCGGCGAGCATGTTGATCAGCGTGGACTTGCCCGCGCCGTTGGTGCCGATCACGGCGTGGATCTGCCCACGGGCCAGCTCGAGCGACACCGCATTGACTGCCACCAGCCCGCCCCAGCGCCGCGTGAGTTCGATGCCGCGCAGCAGCACCTCGCCGCCGGCACCACTTGCCACGGCGCGAACAGGGGCCGCCGTGGCGCTCATGGCGCGTCCTGGGCGCTGGCATCGCGCCGACCGGCGAGCCGCTCGCGGATCTGGCCGGGCACGCCCACCAGACCGCGCGGCAGCGCCGCCACGCTGAGGATGATGGTGAGCCCCAGGCCGAGATGCCAGTGGCGCGCGAACCCGCCGAAGATTGCCTCCGACTTGTAGAACTCCTGCAGCAGCGCGAAGGCGAAGGCGCCGATCAGCGCGCCGCGCAGGTGGCCGATGCCGCCGAGGATGATCATGATGAGGACCGCGCCCGACAGGTGCCAGCTGAGCAGCTCGGGGTTGACGAAGCCGTCCTTGACCGCGAACAGGAACCCGGCGAGCCCGGCGATCGCGCCCGAGAGCGTGAACGCGGCGAGCTTGTACGGATAGGTGGGAAAGCCGGTGGCGCGCATGCGCGCCTCGTTGTCGCGGATGCCGGCGAGCGCCCGGCCGAAGCGCGAGCGCAGCAGGACGGCGAGGAACGCGAAGACGCCGATCAGGCAGGCAAGCGTGAAGAAGTAGAGCGCGAGCGGCCGGTCGAGATCGAGGGCGCTGCCCAGCGCCGGCTTGATCATCAGGTAGATGCCGTCGGTGCCCCCGCCCAGCGGCGTGTCGTGGACCACGTAGTAGGCCATCTGCGCGAAGGCCAGCGTCACCATGATGAAGTACACGCCGCGGGTGCGCAGCGACAGCGCGCCGACCGCGAGCGCGTAGAGGGCCGCGGCCACCACGCAGGCCGGCAGCAGCCAGGCGAGCGAGGCTGCGTCGGCGGCCGGCGACATCAGCACCGCGCCGTAGGCGCCGATGCCGAAGAAGGCCGCGTGGCCGAAGCACACCAGCCCGGTGGCGCCGACCAGCAGCTCGAGGCTGAGGGCGAACACCGCGTAGATCATGATCTTGGTGACGAAGTCGATGCCGTAGCTGCCGGCGGCCAGCGGCATCAGCGCGAGCGCGGCGAAGGCGATCGCGACGAACACGGCCTTGCCGCGCTCGAAGGCGGGGGGCGTGCCCATCGTCACGTCAGCCCGCCTTGAACAGCCCGTCGGGCTTCCAGAGCAGGATCAGGGCCATCATCACGTAGACCAGCACGCCCGCGGCCTGCGGCAGCAGGACCTTGCCGAAGGTGTCGACCACCCCGATCAGCAGCGCCGCGAGCAGCGCGCCGCGGATCGAGCCGATGCCGCCGATGACCACCACGACGAAGCAGACGATCAGCACCGAGTTGCCCATGCCCGGATAGACCGAGGACACGGGGGCGGCGACCATGCCGGCGAGCACCGCGATGGCCACGCCCGCGGCGAAGACCACGCGGTACAGGAAGGTGATGTCGACGCCCAGCGACTGCACCATCTCGCGGTTGGTGCTGCCGGCGCGGATCATCATGCCCAGCCGCGTGCGCGTGAGCACCAGATACATCGCGAGCGCGAGCAGCAGGCAGACGCCCGAGATGAACAGCCGGTACACCGGGTAGGTCATGAGTTCGCCGAGCGGGATGGTGCCCGCGAGCAGCGGCGGCGCCCTGACGCCGTGCACGTCGTCGCCGACCAGCAGGCTGCGTACCTCCTCGAAGACCAGGATCAGCCCGTAGGTCATGAGCACCTGCTGCAGGTGCTCGCGCTCGTAGAGAAAGCTGAAGAACAGCCACTCGAGCACGTAGCCCAGCGCCACGGCCAGGGCCACGCCGACCAGCAGCGTGGCGAAAAAGCCGCCGCCGAAGGTCGCGGCCACCGGCGGCGCCAGCGCGAACGCCATGTACGCGCCGATCATGTAGAAGCTGCCGTGGGCGAGATTGATCACGCCCATGATGCCGAAGATCAGCGTGAGCCCGGAGGCGACGAGAAACAGCAGCAGCCCGTACTGCAGCGCGTTCAGGCACTGGATCAGGAAGGTCGGGAAGTCCATCGACCGGGCTGCCGCCGCTGGCGTGCTCGGGGGCCCGAATTACATCCGGCAGCCGCGACCGGGGTCGGTGAGCTGCTTGCTGGCCACCGCCTCGAGCCGGTTTTCGCGGCCGACGACGCGCCGCAGGTACACGTCCTGCACCGGGTTGTGCGCCTTCGACAGCGTGAAGGTGCCGCGCGGGCTGTCGATCTTCGCCTTGCGCAGCGCGTCGGCAAACTCGGCCTTCTTCGTCAGGTCGCCCTTGACCGCCTTCAGGCCGATCGCGAGCATCTGCGCGGCGTCGTAGCCCTGCACGGCGTACACGTCGGGCTGCAGCTTGAAGGTCTTGGCGTAGGCCAGCCGGAAGGCCTTGTCGCGCGGCGTGTCGATGCCGTCGGCGTAGTGCAGGGTGGTCATCAGGCCCTCGGCATCGGCGCCCTGCGCCTCGAGGGTGCCGTCGGTGAGGAAGCCCGCGCCATAGAGCGGAATCGACTTCTTCAGGCCGGCCGCCGCGTAGTCCTTGACGAACTTGACCGCGCCGCCGCCCGCGAAGAAGGTGTAGACGGCGTCGGGCTTGGTGGCGGCGATCTCGGTGAGCAGCGCCTGGAACTCCACGTTGGGGAAGGGCAGGCCGAGCTCCTTGGTGACCTTGCCGCCGCCCTTCTCGAACGCCTCCTTGAACCCGCGCACCGACTCGTCGCCGGCGGCGTACTTCCAGGCGATGGTGACAACGTTCTTGTAGCCCTTCTTGGCCATCACTTCGCCCATCGCGTAGCCGGGCTGCCAGTTGGAGAACGAGCTGCGGAAGATGTTGGGCGCGCACATCGGGCCGGTGACCGCATCGGCGCCGGCGTTGGGCACGATCAGCAGGGTGCCGCTGTCCTTGGCGGCCCTGGCCATGGCCATCGCCACGCCCGAGTGGACGGTGCCGACCAGCACGTCGACGTTGTCGCGCTTGATCAGTTTGTTGACGTTGTCGGTGGCCTTGGCCGGGTCGGACTCGTCGTCGACCTTGAAGAACTCGATCTCGCGGCCGGCGAGCTTGCCGCCCTGCTCGGAGATGTGGAGCCGGAAGCCGTTCTCGATCGCCGTGCCCAGCGCCGCGAAGGTGCCGGTGGCCGGCAGCATCAGGCCGACCTTGATCTTGGGCGCGGTCTGGGCCAGCGCGAGCGGCGAGGCCGCGCGCGCGGCGACAAGCAGGGCAGGGCGTAGCAGGTTCACGAAGGTCTCCTCGTTGGGGTGTCGTCGTTGTCGGATGCCGGCGGCGGCGCGCTTGCCGGCTGCACGGGCTGCCGGCGCGAGGCGCCCGG
>JBILUW010000343.1:0-3419 GCA_044370795.1 Burkholderiaceae bacterium
GCTCAAGCCCTTCATGTCGAGCCGCCGCTGCGCCGCCGGCGAGGTGCTGTTTCGGGCCGGCGACGTCGGCGACCGGATGTACTACACGGTGAGCGGGGGCTTCCGGCTGCCCGAGCTCGGCCTCGACGTGCCGCCGGGACAGTTCGTCGGCGACCTCGGCTTCGTCGCGCCCGAGCAGCGCCGCACGGCCTCCCTGCGGTGCGAGACCGCGGGCGAGGTGCTGTCGATCGGCTACGACCAGATCAGGCAGCTCTGCTTCCAGAACCCGACCTTCGGGTTCTTCTTCCTGCGGCTGGTCAGCGCACGGCTGTTCGCCGACATCGAACGGTTGCGCACGCAACGCAACGACATCGCGGCCCGCTGAGTCGTCGCGCGCCGGCCCGCCGTCGCGAACCCGCCGGCGGCAGCGTGTCCTTCAGCGTTCCCTCATCGTTCCTTCAGCGAACCTTCGCGACGGCGAGCACCCCCATCGCCGATGATCGGCATTCCTGTCACTCTCCGAGATGGCTGCCGCTCCATGCAACCTCATACTGCCAGCCGGACCGCGATCGCTACCGCCCTGGCGCGGGCCCACCATACCCGGCTCGCCCCGAAGCGCATCATCGATGACCCCTGGGGCGAGCGGCTGTTGCCGCACCCGGCGCGCGGGCTGGTCTACCAGATCGCGCGCATCCGCAACCCGGCCCTGCCCCAGGATCCCGACGAGGTCGCGCAGCAGGAGGCCATCGACGCCTGGCTGCGCGCCACTCCCGCCTACACGAACGTCATCGTGCGATCGCGCTACACCGAGGACGCCCTGCACCGCGCGGTGGCCGCCGGCACGCAGCAGTATGTGCTGGTCGGCGCCGGCTTCGACAGCTACGCGCTGCGCAGGCCACCCGAGGCCGGCCCCCGGACCCTCATCGAGATCGATCACCCCGCCAGCCAGGCCTTCAAGCGCCGGTGCATCGCCGATGCGGGGCTCGCCGAGCCCGCGGCGCTGCACTTCATCGGCGCCGATCTGGCAGCCCACGACCTGGCCTCGGTCCTGCGCGCCTCGCCGATGCGAACCGGCGAGCCCGCGTTCTTCTCCTGGCTGGGCGTCACCCTCTACCTGACGCGCGACGCGAACCTGGCCACGTTGCGAGCGATCGCATCGACAGCGGCGCCGGGCAGCGAACTCGTGTTCACCTACGTCGACCAGGCCGTCTTCGAGGCGCGCGCCGTCCTGACCGAGCAGGCGAGCCATGCGGTGCAGGGCCTCAGCACCGAGGTGGCCGCCGTCGGCGAGCCCTTCGTGTCCGGCTTCGACCCGGCCACCCTGGAGGCGGATCTGCGGCGACTCGGGATGCGGCTGCTCGAGGATTGCAGCGATGCCGACCTGCTGCGCCGCTACGACCCCGAGGGGCTCAATGGCCTGAGCGGCAACGAAGTCAGCCGCATCGCCCACGCCAGGATCGAAGGGCCGCCCGCGACCTGAGGCGCGGCGCGCGCGAGGTCTCGACCCGCGGGCCCGCGAGGCTCAACCCGCCTGCGGCTGCGCATGCGCGACAGCCGCGCGGGTGACCTCCTCGAACCAGCGCTCCCAGGGCTCGGCACGCCAGTCGTGCAGGAAGCAGCCGACGGCAACGCCGTCGGCCACGACCTCGCACCCCGGCAGCGCCGCAAAGCGCATGTGCCGGAAGAGCGCCTCGTAGCGCTCCGGGTGGACGCTGGCCACGACCCAGGGTCCGAGGTCGGGTTCGACCGCCCAGGAACGCGCCTGGTTGCACTGGAGCGCGTTCATGCTGGGATTGCGAGGCCCGCGCTCGCCCTCGGGAACCGAGAACCTGGCCATCATCGCCTTGCCCCGCAGGGACGGACCCAGCGCATCGAGCACCCGATCGACCAGCGGGTCGACGCCGCGGTCGGCGGCATCGAGACGGTCGAGGCGCAGCGTGCAGCTGACGCCGCACACGCGCTCCCCGTCCTCGCGGATCACCTGCCAGCGGGCTGCGGGATGGTCGAGCCAGTGCGCGCAGGCGCGCTGCTCGGCGGCCGGCAGGCCCTGCCGGATGAGGGCGCGCATGGCATCGCGGTCCGCCGGCGCGGGCGTATCGGCGATGTAGCGCTCGACGCCTTCGACGAAGAAACGGCGAAACACCGGCACGATGCGCAGCAGCCTCGCCACGCCGGTGGTGACGGGACCGTTCGCGGGCGCCGCCCTGAGCCTGCCGGTCAGGAACCCGAAGACGGCCAGCAGCAGCTCGCGCGCCATCTCGGGGTCGCGGCGGCGATGATCGGCGGTCACCGCCTCGCGCACGAGATCGTGAACCGACAGTCCGTCAGGAAGACGCCGCACGCAGGCCTGAGCGGCGAGCCAGTCGTAGAGGGCAGGAGCATGCTCGGCCGAGACGGTCCTGGCGAGCAGCACCTCGGTGACCCGGTCGACCAGGCAGGCGACCCGCAGCGCTCGCCGGTGGGCGGCATCGGGCGCCTGCGAGACGCAACGCCGCATCAGCACCTCGAGGATGTCGGCACCCAGTTCGTCGGGCAGCCCGCCACCGCGATGCGCCTGCTCGGCAAGCAGCGTCAGGGTGAGCGGATGACCGTGGCCCAGCGCGCGCGCGCGAGGACTCGCAGCCGCATCGACGCCGAGGCGCTCGAGCAGCGTCAGACTCTCGTCGTCGGACAGCCTGCCCAGTTCGAGGGACTCGACCGCGAGGCCCCAGCGGGGATGGCCGACCCAGCGGGAATCCGGCCGACCACGGCTGGCGATCACCACCCTCAGGCCGGCTGGCAACGCCGGCAGCAGCTGGTCGCGCAGGTGGGGCTGCAGCGCCTCGATCCACTCCGCGGTGTCGATCAGCAGCAGCGAGGGCGAGGCCGGCCAGCAAGCCGCGAGATCAGCCGGCGAGACCGGGTCGGCCGGCCCGCCCACGGCCGCGGACAGGGCAGCATGCAGCGACGAGGGCGCGGGCTCCACCAGCTGGGCGTCGAGAGTGATCACCCGGACATCCCGGCGGGCGGCCTCGCGCCCGAGACGCGCGAGCAGCATCGACTTGCCGATCCCGCCGGCGCCGTGCAGCAGGCAGACTCGGGCAGCCGCGGATCCGCGGGCCATTTCGAGCAGATGGTCCAGTTCGGCCCGCCGGCCCACGAAGACCTGCTGCGCCTGCGTGTCGAGTTCATGCGCGATGCTGACCACCCCCGGGGCGGGACGCGGCGCCCCGGCAGGCTCCGTCGGCTCGGCCTGGGCCAGGAGCAGATACCCGCGACGGGCGACCGTTCGCAGCAGGCCTCGGCTGTCCTCGCCAAGCGCGCGTCGGATATCGGCCACCGCCTGCACCAGCGCACCGTCGGTCACCGCGACGCCTCCCCAGACCGCCGCGACGAGTTCGTCCTTGCCGACGACCCGTCCGGCGCGCTCGGCCAGATGACGCAGCACCTGCCAGGAACGG
>JBILUW010000100.1:0-12376 GCA_044370795.1 Burkholderiaceae bacterium
CCCCGGCCCGCTGCGCGCCTCGGCGAGGCCGAAGGCTGCGCGCTCCGCCAACCCCCATCCGCGCGAGAGCCATACCGAGGCGGGCGCAAAATCGGGAGCGGCGCGACCGCCAAGCGGGTCTGAGTGCGGGCGCTTCCGGCATGACACAACGCCATTGGCGCGGTCGCGAGCCATCTTGCCGAGCCATCGTGCCGAGCCATCGTGCCGAGCCGTGCCGCTGAGACGTCATGCCAGGCGCCACGTCGCGATGGATGCGCAGTCGCCGTCAGGGTATGGCCACAGCGGGATGGGTTTCGGCCGATCGGACAGCCGGACCAGCGTCTGCGCACGTTGCAGCGCTCCCGGCGACGGCTGCGCCGTGTGCACGCCGGAGGGCTTCGGGCCCGCCGAGGCGCGCAGGCGACCGGGGTTGCCGCGCGTCAGCGCGGTCGGCCCGCGCTGTTCGAGGCGCGTAGCGCCGAGTTCGCGGGCCGCCCCGGGCGGCGAGCACCGCAGGGGACCCGGCGCAGCCGGGCGGGCACGCCGCCCTGCGGTGGGCAGACGGCGCAGCCGTGGCCCACACGCAGGCACCCGAGGGGCAGCCCCAGGCCGAGTGCCAGGGCTACGGACGCAGCCGGCGCGCGTCGGACAGCGTAGCCGGCGCGCCCGGGCCGGCCGGAACCGTCAGGCTGCCTTGGCGGCGAGCTCGGCGCGAGCGGTGTCGTACTCGCGCTTGAGACGGGCGACGAGGTCGCCGGCGCCCATCACCTCCTTGACGGCGGCGATGCCCTGCCCGCAACCCCAGATCTCCTTCCAGGCCTTGGGTTTCTCGCGGTCGGACCCGAAGTTCATCTTGCTGGGGTCGCTCACCGGCAGGTTTTCGGGGTCGAGGCCCGCCTTGATCACCGAGGGCTTCAGGTAGTTGCCGTGCACGCCGGTAAAGAGGTTGGTGTAGAGGATGTCGTCGGCCGCGCTCTCGACGATCATCTGCTTGTAGCCCTCGACCGCGTTGGCCTCGCGGGTGGCGATGAAGGCCGAGCCGATGTAGGCAAGGTCGGCGCCCATCGCCTGGGCGCCCAGGATGGCATGCCCGTTGGCGATCGAGCCCGACAGCAGGAGCGGGCCGTCGAACCACTCGCGGATCTCCTGGATGAGCGCGAACGGCGATTGCGTGCCGGCATGGCCGCCGGCGCCCGCGGCCACTGCGATCAGACCATCGGCGCCCTTCTCGATCGCCTTGTGCGCGAAACGGTTGTTGATGATGTCGTGCAGCACGATGCCGCCCCAGGCATGCACCGCCTCGTTGAGCTCGGGCCGCGCGCCCAGCGAGGTGATGATGATCGGCACCTTGTACTTCGCGCACAGCTCGAGGTCATGGTCGAGGCGGTCGTTGCTCTTGTGCACGATCTGGTTGACCGCGAACGGCGCCGACGGCGCCTCGGGGTGCTGGCGGTCGTACTCGGCAAGCTCGGTGGTGATGCGGATCAGCCACTCTTCGAGCAGCTCCTTGGGCCGCGCGTTGAGCGCCGGGAAGGAACCGACCACCCCGGCCTTGCACTGGGCGATGACCAGGTCGGGGTTGGAGATGATGAACAGGGGCGACGCCACCACCGGCAGGCGGAGGCGTTCGCGCAGGATCGGGGGCAGACTCATGAGGCACCACGGCGAGGATGGAAACCCTCGAAGGTACGTGGCCCCGGATGGCAGCGTCAACCCGAGGCTGCCCGCTTTCGCGCCTGAAGCCAGGCATCGGCCGTAAGTCTCGCGGCCGCCATCGGACGGAAAGGGCCGGAGCGGCCACTATTTCGGGGGCGAAGGCATAATCCGCAGCGACCTACGTCCATCCTTCCCTCCTGGACTTCATCCATGGAAATCTTTTCCGCCCAGTTCCTGTCCGCACTGCTCGCGATCATCGTCATCGATCTCGTGCTCGCAGGCGACAACGCGATCGTCATCGCCCTGGCCGCCCGCCGGCTGCCGCCAAAGCTGCAGCGCCGCGCCGTCATCTGGGGAGCGGTAGGCGCGGTCGCCGTGCGCAGCGTCATGACCCTCGTCGTGGTCTGGCTCCTCAAGATCCCGGGCCTGCTGCTGGCGGGCGGTGCGCTTCTGATCTGGATTGCGGTCAAGCTGACCGCCCCCGAGGACGAAGGCCACGGCGAGGATAAGGTCGAGGGGTCGACCACCTTCTTCGGGGCCATGAAGACCATCGTCATCGCCGATGCCGTGATGGGGGTCGACAACGTGCTGGCCGTGGCCGGCGCGGCGCACGGCAGCTACCTGCTGGTCGTGCTCGGACTGCTGATCAGCATCCCGATCGTGGTCTGGGGAAGCACGCTGCTGCTCAAGCTCACCGAGCGCTATCCGGTGATCGTCCTGATCGGTGCCGGTGTGCTGGCCTTCACCGCCGTCAAGATGATGCTGTCCGAGCCGCTGCTCAAGCCCTGGCTGGAAGGCCTGGGCTGGGCGAAGTGGCTCGCCACCATTCTCGTCGTGGTGGCTGTGGTGGGCTACGGCCACTGGCGTCGACGCGGCGACAAAGGTCGCTGACAGACATCACGAGCTGCCGAGGTTGCGCAGTTGAGGTAGCGCAGCCGAGGTGGCGCAGCCACCGGCCGCCGCAGTCACTGGCCGCCGCAGTCACCGGCCGCCGCAGCCACTGGCCGCCGCAGCCGGGCGGCCGCCGCAGTCAGGCGCCGCCGCAGCCAGCCTCAGCGGGCGTCCCGCGCCAGATCTACCAGTGGCGCGGCCCTCTGAGCCGCGCGTCGATACTCGTCGCGCGTGCGCGCCACCAGATCGGCCACCGTGCACACTGCGTGCACACCCGACACCGAATGGCCGGCGCTCCAGACGTCGGCCCAGCGGCGCACCCCGGTGCTGCCGCCGCTGCCGTAGAGTTCGCGGGCACGTTCGGGCGCGATGTCGGTCGGCAGGTTGGCGGGGTCGAGGCCCGCGGCCACGATCGACGGCCGCAGCGTGTTGGTCTCCAGCCCCGTGAAGGCCTTCGACAGCAGGATGTCGTCGAGGCGGCTGTCGACCAGCATCTGCTTGTAGCCGTCGGCCGCCATGCTCTCGCGCGTGGCGATGAACTTGGTTCCCATGTAGGCCGCATCGCAACCCAGGACCTGGGCGGCGAACAGCGCGCAGCCATCCGAGACCCCACCCGCCAGCACCACCGGTCCGTCGAAGAACTCGCGTACCGCGCGCACGAAGGCGAAACCATTGGCCCAGCCCGTCTGGCCGCCGGCGCCCGCGGTGAGCAGGATCAGGCCGTCGACGCCTGCCGCAACCGCCTTCTCGGCGTGCCGCACCGAGGCGACATCGCACAGCACCATGCAGCCGATGTCGTGCAGCGGCCCGACCACCGGGTCGGGCGGGCCCACGCTGGTGATCGCCACCTGCGGTCGATGCCGCAGCAGCACCGCGAGTTCCTCGCGCAGCGACTCACGCCGCATGATCAGGTTGGGGCACCAGGGCGCATCACCGGGCCCCAGTGCGCCCGCGATCTGGCCCAGCCAGGCATCGAACTGCTCCAGGCTGCGGCAGTTGGCGGTGGGGAAGGCGCCGATCACGCCCGCGCGGCAGGCGGCCACGACGAGGTCGGGGCCCGAGACGCGAAACATCGGCGCGGCGATCAGCGGCAGGCTCAGACGCGCGCCGAAGCGTTCGGCCAGCGCGCCGGCGCGACCTCGGGATGGGCTCATGATGCGGACTCCGCAAGCGCGACGGTCGATCGTCGGGACCACGATCTTGCCACCCGCCATCGGCAGGCGCGGCAGCGTCCGGTCCGATCGGCGCGGCCCGGGGCGCGCCGAGTCGCTATGATCGGCTACCGGGCGCCATGCCCGGCGACGCCAGGCCAGCCCCGCTCCGTCTTCCACCCGTGCTCGAACCCTTCGCCCGCCCGCTGCCCTCGCCGCGCGAGATCGCCCGCGACATCGCGCCCACCTATGTCGCCAACGGTCTGATCGGCTTCATCTTCTCGGCCACCGGGCCGGTGGCCGTGGTGCTCGCGGTGGGCAGCCGCGGCGGGCTGTCGCAGGCCGAACTCGCATCCTGGATCTTCGGCGCCTTCTTCATCAACGGCCTGCTCACGCTGCTGGCGAGCTGGCTGTACCGGATGCCGCTGGTCTTCTTCTGGACCATACCGGGTACCGTGCTCGTGGGGCCGGCGCTGACGCATCTGCGCTTCGCCGAAGTCGTCGGAGCCTTCCTGGCCACCGGGGTGCTGATGCTGCTGCTCGGCGCCTCGGGCCTGGTGCGTCGCGCCATGAACGTGGTGCCGATGCCCATCGTGATGGCCATGGTTGCAGGGGTGTTCCTGCGCTTCGGCACCGACCTCGTGCGCGCGCTCCACGCCGATGTCGCGATCGCCGCGCCCATGGTGGCGAGCTTCCTGCTCCTTTCGGCATGGCCGGCGGCGGGCCGGCGCATGCCGCCGCTGCTCGGCGCGCTGGTGGTCGGGGTGGCCGCGATCGCGCTGTCGGGCCGCTTCGCGCCGGGGGTGGCCGAAGGCGCCGTGTTCGCCCAGCCCGTGCTGCAGACACCCGCGTTCTCGTGGCGCGCGATGATCGAACTGGTCGTGCCGCTGGCCATCACCGTGATGGTCGTGCAGAACGGCCAGGGCGTGGCGGTGCTGCGCGCCGCCCATCACGATGCGCCGGTCAACGCGGTCTCGGTGGCCTGCGGTCTCATGTCGATGGTCACCGCCTGGGTGGGTGCGGTCTCGACCTGCCTCACGGGGCCTACCAACGCCATCCTGTGCAGCGCCGGCGAGCGCCAGCGCCAGTACGTCGGCGCGCTCACGGTGGGCCTGCTCGCGCTGGTCTTCGGGCTGCTGTCGCCGCTGGCCACGCAGGCCATGCTGGCCGCGCCGCCCGCGTTCATCGCGACACTGGCCGGCCTGGCCATGCTGCGCGTGCTGCAGACCGCGTTCGGCACCGCCTTCGGCGGCGGCTATCCGCTGGGCGCAACCGTCACCTTCCTGGTTACCGTGGCCGACCTCGCCATCCTGAACATCGGCGCGGCCTTCTGGGGACTGGTGGCCGGCGGCGCGGTCGGCTGGCTCCTCGAGCGGCCCCGCAAGACCGACGGACGCTGATCCCGCAACCCCGTTCGCGCGTATACTGCGTGCAGCGGCGGTCAATACCAGTCTTTTTCGCCGCTAGTCATAGGCCCTGCGTCATGCGCTCCGCCCTCCGGTAGCGCGCTCCCCGCCTCAGCCCTCGACCCGCCGTCTCCCCCGTCGTCTGCCTGACTGGTGCCGCCGGATCCTCCCGGATCCGCCAACGCCCCCGGCTCGTTCGCAGCCGGTCCGACGCGCGGCCGGTCGACGCGCCATTACCTCTCGAGGTTACATGTCCTTTGCAAGTCTCGGGCTCAGCGAGCCCCTGGTGCGTGCCGTCCACGAATGCGGCTACACCGAACCCACCCCCATCCAGCTGCAGGCCATCCCGCAGGTCCTCAAAGGCGGCGATCTGCTGGCGGCTGCCCAGACCGGCACCGGCAAGACCGCCGGCTTCACGCTGCCCATCCTGCAGCGCCTGCAGGACACCCCCGCCCCCAAGCTGCCCAACGGCCGCCACCCGGTGCGGGTGCTGGTCCTCACCCCCACCCGCGAGCTGGCCGCCCAGGTGCACGACAGCGTGCGCGACTACGGGCGCCACCTCCAGCACACCGCCACCTGCATCTTCGGCGGGGTGAACATCAATCCGCAGATCGCGGCCCTGCGCGGCCGCGTCGACATCCTGGTGGCCACGCCCGGCCGGCTGCTCGACCACGTCGGGCAGCGCACCGTCGACCTGTCCCATGTCGAGATCCTGGTTCTCGACGAGGCCGACCGGATGCTCGACATGGGCTTCATCCACGACATCCGCAAGGTGTTGCGGCTGCTGCCGGCGCGCCGGCAGAACCTGCTGTTCTCGGCCACGTTCTCCGACGAGATCCGCACGCTGGCCAATGGCCTGCTCGACAACCCGGCCATGGTCGAGGTCGCTCGGCGCAACGCGCCGGCCGAGGCGGTTGAGCAGTCGGTGATCGAGATCGACAAGGGCGCCAAGCGCACGGTCCTGGCCCAGCTCGTCAAGCGCCGCAACTGGTTCCAGGTGCTGGTGTTCACCCGCACCAAGCACGGCGCCAACCGCCTCGCCGAGCAGCTCGGCAAGGACGGCATCGAAGCCATGGCCATCCACGGCAACAAGAGCCAGAACGCGCGCACCCGGGCGCTCTCGCAGTTCAAGGACGGCTCGCTGCAGGTGCTGGTGGCCACCGACATCGCAGCGCGCGGCCTCGACATCGAGGAGCTGCCGCAGGTGGTGAACTTCGAGCTGCCCAACGTGCCCGAAGACTACGTGCACCGCATCGGCCGAACCGGCCGGGCGGGCGCGAGCGGCAAGGCGCTGTCGCTGGTCAGCCCCGACGAGCTCGGCCTGCTGCAGGACATCGAGCGGCTGCTCAAGCGCCGCCTGCCCCGCGAGACCCCGGCCGATCTCGACCTCGCAGCCGCCAGCGCGGCCGCACGGGCGGCACCGGCCGAGCCCGACGACAGGCCCGAGCGTGACTGGCGCCAGGGCCGCGGCGGCTCGGGACGCGGCGCATCGGGCCGCGGCGGTCAGGGTCGCGGCGACTCGAACCGGAGTGGCCCGGGCCGCGGCGTGCCGGGACGTGCCGCCGATGTCCGAGGCGCGGATGGCCGCGCCTCGGACGGCCGCGCTGCCGACGGTCGCAGCGGTTCCGAAGGCCGCGGCCCCGGCCGGGGCACGGCGCCGCAGGGTCGCCCCGCGGGCCCCGGGCGCGGCCCGCGCCCGGCCGGCGGGCCGGGGCGGCAGTCGCCTGCCGCTGGTCCGAACCGTCGACCCGAGGGCTCGGCCACCGGCCAGGGCCGGGCGGGCCCCGCCCAGGCCGCGCCGGGCCATGCTGCAGCCCCGGCCAGGGAGGCCGCCGGCCAGGCGGAACGCGGGGCGGGTCCTGCGCCGACGGCACCAGCCGCCGATGCCGCCGGCAGTCCGCGCCGCCAGGGGCTGCGCGCGACGCTGGTTGCCGCCATCACCCGACCCTTCGGGCGCTGAAACCCGATCGCTCCCCGGGCGCCGACCCGGCGTCCGGGAGATGCGAAACTAGCGGGATGGCTATCGACCTCGACAAGCTCGCGCAGAAGTACTGCGCGAGAACGCCGCACATGCGCGACATCGGCATGCGCGTTTCCGGCATCGCCCCCTCGATGGGGACCATGACCCTGCCCGCCCGCGCCGACTGGCTGGGCGATCCGGCGCGCGGCCTGCTGCATCCGGGCCCGATCACCGTGCTGGCCGACTCCACCTGCGGCCTGGCCGTGGGTGCGGCCGTCGAGTCGCGCATCACCTACGCCACGCTCGATCTGCGCATGGACTACCTGCGCCCGGGTGGGCCCGAGCACGACGTGCATTGCGAGGCCCGGGTGCATCGCCTCACGCGCAGCGTCGCCTTCATCCGGGCCGAGGTCTGGCAGGACGACCGCAACCACCCGATCGCCACCGCCCAGTCGGCCTTCATGCTGGCCACGCCGTCGGGGTCGCGCCTGCCTGCCCAGGGCGGCATCGCGCCAGCGGCGGCCGCGCCCGAGCCGGCTCTGCCCGCGTGGCAGGCGCCCGAAGCGAGCGCACCGGTGATGCCCGACCAGCCGGTGCCCTACATGCGCTATCTGGGGCTGAGGCAATCGCTGCTCGATGGCCAGCCGCTCTACCGCCTGCCCTACCAGGAAAAGATCATCGGCAACCCGCACCTGCCCGCGCTGCACGGCGGCGTGATCGCGGGCTTCGCCGAGAGCGCGGCCATCCTGCATCTCGCCGAAACCCTGCGCGGCAGCAAGCTGCCCAAGAGCATCGACTTCGCGATCGACTACCTGCGCGCCGGCCGGCCCGAGGACACCTACGCCAGCTGCGAGGTGGTGCGTCAGGGCGCGCGCGTGGCCATGGTCCTCGTGCGCTGCTGGCAGCGCAGCCCCGACTACCCGATCGCAGTCTGCCGCGGCCACTTCCTGCTGACCGACCCGCAGGCCTGAGCCGCTGCAGGGGCTCCGGCGTACCCGCTGGGGGCACGCCGCGCGTCAGGCGGGCCGACAGCGACCAGGGCGCCGCCTTACGCCCCCGGGCCCTACGCCGCGGGCACGAAGACGTTGCGCCCGTCGACCTGGCTCACGGTGCCCGGCCGGCCCAGGCTCTCGCGGTTCTGCAGATCCCACAGCACGGCCGGATCGGCCGGCGGATTGGCCAGGAAGCGCTCTCCGGTGGCTTCCAGCCGTCCGTAGACCGCGCCCCACTCGGGGCCGCGCTTGCCGTGCATGACCATGTAGGTCTCGATGCGCGCGGCGCCCTGCGGGGTCTCGTTGAAGGGGGCCTTGGGCAGCGCGTCGAGCTTGCCCTGCAGCACCGCGGGCTGCTCGCGCTGCCAGCTGCCGCGCACCGGCGTGGTCGAGTACACGCCGAACGAATGCTTGGTCACGTAGTTGCCGTTGGCCGTGACCAGGCCGAAGCTGCCCGGGCGCGAGCGCACGCGGCGCATCATCTCGGTGATCGAGTGGGTCACGTAGTTGTTGCCGGGGCCGCCGAAGAAGGGCAACCCGCCGGTCACGGTGAGGCCGCGCGGATCGTCCTCGGCCAGCCCGATCTCCTGGCAGCCGATCTCGACCGCCGACGAGAAGCAGCTGTAGAGGTCGAGGAAGGTGAAGTCCTCGAGCTTGCGGCCGGCCATCTCGAGCGCGAGGCGCGACCCGAAACGGATGGCCGGCGACGAGTGGAAGTTGATGCGCTCGGAGGCGTACCAGTGGTCGTGGCCATCGGCGCAGCCGTGCAGAAAGACCCACTTCGACTCGGGAATGCCGAGCTCGCGCGCCTGCTTCACCGAGGTCATGACGAAGGCCGCGGCCTGGTCGATGAAGGCGTTGGAGTTCATGTAGCGCGGATACGGAAAGCCGATCCAGCGGTTCTCCTCGTCGACCGTGACCAGCCGCTCGGCGCTGTGGCCCTCGCGGCGGGTGGCCAGCGGATTGGCCGCTGCCACCTTCGCGAAGCCCGCCATCAGCCGGCCGATCGCCTGCATGTGCGTGGGCAGGCTGCGGCCGCGCGCCGCGCGGATGCCGTTCTCGAACATCGGGTACATCGCGATCGCGGCGCGGATGTTGTGCTTTTCCTCGTGATCGCTCCAGCCGCGGCGCGGATCGCCGATCACCTCGGGCTCGCCGCCCGGGTTCTCGGCCCACAGCCCTTCGGGCGAGCCGCGTTCGGCGGCATGCTGCGTGCGCAATGCCTCGCCGCCGCACAGCAGCACCGCGCGCGTGCGGCCTTGTGCGATCTCCTCGGCGAAGCGGTTGACGAGGTACTGCGGCATGTTGCCGCCCGGCCAGGTGTAGATGTATCGACCGGGCGCAAGACCCAGGCGGTTGGCGATGCTGCGCGGCGGGTTGGAGGACGAGCCCAGCCGCGTAGCGAAACGCCATGACGTGTCGGCGAACGAGCGGATCATCGCGACGGTGTCGATCACGGCGCCCACGCCGGCCGCGCCGGTGTCGTCGAGGGCGATGCGCGAGGCCTGCGCGATGAGGTCGTAGGGCGAGCGCGCCTCGAGCGCCGGCGTGGTGGTGTCGGTGACATCACCGCAGCCCACCAGGATCGGCGTGCGGTCATCGAGATCGGCCATCGTGGCTTCCTTAGCGGGAGGAATACGGGAGGCGGATACGATACCGCCGCACCGTCCGAGGCCCGCGCCCCCGGCGCAGATTGCGGTATGGTCCGCGTCTCGCCGCCAGGGAGCGCCGCACGATGGCCCGGATCCTGCTGATCAATCCGAACACGACCGCCACGGTCACCGAGCGTCTGGCGCCCGTGGTCGCCCAGGGGCTGGGACCCGGGCACGCGCTGACCAGCATCACCGCGCGATTCGGCGCCAGCTACATCTCGTCGGAGGCCGCCTACTGCATCGCCGCGCACGCCGCGCTCGATGCCTGGGCGGCGGCCGGCGGCAATGCCGAGGGCGTGCTGGTGGGCTGCTTCGGCGACCCCGGGGTGTTCGCGCTGCGCGAACTGTGCGACGGCCCGGTGATCGGGCTCGCCGAGGCCTCGATGCGCGAGGCCGCGCGCGAGGGGCGCTTCGCGATCGTCACCGGCGGGCTGCGCTGGCGGCCCATGCTCGAGCGCCTGGCCACCGCGATCGGCCTGGGCGGGCAGCTGCAGCACATCGAGATCGTCGATCGCACCGGCGCCGAGCTCGCCGCCGACCCCGAGGGCGCGCTGCGGCTGCTCGCGGGCGCCTGCGAAACCGCGGCGCGCAGTGGCGCGCGCGCGGTGATCCTGGGCGGCGCGGCGCTGGTGGGCATGGCGGCGCAACTCGCGCCGCGGGTGCCGATGCCGCTGATCGACAACGTGCAGGCCGGCGCGCGCGCGATGCGCGAGGCGCTGGCGCAGCCCGCCGCTCGCGCGCCCGGGCCCGACGGCACGGTCTACACCGGTCTGAGCGCCGAGCTCGCCGCGGCGCTGAGGCGCTGAGGCGCTGAGGCGCAGGTCAGACCGGCTGCGTCCTCGCCAGCAGCCAGGCCAGCGCGTCGCCCGTGCAGCGCGGCGCGAGCCGCTCGCGTACCGTGACGTGATAGGCGTTGAGCCAGTCGATCTCGTCGGCGCGCAGCAGCGATCGCTCGAGGCAGCGGGTGTCGATCGGGCACAGCGTGAGCGTCTCGAAGGCCAGCATCGCGCCGAAGGGGTTGCCCTGCGGCCCGTCCTCGGGCGTCTGCGCGGGCACCGCGAGCACCAGGTTCTCGATGCGGATGCCCCAGCGGCCATCGCGATACACGCCGGGCTCGATCGAGGTGATCATGCCCGGCTGCATCGCCATGGCCGGATCGGGCACCGCCTTGCTGATGCTCTGCGGGCCCTCGTGCACGTTCAGGAAGTAGCCCACGCCGTGACCGGTGCCGTGGCCGAAGTCGAGCCCGGCCGCCCACAGCGGCGCGCGCGCGAGGGCATCGAGCATGGGGCCGGGCGTGGCCAGCGGAAACACCGCCCGCGACAGCGCCATCGTGCCCTGCAGCACGCGGGTGTAGTCGCGGCGCATGTCGGCCGACACCGTGCCCACCGGCCACACCCGGGTGATGTCGGTGGTGCCGCCGAGATACTGGCCGCCCGAGTCGATGAGCAGCAGGCCGTCGCCGCCGATCAGCGCCTCGCTGCCCGCCTCGGCGCGGTAGTGCGGCATCGCGCCGTTGGCGTTGTAGCCGGCGATCACCGGAAAGCTCAGGCCCACGAAGCCGGGGCGACGCGCCCGCGCCGCCGACAGCCGCTCGTCGATGGTGATCTCGGTGATGCGCTCGCCGCGCGCGAGCGCCTGCTCGAACCAGGCGTAGAACTCGCACATCGCCACGCCGTCCTCGATCATCGCCTCGCGCACGAAGGCCGCCTCCTGCGCGCTCTTGCGGCTCTTGGCCAGCGTGCTCGGGTTGATCGCCTCGATCACCTTCGCGCCGGCCGGCACCCGCTCGCGCAGGCCCAGCGTGATGCGCCGGGGGTCGATCAGCAACACGGCGCTCTCGGGGAGCGCGGCCACCGCGGCGCTCGCCTGATCGTAGTCGGCCACCGCGATGCCGTCGGCGGCCAGCCGATCGCGCAGCGCGGCATCGATCTTGCCCGCGCCCACGTACAGCGTGGCCGTCTGCGGACCCACCAGCAGGTGGGCGAGGAAGACCGGGTTGTAGTCGACGTCGCTGCCGCGCAGGTTGGTGATCCAGGCGATGTCGTCGACGGTGCTCACCAGATGATGCGTGGCGCCATGGCCGGCCATCGCCTCGCGCACCGCGGCGAGCTTGCCAGCGCGCGGATGCGGCGCGTGCGGCGCGCCGTGCTCGTAGACCGGCGCGGCGGGCAGCCCTGGGCGCTCGGGCCAGGCTTCGTCGATCAGGTCGAGGTCGGTGCGCAGCGCGCGGCCGCCGCGCTCGAGCGCGGCGCGCAGCTGTTGGGCCGCAGCCAGCCCGAGGACCTTGCCGTCGACCGCCACCGTGCCGCCCCGCGGCGTGGCCTCGGCCAGCCAGTCGAGGTGCTGCGTGGCGGCGGCGGGTCCGCCAATCTTGACGAGATCGATGCCGGTGCCCGCGAGCTGTGCCTGCGCCTGCACCCAGTAGCGACTGTCGGCAAAGAGCGCCGCCCGATCGGGCGTGACCGCGAGCGTGCCCATCGAGCCGGTGAAGCCGCTCAGCCACTGCCGCGCCTGCCAGCGCTCGGGCAGGTACTCGGACAGATGCGGGTCGCTCGAGGGCACGAGCAGCGCGTGCAGGCCGTGGCGGCGCAGCGCGTCGCGGGCGCGCTCGAGGCGCAGGCGGATGGGGGAGGTGCGGGTGTCCATGGGCCCTCGAAGACGAGCGGGGCGGCCCCCGCCGGCATGA